>NZ_JALJWP010000001.1:5646146-5974792 GCF_024169245.1 Pseudomonas koreensis
CGAAGACGTGCGGCAGAATCTGGAAACCATCGAGATCCAGAACATCGAACTGGACCTGGCGCGCAAAGAGGCGCTGGAAGCGAGCCGGATCAAATCCGAATTTCTTGCCAACATGAGCCACGAGATCCGCACCCCGCTCAACGGCATTCTCGGCTTCACTCACTTGTTGCAGAAAAGCGAACTGACTCCGCGCCAGCTCGACTATCTGGGCACCATCGAAAAGTCGGCCGACAGTCTGTTGGGGATCATCAACGAGATTCTCGATTTTTCGAAGATCGAGGCCGGCAAACTGGTGCTCGATCACATTCCGTTCAACCTGCGTGATCTGTTGCAGGACACCCTCACCATTCTCGCCCCGGCGGCGCATGCCAAGCAGCTCGAGCTGGTCAGTCTGGTCTATCGCGACACGCCGCTGTCGCTGGTCGGTGATCCGCTGCGTCTGAAGCAGATCCTCACCAACCTGGTGAGCAATGCGATCAAGTTCACCCGCGAAGGCACCATCGTCGCCCGGGCGATGCTTGAAGAAGAACACGAAGACAGTGTGCAACTGCGCATCAGCATTCAGGACACCGGCATTGGCCTGTCGAGTCAGGACGTGCGTGCGTTGTTCCAGGCCTTCAGTCAGGCCGACAATTCGCTGTCACGGCAGCCCGGCGGCACGGGTCTGGGGCTGGTGATTTCCAAGCGTCTGATCGAGCAGATGGGCGGCGAGATCGGCGTCGACAGCACCCCGGGCGAAGGTTCGGAATTCTGGATCAGCCTGAGCCTGCCGAAGACTCGCGACGACGCCGAAGACCTGCCCGCCGCGCCATTGCTCGGGCGCCGCGTGGCGGTACTGGAAAATCACGAACTGGCGCGTCAGGCCTTGCAGCATCAACTGGAAGACTGCGGCCTCGATGTCACGCCGTTCAATACCCTGGAAAGCCTGAGCAATGGCGTCACCGGCGCGCATCAGACCGATCAGGCGATCGATCTGGCGGTCATCGGCATCACCAGCAACGACATGCTCCCGGAACGTTTGAACCAGCACATCTGGGACCTCGAACACTTGGGCTGCAAAGTGCTGGTGCTGTGCCCGACCACCGAGCAGACGCTGTTCCATCTGTCGGTGCCCAACCCGCACAGCCAGCTTCAAGCCAAACCGGCGTGCACGCGCAAGTTGCGCCGAGCCCTGGCCGATCTGGTCAATCCGCGCCAGACCCGCAGCGAACCGGGCGAGCCGCTGTCGAGTCGTGCGCCGCGCGTGCTGTGCGTCGACGACAACCCGGCCAATCTGCTGCTGGTGCAGACCCTGCTCGAAGACATGGGCGCCCGCGTGCTCGCGGTGGAAAGTGGTTACGCAGCAGTGAAAGCGGTGCAGAGCGAATCTTTCGATCTGGTGCTGATGGACGTGCAGATGCCGGGCATGGACGGTCGCCAGACCACCGAAACCATTCGCCAATGGGAAAGCGAGCGGCACTGCACACCGCTGCCGATCGTCGCCCTCACCGCCCACGCCATGGCCAACGAAAAACGCGCGCTGCTGCAAAGCGGCATGGACGACTACCTGACCAAACCGATCAGCGAGCGGCAACTGGCACAGGTGGTGTTGAAGTGGACCGGGCTGGCCCTGCGCAATCAGGCGCCGGATCGCAGCGGTGACAGCGCGGCGAGTCAGCAGGAACTGCCGGTGGTCGATCACGAAGAGGGCCTGCGTCTGGCGGCCGGCAAGGCGGATCTGGCGGCGGACATGCTCGCCATGCTGCTGGCCTCGCTGGAAGCCGACCGCGAAGCGATTCGCGCCGCGCGTGACAGTCACGACCAGAATGCCTTGCTCGAACGCGTGCACCGCCTGCACGGCGCGACCCGTTATTGCGGCGTGCCGCAACTGCGTGCGGCTTGCCAGCGCAGCGAAACCCTGCTCAAGCAGGACGATCCGAAAGCCGCTGCCGCGCTGGATGAACTGGAGCGCTCGATCAACCGACTCGCGGCGCAGGCGCGTATCAGCGCCTGATCCACGGCAAGGCAGCGCGCGCGCAAAGCGCTACAGTTGTCGCGGGCGATTGCGGCCCGCGTCGATGTTCCAGGAGGATTCATGCGCACGATCTTTTTCAGCAGTCAGACCTACGACCGCGACAGCTTCGTTGGCGCCGACTGCCCGGCCGGGCTCGAACTGCACTTTCAAGCGGCGCGCCTCAGCCTCGATACGGCGGCTTTGGCCGAGCAGCACGAAGTGGTCTGTGCGTTCATCAATGATGATCTCAGCGCCCCGGTGCTCGAACGCCTCGCGGCTGGTGGCACGCGGCTGATTGCCCTGCGTTCGGCGGGTTACAACCATGTCGACCTGTCGGCGGCGAAGCGCCTCGGCCTGGCCGTCGTGCGTGTGCCGGCCTACTCACCGCACGCCGTGGCCGAACATGCCGTCGCGCTGATCCTCGCCCTCAACCGTCGCCTGCACCGTGCCTACAACCGCACCCGCGAAGGCGACTTCAGCCTGCATGGCCTGACCGGTTTCGATCTGGTCGGCAAAACTGTCGGCATCGTTGGCACCGGGCAGATTGGCGCAACCTTCGCGAAAATCATGCACGGATTCGGCTGTGAACTGCTGGCCTACGACCCGTATCCCAATCCCGAGGTGCTGGCCTTGGGCGCGCGTTATCTGAGCCTGCCGGAGTTGCTCGCGCAGTCGCGGATCATCAGCCTGCATTGCCCGCTCAACGAGCAGAGCAAGCACCTGATCAATCGCCAGTCACTGGCGCACATGCAGGCGGGGGCGATGCTGATCAACACCGGGCGCGGTGGTCTGGTGGACACCCCTGCGCTGATCGACGCGCTGAAGGACGGTCAACTCGGGTATCTGGGGCTGGATGTTTATGAGGAAGAGGCGCAGCTGTTTTTCGAGGATCGCTCCGACCTGCCGTTGCAGGACGATGTGCTGGCGCGCCTGCTGACGTTTCCCAACGTGATCATCACTGCGCATCAGGCCTTTCTGACCCGCGAAGCACTGGGCGCGATTGCCGCCACCACGCTGCACAACATCGCGACCTGGGCGGCAGGTGCGCCGCAGAACCAGGTCGAGGGTTGAACCGTCTTACTTGGGCAGCGAAGACGCCAGGATCAGCAAGCCCAGCCAACCGAAACCAAGCAGACGTTGCTTGCTCGAATGGCCGCTGCGCAGCAGGAACCAGACGAAAAACCCCGGCAACAGAAACACCATGATTTTCAGCCAGCCTTCCAGCGGACGGCTGCCATCAGCGTTGAGCGGTTGTTGTGCCTGGCGAGCCTCTTCCGCCGCCTGCTGACGACGACGGCGCCCTGCTGCTGCGGGCATCACTCTCGGTAGCGGTTCTGCCGCCGGAGGCAAAAACGCCTCGGGTACAGCCTTGTTGCGGGGCAGGCTGCCGAAGGAGATTGTCGCGGGCTGCGCCGCTGCCGCCGCGGACTGCGCCTGCATGGCAGCGTGTTCGGCCATCGGGGCGCCGCAGTGAATGCACACCAGCGCTTCGGAACTGATGCTCCGCTTGCATTCATAACATTCGATCAGCGCCATGTTCCGTTCCTTCAGATTCGGGGGCCGGCAGTTTGCCATGACTGTCGGTGCATTTGAACCGGATCGAAGGTCGCACGCGTGCATCATTCTGCAATCGAGCCCGTGCTAGCATGTCGCGCATATTTGGAGGACCCATGGTCGAACACGATTTCCGCTACACCCTGATGAACCCGCAACACACCCTCACCGAATGCCGCGCCCTGGTTCCGGGCCGCTATCAGGTGACCGGCAACGGTGGCTCGATCCGCATCGGCGATGCCCTGTTGGTCACGCTCAAAGGCAGCAAGGATCTGTCCATGCGCCTGACCGTCGACACAGTACGCCATCTGATCAACCCGCCGGGCCAATGGACCGCAATGACCACAGGCCCGGTGTTCGGCGAACTGGCGATTCACACCTGGCAGGTCAACTGCGACAGCTGCGCGAAAGAGCTGAGCTTTGAATTCGCCGTGGACGCCAAACTCGGCAAAACCGCGGAAAAACCGGCTGCCACCGCACGCATTGCCGAACTGGGCTGGAAGGCCGTTGGCGACAAACACCTGTGCCCGAAATGCCAGGAGCCTGCGTGATGAAACGGCTTGCCCTGACCGCGCTGATCGGTGTCGGCCTGGTCGGTTGCGCCGCAGAGCCGGTGCAACTGCAGCACAACCGCAGCTACATTCTGGAATGGATCGGCGAGCGGCCGTTGATGGATTACAGCCATCTGACCGTAACCCTCGGCGATGACGGTCGCGCCTACGGCAACGGCGGCTGCAACCATTGGTTCGCGCCCTATGCGCAGGACGGCGACAAGCTGACCTTCGGCAAGATCGGCAAGACCCGCAAGCTATGTGCCCCGGCGGTGATGGAGCAGGAACAGCGCTTTTTGCAGGCGCTGGAAAAAGTCGAGCGCTGGGACATTTCGCCGATCGAGCAGGTGCGCTTCTGGCCGGCTGAAGGCAAGCCGTTGCGTTGGTGGCTGGAAGAGGGCTGAGCCACACTCGCTGAACACCGCCTGATCGTTCCCGCGCTCCGCGTGGGAGCGCATCAAGTGACGCTCTGCGTCACAGGGACGCGGAGCGTCCCGGGCGGCATTCCCACGCAGAGCGTGGGAACGATCCTGATCGTCTTTGGCGGATGCATGATCGACTCGGTGTCTCAGGTCGATGTGTGACGAAAGACACCTCGGTCGGCCCCCTCTCCCTCTGGGAGAGGGCTGGGGTGAGGGGCTTCTGGCGATTTACTTCGTAGCCTGCAACGACTCGAGTTTGGCCATCACCCCCGCCGCCGTCTGCTCACCCAGCAATTGTTCACGCACCTTGCCCTTGTCATCGATGATGAAGGTCACCGGCAGCGCCTCACTGCGCGGCAGGTCGAACAGCTCTGCCGGATCCTGCGCGAGCACGGTGAACTTGATGCCGAGTTTCTCGCTGGCTTCTTTCAGCTCCGCGCCCTGCACATTGTCGAAATTGACCCCGAACACACCAACGTTCTTGCTCTTGAGTTCGTTAGCCAAATGGTTGAGCTCGGGGATTTCCGTGCGGCAAGGGCCACACCATTCGGCCCAGTAATTAAGCACAATCCAATGTTTGTCGAGACGTTCGGACGCTACCTTCTGGCCGTTCTGGTCGATCCCGTAATCATTGCCGCAGCCCCCCAGCATCAACGCCCCGATAATGGTCAATGCCGCTGCCAATCGCCTTGTCATGTCGTGTTCCTTGTGAAAATTCGAAAGCGCCTGCGACCCATCGCCTCTGACGGTTCTGGATTGCGCGCCGCACAGTTAGAATAGCCGCCACTTTACGCCAGAAGCGACCCGCCATGACCGATCTGACGCTTTATCACAATCCGCGCTGCTCGAAATCCCGCGCCGCCCTGGACCTGCTCGAAGCCCGCGGCTTGCAGCCGACTATCGTGCGTTATCTGGAAACGCCGCTGAATGCCGCGCAGATCAAGGCTCTGCTCGACAAGCTCGGAATCAGCGCGCGGCAGCTGCTGCGCACTGGCGAAGAGGAATACAAAACCCTGAACCTGGCGGACGCCAGTCTCAGCGAGCAGCAATTGATCGAGGCCATCGCTGCGCACCCGAAACTCATGGAGCGGCCGATTCTGGAAGTCGGCGACAAGGCCGTCATCGGTCGCCCGCCGGAAAACGTGCTGGAGTTGTTGCCATGAGCACGCTGTACATTCTGGTTCTCTATTACAGCCGCAGCGGTTCGACCAACGAGATGGCCCGGCAGATCGCCCGAGGTGTCGAACAGGCCGGAATGGAAGCGCGTTTGCGCACAGTGCCGGCGATTTCCACCGAGTGCGAAGCGGTGGCCGCGAATATTCCCGATGAAGGCGCGCTCTACGCCAGCCTCGACGATTTGAAGAACTGCGCCGGTCTCGCCCTGGGCAGTCCGACGCGTTTCGGCAATATGGCCGCGCCGCTCAAATATTTTCTGGACGGCACCAGCAACCTGTGGCTGACCGGCGCGCTGGTCGGCAAACCTGCCGGTGTGTTCACTTCCACCGCCAGCCTGCACGGCGGTCAGGAAACCACGCTGCTGTCGATGATGTTGCCACTGTTGCACCACGGCATGCTGATCACTGGCCTGCCCTACAGCGAATCGGCCCTGCTCGAAACCGAAGGTGGCGGCACGCCTTACGGCGCCAGCCATCACGCTGGTGCTGACGGCAAGAACGGTCTCGATCAGCACGAAATGGCGCTGTGTCGCGCCCTCGGTCTGCGTCTGGCGAAAACCGCGCAGAAACTGGTGGGCTGATGGCGAAGAAGCCGAAAGTCCTGCCCTCGGTGGCGTGGCTTGAGCCACGGGTGAAGGCGATGCGCGTGCTCAGCCTGCTGAGCTTTTTCGCCCTCGCCGGGTTGCTCGCCGCTTATTACCTGCTGTTCGCCGACCTGCATGGCGCGCGGCCGTGGGTGATTCTACTGGTCGAGCTGATCCCGTGGCTGGTGCTTGCCCCGGCGATGATCATGGGCAGCGCCCGTGGCCATTCGTGGATGTGTTTTGTGGTGAACCTGTATTTCATCAAGGGTGCACTGGCGGCGTACGACCCCAACCGGCAGCTGTTCGGCCTGCTGGAAATGGCCGCGAGCCTGGCGGTGTTCTGCTCGGCGCTGCTGTATGTGCGCTGGCGCTATCAGTTGAATCGCAAATTGGCTGGCGAAGGCGAAGTCTCCGTCGCCTGACAAATAGCTATCGCGAGCAGGCTCACTCCTACAGGGGATTTGTGTACGCCACAGATCCCCTGTAGGAGTGAGCCTGCTCGCGACAGGAGCGACTCGGTCTTAATGGTTGACGGTGTAGGCAAGCATCATCGAGATCTGGCTCATCGGCCGTCCGCCACTCTGTTCGTGCCACTGGTTGAAGGCGTTTTGCACCGTCGCCAGATCACGCTGGCTGGTCGGCACTTTGTCGACGATCTTCTGCGCATTCAGCGCAGCGACCACGTCGTAGCTCGGCACGAACGTGTCCTTGCCGACCATGCGCAAAAACCGCGGTGCCGACAGCCCGCCGAGTTGATGGCCATGTTTCTTCAGGTAAGTCCACAGGCCGACGATATCGGTCACCGGCCAGTCGGCGATCAGCGCGCCGAAGCTGCCCTTGTCCTTTTCCACATCGAGAATGAACTGCGCATTGCGCGGCACGCTTTTCAGCTTGCCCAGATGGCGGATGATCCGCGCGTCCTGCATCAGGCGCTCGAGGTGTTCGGCGCTCATCAGCACGACTTTTTCCGGATCGAACTTGAAGAACACTTCTTCGAACGCCGGCCACTTGGCGTCGACCAGGCTGTGCTTGAGCCCGGCGCGGAAAACCCGCAGGGCCATGGTCGACAGATAGCGATCGTCGCGGATCTTGCGCAGTTGTGCGGGGGTCTTGGGAACGGGCAGATGGGCTTCCAGTTCAGCCGCCGAACCAAAGCGGTTCAGACAGTATTCGTGCAGCCACTTGTAATCGCGCATGCCCTCTCCTGAGGTTTGGAATGAATAACCCTTGTAGGAGTGAGCCTGCTCGCGATAGCGGTGTGTCAGTCAGCAATGAAATATCTGACCGACCGCAATCGCGAGCAGGCTCACTCCTACAGGTTGGGTTTACAGATTGACGACATTGACGAAACGCGAAGCCGCGGTCTCGTCGATCTTCAGGCTGGTGAAGTCGAACAGGTTGCGGTCGGCCAGTTGCGACGGCACCACGTTCTGCAGGCTGCGGAAAATCGATTCGGTGCGGCCCGGGGTCTTGCGATCCCAGTCCTGGAGCATTTCCTTGACCACCTGACGCTGCAGGTTTTCCTGCGAGCCGCAGAGGTTGCACGGGATGATCGGGAATTGCTTGAGATCCGAGTAGGCCTGAATGTCCTTCTCGTTGCAGTACGCCAGCGGGCGAATCACCACGTTGCGGCCATCGTCGGCGCGCAGTTTCGGCGGCATCGCTTTCAGGGTGCCGTTGAAGAACATGTTGAGGAAGAACGTCTCGACGATGTCGTCGCGGTGATGACCAAGGGCCATTTTCGTCGCGCCGATCTCGTCAGCAAAGGTGTACAGCGTGCCGCGACGCAGGCGCGAGCACAGCGAGCAGGTGGTCTTGCCTTCCGGCACCAGCTCCTTGACCACCGAGTAGGTGTCTTTCTCGACGATGTGATACTCGATGCCCAGTTCTTTCAGGTAGGCCGGCAGCACGTGTTCGGGAAAGCCCGGCTGTTTCTGGTCCATGTTCACCGCGACGATGTCGAATTTGATCGGCGCAACCTTCTGCAGGTGCATCAGCACGTCGAGCATGGTGTAGCTGTCCTTGCCCCCGGACAGGCAGACCATGACCTTGTCGCCGTCTTCGATCATGTTGAAATCGGCGACCGCCTCGCCAGCCAGGCGGCGCAGGCGCTTTTGCAGTTTGTTCTGGTTGACCGTAAGAGTGCCCATGACGCGAAATCCGTGAGGTGTGACGAAAGGCCGGCATTTTACGCAAAAACCCCAATAGCGCGAAGCATGGATCCCGACCGTCCGTAACCTGGAATCCTGCCTTGAATGTAGGAGCTGCCGAAGGCTGCGATCTTTTGCTTGTAAAAAACACGATCAAAGATCGCAGCCTTCGGCAGCTCCAACAAATACAACTGCGATTAAGCCCTTTGTTTACAGCGCGATTTGCTCTAAGCCCGGCATACCGGTGCGCTGGAGTCCTTTCTATACTGCGACATAAGGTCGCACACGTCTTTAGACCTGTATTTGCTCGGCCACCTTGGCCCGTAGGCGCTCCGTTGGGGGGCGATGGCAATGACAAGAGGAGTGAATGGCATGATCCATCACGTAGTGGGACTGTTTACCCACCCCGATCAGGAATGGAAGGAGATCCGTGGCGACCAAGAGGAAAGCATCAGCCACATGTACCTGACCCACACGCTGATTCTGGCGGCGATCCCCGCTGTCTCGGCGTTCATCGGCACGACCCAGGTCGGCTGGGTCATCGGCAACCGCGCGCCGGTGATGCTGACGTTCGAAAGCGCCTTGTGGATGACCATCATGTCGTACCTGGCGATGCTCGGCGGGGTCGCGGTGATGGGCGCCTTCGTGCACTGGATGGCGCGCACCTATGATGCCAATCCGAGCCTGGCCCGTTGCGTGGCGTTTGCCACCTACACCGCGACGCCGTTGTTCGTCGGCGGCCTGGCGGCGCTGTATCCGCACATGTGGCTGGGGATGATCGTCGGCACGGCGGCCATCTGCTACACGGTGTACCTGCTGTATGTCGGCCTGCCGACCTTCATGAACATTCCTGCGGATGAAGGTTTTCTGTTTTCCAGTTCAGTGCTCGCGGTCGGGCTGGTGGTGCTGGTGGCGATCATGGCGTTTACCGTGATCATCTGGGGGCTGGGTGTCGGGCCCGTCTATACCAATTGACCCGTTTCCTCCCTGAGAAAAACAACATCTGCCAATACAGGCCGCCGCAAGGCGGCCTTCTCGTTGGGCGACGACCATTCGGCAGGTCGGCGATTCGCAAGTCGCCGGGGTTGCGGCATACTCGGCTTCTCTGGAGATCCATCAAGCATGCCCGAGCAACTCAATACCCGCGTCGAAGATTGTTACCAACTCGCTGAATCCTTTTTCAAACGTTCCTTCAAACGCCCCGTCGTCAGTCTCAAGCTGCGCGGGCAGAAAGCCGGTGTCGCGCATCTGCACGAGAACCTGCTGCGCTTCAACCCGCAGTTGTACCGGGAAAACACCGAACACTTCCTCAAGCAGACCGTGGCCCACGAGGTCGCACACCTGATCGCTCACCAACTGTTCGGCGACCGCATCCAGCCCCATGGCGAGGAGTGGCAATTGATCATGCGCGGCGTCTACGAACTGCCGCCGGACCGCTGCCACACCTATGAGATCAAGCGGCGCAGCGTGACCCGCTATATCTACAAATGCCCGTGCCCCGACAGTGACTTCCCGTTTACCGCCCAGCGCCATGGCCTGGTACGGCAAGGGCGACGGTATTTGTGCCGGCGCTGCCGCAGTACGTTGGAGTTCAGTGGTGAGATGCGGGTGGAATGACAGATTGGTAGCGCGAAGGCGGCGGCTCAGGCACTAAAGAATCACCTTGGCCGAACGCAACTCGGCGATCCGCTCAGCACTCAACCCCAACTCCCCCAGCACCTCATCCGTATGCTGCCCCACCCCCGCGCCGACATGCCTTGGTGCCGGCAGCGCTTCAGAGAATTTCAACGGACAAGCCATCTGCGCCTGCGTCGTGCCATCGCCGCGCGGCACCTGGGTCACCAGCTCCCGCGCCTGCAATTGCGGATGGCGCAGCGCCTCGCCCAGATTCAACACCGGTTCGACACAGGCATCGACTCCGGCGAACAGCTCACACAGTTCAGCAAAATCATGTCGCTCGAATTCGATCCGCAATGCCTCCTTCAGCGCCTGTTGCTGCTCAGGCCTGGGCAACAATCCCTGCGCCGCCAGCTCCGGCCGGCCCAGCGCCGTGCACAGTCGCTGCATGAACGCCGGCTCAAGACTGCCCACCGACATCCAGCGCCCATCCCGGGTGCGGTAATAATCATAGAAACTGCCGCCATTGAGCATCTGGTCCTCCCAACCCGGCTCCACGCCGCAGGCCAGATATCCCGCGCCGGCCATGGCGTTCAGGCTGAACGCGCAATCGGTCATGCTCACATCCAGATGAGTGCCTTGCCCGCTCTGCTGGCGGGCAATCACCGCCGCCAGCAAGCCGATCACCCCGTGCAACGAGCCGCCAGCCACATCCGCCACCTGCATGCCCAGCGGCAACGGCCCGCTGTCGGCGCGGCCGGTGTAACTGGCCAGCCCGGCCAGCGCCAGATAATTGATGTCATGCCCTGCGCGCTCTTTATACGGCCCGGTCTGGCCGTAGCCGCTGATCGACACGTAAATCAGCCGCGGGTTGATCGCCTTCAACGCCTCATAACCCAGGCCCAGACGCTCCATCACCCCGGGACGGAATTGCTCGAGAACGATGTCGTAATCGCCCAGCAGTTGCTTGATGATTTCCAGCGCTTCGGGCTGTTTCAGATCCAGCGCCAGACTGCGCTTGTTGCGGTTCAGGTAGGCGTGGCTGGCCGATACCCCGCCATCGTGCGGCGGCAGCACCCGCAGCAGATCCATACGCGTCGGCGATTCGATGCGCAGCACTTCGGCGCCCATGTCCGCCAGCAGCAACGAGGCGAACGGCCCCGGCAGCAAGGTCGAGAAATCGAGAATCTTCAGTGAGGCCAGCGGTGCGGACATGGGCGAACTCCTTGGGCGATGCACTCAGCCTAGGCAGCCATCGCCGATGCGGCAATCACCGCAAATGTCAGCAGGTGTGACCGTTGCGCTCAAATTGCGGGCAAGAAAAAACCCGCCGAAGCGGGCTTTTCTGTGCAAGCGATGCTTACTTCACATTGCTCGGGGTTGGGCCTTCAGCCACACCCAGGTCGTCTTCTTCACGCTCGTCGGAGATACCGCGACCGCCGGAAGCCAGCTCGGTTTGCAGTTGATCGGTATCCAGCTCCTTGACCCACTTGGCCACGACGATGGTCGCTACCGCGTTACCGACCAGATTGGTCAGCGCGCGGGCTTCGGACATGAAGCGGTCGATGCCGAGGATCAGCGCCAGACCGGCCACCGGCAGGTGACCTACCGCCGACAGGGTCGCGGCCAGCACGATGAAGCCCGAACCGGTCACACCCGCCGCGCCTTTGGAAGACAGCAGCAGTACCAGCAGCAGCGTGATCTGGTGGGTGATGTCCATGTGCGTGTCGGTCGCCTGGGCGATGAACACGGCGGCCATGGTCAGGTAGATCGAAGTACCGTCGAGGTTGAACGAGTAACCGGTCGGGATCACCAGACCCACCACCGATTTCTTCGCGCCCAGACGCTCCATCTTGATCAGCATGCGTGGCAGTGCCGATTCCGACGAGGACGTACCCAGTACGATCAGCAGCTCTTCACGGATGTAACGCACCAGTTTGAACACGCTGAAACCGTGAGCACGGCAGATCGCACCCAGCACCAGCACGACGAACAGGACGCAGGTGATGTAGAAGCAGATCATCAGTTGACCCAGCTGCACCAGCGAGCCGACACCGTAGGCACCGATGGTGAACGCCATGGCACCGAACGCACCGATCGGCGCCAGTTTCATGATCATGTTGATGATATTGAACATCACGTGGGCGAAGCGATCGATCATGTCCAGCAGCGGACGACCGTAAGCACCGAGGCGATGCAGGGCGTAGCCGAAGATCACCGAGAACATCAGTACTTGCAGGATGTCGCCGGTAGCGAACGCGCCGACAATGGTGTTCGGGATCACATTGAGGAGGAAGCCGACAATGCTCTGGTCTTTACTGGCCGTCACGTAGGTGGCGATTTTCGAGGCGTCGAGGGTGGTGACGTCGATGTGCATGCCGGCGCCCGGTTGCACAACGTTGACCACGATCAGACCGATCAGCAGGGCAATGGTGGAAACGATTTCGAAATACAGCAGCGCGTAGCCGCCGGTCTTGCCTACCGACTTCATGTTCTGCATGCCGGCGATGCCGCTGACAACAGTACAGAAGATGATCGGGGCGATGACCATTTTGATCAGCTTGATGAAGCCGTCACCCAGTGGCTTGAGGGCCACGCCGGTCTGCGGGTAGAAGTGACCGAGCAGGATGCCGATCGCGATGGCAACGATCACCTGGAAATACAGGGATTTGTACAGTGGCTGACGAGTCGTCATTGCAGGTTTCCTCAAGCGTCCAGCGGCAACATCCATCTGTCGAGCGCTGAACCTTAATTGCGAACCCTCCTGCACTGGAGGGATTTGTTGTTGGAACGGCATCTTCCCGGGCGGGTGAAATGCACGCTTCTGTCGCTTGTATCGCAAACGTCGTGCCAGATTGGTGCGATGGGCAGCAAGCCTTTTGATATCAGGGGCTGCGGGATTTCCCTGTCACCAATTGGTTACTTGAACATGGCGGATTTCCGCCAACTCACCGCCCCTCGTCCTCCAATTTGGCGGAAATCCGCCTTGTTGCGTTGCAGGCCCGCCGTTACGATCGTCGCCTGAACAAGGATTGCCGCTCATGCGCGAACGCACCATCGCCAGCCATTTCGCCCGTGCCGCCCTTGGTGGTGCACGCCGGCGCGGTTTCGATTATTCACAGCTGTTGCAGCAACTGGGGATCAGCCCGGAGTTGCTCGACGAGCCCCGCGCACGCATCGCGCCGGAGCAATTCACCCGCCTGATTCAAGGGCTGTGGCTGGCGCTGGACGACGAATACCTCGGCTTCGGTAACGCCCCGAGCAAGCCCGGCAGCTTCGCCATGATGTGTCACGCCTCGATTCACTGCCGCAACCTGGAGAAGGCGCTGCAACGCGGTTTATTGTTTTATAGCCTGTTCCCTGATGCCCCGCGCCTGAGCTTGAGCCGCGAAGACGAATGGGTGCGTTTGAGCCTGGATGACGCGCAGTTGTGGGATCCGGATCACTTTCTCACCGAGAGTTTGCTGGTGATCTGGCACCGCCTCGGCAGTTGGCTGATCGGCCAGCGGATTCGCCTTGAGCAGGCAACCTTCAGCTATCCGCGCCCCGCTCACGGCAGCGAATACGACCTGCTGTTCCCCTGCCCGCTGACCTTCGACGGCGCCCGGAGCAGCCTGCTGTTTCACAGTCGCTACCTGTCCATGCCGCTGTTGCAGGACGAACGCACACTCAAACACTTCCTCGAACGCTCCCCCGCCGACCTGCTCTCACGCCCGGACGACGGCGACAGCCTGAGCAGCCGCCTGCGCCGCTTGCTCAACCGTGACGCAGCACATTGGCCGGATCTGGAAGCTGTCGCGGCGCATCTGTACATCAGCCCGCAAACCTTGCGCCGGCACTTGCGCGAGGAAGGCACGAGTTTTCAGGAGCTGAAGGATCAGCTGCGGCGGGATATCGCCATCTATCATCTGGGCCGGGCGGATTTGTCGTTGCAGCAGATTGCCGAGCAGCTCGGGTTTTCCGAACCGTCGGCGTTTCATCGGGCGTTCAAGAAATGGACGGGGCTGACACCGGGGGCTTATCGGGCGCAGGAGCTGTGAAGGATCAAAAGCCCCTCACCCTAACCCTCTCCCGGAGGGAGAGGGGACTGATTGGGGGATGCTGAAGATTTGGCCCGACCTGACAGCTATCCGGTGAATCCATATTCGCTGTAAATTGCTCAGGTCGATAAATATCTCAAGACACTTCGGTCAGTCCCCTCTCCCTCTGGGAGAGGGTTAGGGTGAGGGCCGCTTCATTCACACCGCAGGAAAATGAATCCTGAAGGCCGCCCCGCCCATCGGCGAATCGCCCAGGGCCAAGCGGGCGTTGTAGCTTTCGATGATGTCCTTGACCACCGCCAGCCCTATCCCCTGTCCCGGATGCTGGGCATCCAGGCGTTCGCCGCGCTCGAGAATCCGCGCTCGCTGATCAAGTGGCACACCCGGCCCATCGTCTTCGACGCACAATTCGATACCGGACAGTGACTCGCGCACGCTGACGCGTACTTCGCCGAGGCACAGGCGATAGGCGTTCTCCAGCAGATTGCCGAGCATTTCCAGCAGAGCGCCCTGCTCGATCGGCACATAGCAATGCTCGGGCAGATCAAAGGTCACCCCCACGTGCTTGTCGCGATAGACCTTATCCAGCGTATCGCACAGGCTTTTGAGCACCGGTTGCAGGCGCACCTGATGGCGCACCAGACCACTTTTACGCAGGCTGGCCCGTTGCAGCTGGTAGCTGATCTGCTGGCTCATGCGCTCGATCTGGCTTTGCAGGACCCAGGCCTGATCGCGGTCCTCGGGGCGTTGGGCCATGTCTTCGCTGACGCCTTGCAGCACCGCCAACGGGGTTTTCAGGCTGTGGGCGAGGTCGTCGAGGGAATCGCGATAGCGGCTGCGCTGCTGGCGTTCGCTGAGCAGCAGGCGGTTGAGCGAGCCGGTCAGGCGCAGCAGTTCGCGAGGGTGTTTTTCCGTCAGGCTTTCGCGGGTGCCGCCTTCGATTTCGTCGAGTTCCTGGCTCAATCGCCGCAGAGCCTTGAGGCCCCAGGTCAGGCCGATCCACAGCAATGCCAGCAGTACCAGCAATGCCGCGCCGAAGCCCAGATAGAGATTTTCGCGCAGGCCTTCCAGGGTGGTTTCGTACTCACGGACCGGTTGCAGAGCGACGATGCTGAACGCCGCGCTTTTGCCGCCGAGCAGTTTGACTTCGACGTCGTAGACGAAGAATTCCTGACCGCTGGCTTCACGGATCCGCGCGAACTCGTTGCCGAGGCCGTCGTAACGCGGCTTGTAGTTGATCTGCTCTTCCTGGGTGGCTTTCGAACGCCACACCAGCTTGCCGTCGCGGTCGTAGATATAGCCGAGCAAGCGGAAATCGGTGAGGTTGAAGCGCTCGTCCGGCAATTGCGAGGGCATCACCAAATGACCGTTTTCCACCCGTGCAGCGGAAATCAGTGTGGTGACGTCGGAGGCCAGGCGTTGCTCGATCGAATCCTGCAAGGCGAGGCTGAACGCGCCCTGCATTGCCGGCAGCAACGCGAGCATGAACAACACCGCCAACGTGGTGGCGGCAAGCATCAAACGAACGCGAAGGGAACGGATCAAGTGCAGCGCTCATTGAACAGGTAGCCGAGGCCGCGCACGGTGTCGATCGGTTTGAACCCGCCCGGACCTTCCAGTTTGCGGCGCAGACGGCCGACCAGCACTTCGATGACATTCGGATCGCGCTCGTCGTCATCCGGGTAGAGCTGCTCCATCAAACGATCCTTGGGCACCACTTGCTGATGATGGCGCATCAGGTATTCGAGGATGCGGTATTCGTAGGCGGTCAGCGCCAGCGGTTGCTCATCGAGGCTGGCCTGTTTGCGATTGAGGTCGAGCAGCAACGGCCCGGCAACGATGGTCGACTGGGTGAAACCGCTGGAGCGGCGTAACAGTGCGTTGAGTCGTGCGTCGAGCTCTTCGAACTGGAACGGCTTGACCACGTAATCGTCGGCACCGGCGGCAAGGCCCTCGACTTTGTCCTGCCAGTTGCCGCGCGCGGTGAGGATCAGGATCGGGAAGGTCTTGCCGCCCGAGCGCAACTGGCGGATCAGGTCGAGCCCGCCCATGCCCGGCAGACCGAGGTCGATCACCGCCAGATCAAAGTTGTACTGGCCGGTCTGGTACAGCGCCTCCTCGGCATTGGCCACGGACTCGACCACGTGACCGCTTTCCGTCAGGCGGGTTTGCAGGTGATGACGCAACAGCGCCTCATCTTCGACGACCAACAGTTTCATGTCCTTCTCCCCATCACTTGAACACTCCAGTCACAACCTGTGGGAGCGAGCCTGCTCGCGAATGCGGTCATTCAGTCAACGATGATGTTGAATGAAACATCGCTTTCGCGAGCAGGCTCGCTCCCACTATTCAATCGGCGGCAACTGCTTAGAAATAGTAGTTGGCCGACAGGTAGGTCTGCGCGCTGCTGGTCAAGTCCAGCGAGCCCTGTTTGCTGCCGCCGCTCTCTTTCATTTCGGTGCTGGCGTTGCTGCGCAGGTAACGGTAACCGAGTTCCACCGAGGTGTTCTGCGAAACTTGCTGCAAGACACCGACCTGGCCACCGATGGCGTAACCGATATCGCTGTCACGGCTGAAGCCTGGCGAATCCTGCGTCAGTTTGGTCAGACCGGCGGTGGCGCCACCGAACAACTTGGTGCTGCCGCCCACCGGGTAGAACAGGTCATAGCTGCCGAGCAGGTTTTCCTGGCGCAGTTTAACGCCATTGTGCGAACCGGAAACGTTGTCGTAGGTGGCGTAGTAGCGGCCCTGGCTGTTTTGCTGACCGAGGCGCATGCCGTAGGTGTTGTTGCCGTCGATGGCTCCGGTGGCGTTGGGGTGGCCGAGGTTATTGTTCAGTGCGTGGGACTTGTCGATCTTGTCGCTGGTCTGGCCGAACGTCAGGCCGGCGAAGTTGCTGGTGTCGTCGGCGTTGGCCGCGATGCTGGAGCCTAACAGGGTAAAAGCCAGCAGCAGTTTGTTGATACGAGTCATGGGTATTTCCTCTTTCACAGTGCTGTTTGGGTATGGCGCAAGGTTACTGAGCCGCCCCTGTACGGCCCCTGAACCGTCTCTGAACCAGACCTGAACCGGATCGACTAGGCTGTTCGGACCACTTTCAACAAGGAGACCCGACCATGCGCCTGTTCCTCGCCCTTGCTTTGCTGGCGGTCAGCAGCTTCACCCAGGCTGCGATCAAGACTGAAGAAATCCCTTATCAAAGCGCCGACGGCAGCAAGCTGATCGGCTACTACGCCTATGACGACGCGATCAAAGGCCCACGCCCCGGCGTTGTCGTGGTCCACGAATGGTGGGGGCTGAACGATTACGCCAAGCGCCGCGCGCGGGATCTCGCCGAACTCGGCTACAGCGCGCTGGCCATCGACATGTATGGCGAAGGCAAGAACACCGAGCACCCGAAAGACGCCATGGCCTTCATGCAGGCGGCGACCAAGGACGCCGATGCCGCCAGTAAACGCTTCGCCGCCGGGCTCGATCTGCTGAAGCAGCAAAAGCAGACCGACCCGAACCGGATTGCCGCCATCGGCTATTGCTTCGGCGGCGCCGTGGTGCTGAATGCAGCGCGTCAGGGTGTGCCGCTGGCCGGTGTGGTGAGTTTCCATGGCGCGCTGGCGACCAAGACCCCGGCGACGCCGGGCAGCGTCAAGGCGAAAATCCTGGTCGAGCATGGTGCGTTGGACAGCATGGTCACGCAGGACAACGTCACTGCATTCAAGGCGGAAATGGACAAGGCTGGCGCGGACTACCAGTTCGTCAGTCTGGATGGCGCCAAGCACGGCTTCAGCAATCCGGATGCCGATCGCCTGAGTCATGGCGAGCATGGCGGGCCGGACATTGGGTACAACAAGGCGGCGGATGAAAAATCCTGGGCGGATATGAAAGCGTTCTTCCAGAAAATCTTCAGCTAACCGCGCTTGTCCTGATCGTTCCCACGCTCCGCGTGGGAATGCCGCCCGGGACGCTCCGCGTCCCATCGCAGGGTGACGCGGAGCGTCACAGGATGCATTCCCACGCGGAGCGTGGGAACGATCATCTCGACCTTGCCCCGACTAACCGGCAAAATGCCCGCCATGCATACCATCCCCGCCCTGCCCGCCTGCTGCACCGCGCTCGACAGCCACTGGCCGTTGCCGACGGTGTTGGCCGACACTGTGCTACTGAGCACTCACTTCGACCCGACCCGACTCCTCGGCGATGATTTTCAGCGCAGCGCCGTGCTGGCGCCGCCGAGCATTCAGCGTTCAGTGGCCAAGCGTCAGGCCGAGTTTCTCGCCGGGCGCATCTGCGCCCGTGCCGCGCTGCAGCAATTGGATGGCTTGAACGTCGTTCCGCCAATCGGCGAAGACCGCGCCCCGGTGTGGCCGGCGCATATCTGCGGCTCGATCACTCACAGCACCGGGCGCGCCGCAGCGATTGTCGCCAACAAGCAACACTGGCGCGGCTTGGGCATGGATCTGGAAAACCTGTTGAGCCACGAGCGCGCCGAAAGGCTGGCCGGGGAAATTCTCACCCCGGCGGAACTGCAGCGCATGGCGGCAGGGTCGCAGGATCAGGTGGCGCTGCTGGTGACCCTGACGTTTTCAGTGAAAGAGAGTTTGTTCAAAGCGCTGTACCCAATCGTGCAGCAGCGCTTTTATTTCGAGCATGCCGAGGTGTTGGAGTGGACTGAGGCGGGTCAGGTGAGGCTGCGGTTATTGACGGATCTGTCGAGCGAATGGCGCAACGGTTCGGAGCTAGAAGCGCAGTTCGGGGTGCTGGATGGGCAGTTGTTGAGTCTGGTCAGCATTCAGGCCTGAAGATTTGCATTGCCGGCACTGGCGCTATCGCGAGCAGGCTCACTCCTACAGGGTAAACGCATTCCAAATGTAGGAGTGAGCCTGCTCGCGATGGGGCCAGCCCTGCCACCACAAAACCTACCGGCGCTCCTGGTTCCTCGGCCAACTCAGACTGAAACACGCCCCGCCCAGGCTCTTGCTCTTGCCAATGATCGCGCGGCCGTCGTGCCAGTGAATGATCCGCCGCACAATCGACAGCCCCAGACCATGCCCACCCGAGGCCCGCGTGCGGCTGTCGTCGAGGCGCAGGAACGGCGTGAAAATTCGCTCCCACGCGACCTCCGGCACCCCCGGCCCGTCATCCTCGACGTCGATCCGGCAACGCAACTGGCCGACCTGATAACTCACCGTCACCTGCGAATGGGCATGGCGCATCGCGTTGCCCACCAGGTTCTGCAGCGCCCGATGCAGATAACGCGGCTCGGCCTCGACCCAGGCACCGTCGTTGTCGGCGGATGACAGGCACAACCCGCGCTGCACCGAGACCTCGGCGCGTAGCGGCGCCAGCTCCTCGATCACCTGATTGACCAGCGCATCCAGATCGATGCGCTGGAAGGTCAGCGCTGGCGAGCCCTGTTCCAGTCGTGCGTAGGTGAGCATTTCGTCGACCAGCTTATCGAGGTCTTCGATGTCGTGATCCATGCCTTCGCGGTATTTCTCCAGCGCCTGCGGCGTAGTCGCGGTGCCGATCATTTCCAGACCGAAACGCAGCCGCGCCACCGGCGTGCGCAGCTCATGGGACACCGCGCGCACCAGTTCCCGCTGGATCGCCAGCAATTGTTGCAAGTGCTCAGCCATGCCATTGAACGCCGACGCCAGCCGCCCGACCGAGTCGGCACCGCGCGCCGGCACGCGGGTTTCCAGACTGCCCTTGGCGATGCGCGTGGCCGCCGCTTCGAGGCCGCGCAAACGCCGTTCAAGCTGACGCACCAACAAATAGACGATGAGACCGATCAGGGTCAGACCGAGCGCGGCAATCAGTACCAGCCATTCCGGCGGGTACGGATTCATCTGATACAGCGGTCCGATTTCCAGCACCCACGGCGTACCGACCATGCCAGCAAACACGCGAATCGAATCGCCGCCCTTGCCCAGCGCCATCACCGTGTCGCCCTCGGCCACGCGGCGGCTCTGGTCTTCGTCCATGTCGGCGTCATTCACCGTGACCAGACGCAGATCGAAGCCAAAACCCTTTTCCTGCTTTATCTGCGCCAGACGTCTGGGCTGTTCGCCGACCGGCACCCGCACCAGTTCATCGGCGAGCAGATAAATAGTCGCCCGGGCCAGTTGCTCGCTGATCTGCTGCACCTCTCCTACCAGTACAAGCTGCTCTTTCTCACTGACCAGTCGATAGACCTTGGCCGCGTGCGGACCGGTCTGCTCGACCAGCGCCTGTCCGCGCAGCACGCGGGTGCGCTGGGCCAGATCGAGATCGCTTTCGGCGAATTTCTTCAGTGTCAGCGGAATGCCCAGCAGGCGCTCCCACACCAGCAGCGCGCGATGGCGCTCGGTCTGGTTCATCGGTTGCAGGTTGTCGGCCATCAGCGAGAAGGTGCCATGGGCCAGACGCTCGCGGTATTGCTCGCTGCGCACCTGATTGAGCAGGTTCAGCGCCAGCACGCCAAGCACCGCCACCAGAATCAGCGCGGCGCACATGCCGCCGTAGATGCGCAGAAAGATCGAATTCACAGCGCCAGGTCTGCGCAGGCTTCAGGGACGAACAGGTAGCCTTTGCTGCGGATGGTCTTGATCAGGCGGGGATGGTCGGGGTCGTCGCCGATTTTTGGGCGGATGCGCGAGATGCGCACGTCGATCGAGCGATCCTGGCCGTCGTAGCCGATGCCGCGCAGGGCCGTGAAGATTTCTTCGCGGGACAGAATCCGCCCGGCGTTGGAGACCAGCAGCCAGAGCAGGTCGAACTCGGCGCTGGTCAGCTCGATGCCGTTGTCGCTGAGCCACGCCTCGCGCAAGGCGTTGTCGACCACCAGTGGACCGAATTGCAAACGACGGGATTTTTCCGCGACCGGCTCGGGTGTGTCGCTGCGTCGCAGCAACGCCTGGATGCGCGCCAGCAACAAGCGCGGGCGCACCGGTTTGCACACGTAATCGTCGGCACCGAGGTCGAGGCCGTGGATCTGATCGGCATCGTCGGTGCGCGCGGTGAGCATCAGGATCGGCCCGTCATACTGACTGCGCACCTTGCGGCAAATGCTCAGGCCATCTTCGCCGGGCAGCATCAGGTCGAGAATCACCAGATCCGGCTGCTCCTTGATGATCCGCGCCGCCGCCAGCGCACCATTGCCTTCGATCTCTACGCGCAGGCCATTGGCTTGCAGATAATCGCGGGTGAGCTCGGCCAGTCGCTGGTCATCCTCGACGATCAATACCTGCCAGGTTTGTTGCTCCACCGGTGACCTCTGCTTGCTGTTTTTATTGATATGAGAAGGCTCTGCTGATTGAACGCGGTCCCTGTAGGAGCTGACGAGTGAAACGAGGCTGCGATCCTTTGATCGTGGTTTTCAAGAGCAAGATCAAAAGATCGCAGCCTCGTTTCACTCGTCAGCTCCTACATGAGTCCTCCCGATCATTTGTCATGTTCATGGAGGATAAAAATGCCCGTGCACCCAGCGATTGTATAAACGCCGGTCACCCGGAAAACAAGTCGGTAAATGCGTTCGGACAAGGCGGAATTCTGTGATAGGGTTCGCGCCCTTAAAAAACCGCTGAAGCGTTTTTCCAGGCAAAAAAACAGTGACAAACGGTCTGGCTCAGCAGGTTCGCGGCCTACACGCGTTTTCCCTGTTTCTTACACAAATTACGCACAGGCTTATCCACAGGTAGTACGTTGCAATCCCCCCCTGAAACGCATTATCTTGTAGCACGGCGAAAACGGAGACCCTACATATAGGGTTTTCACCTAAAACGCCCAACCACATTTCAGACCTGAAACTCAAGTGCTTTATGGCCAGTTTCCGGTAGAACAAGCGAGTTTTTTCAAGCCCAAACCGCACTGGCGGATGGCACCGTTTTATTTGGTCCGAAACGGCCAGAACGGTATGGGTGTTGCAGTCATGACTGCGACCCGCGAAGGAATCCGGTGGCGAGCTTCGGCTCGTAACCAAAACTTCGGCAAGGATGCGGCGTTGCAGCCTTTTTCCTACTGTTCCGAAGTTTGTAATGCCGACGCCCGTCGGTTGCAGTGCTTCGGTACAGAACGGTGAGCACCATGACGGTGCCAAACAAACATAGAGAATGTGGAGACCACCCCCCATGCAAACCGACACAACTCGCGAGAACCCGCAGGGCACCTTGCCGCAGGCCGCCGATTCGACTTCGGATCTGGCAGCCACCGCGCCTGGCCAGCTGCGCGTGATCAAGCGTAATGGCACTGTCGTTCCTTACACCGATGACAAGATCACCGTCGCTATCACCAAAGCGTTTCTCGCAGTTGAGGGCGGCACCGCTGCCGCTTCGTCGCGAATCCATGACACTGTTGCGCGCCTGACCGAACAGGTCACCGCGACCTTCAAGCGCCGCATGCCATCGGGCGGCACCATCCACATCGAAGAAATCCAGGACCAGGTCGAACTGGCCCTGATGCGTGCCGGTGAGCAGAAAGTCGCTCGCGACTACGTGATCTACCGCGACGGCCGTTCGAAAGAACGCGCTGCCCACGCCCCCGCCGAAGCCGCCGTTAACGCGCACCCGTCGATCCGCATCACCCGCGCCGACGGCAGCCTCGCGCCGCTGGACATGGGCCGCCTGAACACCATCGTCACCGAGGCCTGCGAAGGTCTGGAAGAAGTCGACGGCGACCTGATCCAGCGCGAAACCCTGAAGAACCTGTACGACGGCGTGGCCCTGACCGACGTCAACACTGCACTGGTAATGACCGCCCGTACCCTGGTCGAGCGCGAGCCGAACTACTCGTTCGTCACCGCCCGCCTGCTGATGGACACCCTGCGTGCCGAAGGCCTGAACTTCCTCGAAGTCGCCGAAAGCGCCACCCATCACGAAATGGCCGACCTGTACGCCAAGGCACTGCCGGCCTACATCGCCAAAGGTATCGAGTTCGAACTGCTGAACCCTGTGCTGGCCACCTTCGACCTGGAAAAACTGGGCAAGGCGATCAACCACGAGCGCGATCAGCAATTCACCTACCTCGGCCTGCAGACCCTGTACGACCGCTACTTCATCCACAAGGATGGCGTGCGTTTCGAACTGCCGCAGATCTTCTTCATGCGCGTGGCCATGGGCCTGGCAATCGAAGAGAAGCAGAAAGAAGACCGTGCGATCGAGTTCTACAACCTGCTGTCCTCGTTCGACTACATGGCTTCGACCCCGACCCTGTTCAACGCCGGCACCCTGCGTCCACAGCTGTCGAGCTGCTACCTGACTACCGTGCCGGATGACCTGTCGGGCATCTATCATGCGATCCACGACAACGCCATGCTGTCGAAATTTGCCGGCGGCCTGGGCAACGACTGGACGCCTGTTCGTGCGCTGGGTTCGTACATCAAGGGCACCAACGGCAAGTCGCAAGGCGTGGTGCCGTTCCTCAAAGTGGTGAACGACACCGCTGTGGCCGTGAACCAGGGTGGCAAGCGCAAAGGCGCAGTGTGTGCCTACCTGGAAACCTGGCACATGGACATCGAAGAGTTCATCGAGCTGCGCAAGAACACCGGTGACGATCGTCGTCGTACCCACGACATGAACACCGCCAACTGGATCCCTGACCTGTTCATGAAGCGCGTCTTCGATGACGGCAAGTGGACCCTGTTCTCGCCATCCGAAGTACCGGACCTGCACGACCTGACCGGTAAAGCCTTCGAAGAGCGCTACGAGTACTACGAAGCGCTGACCGAGTATCCGGGCAAGGTCAAGCTGTTCAAGACCATCCAGGCCAAAGACCTGTGGCGCAAGATGCTGTCCATGCTGTTCGAAACCGGCCACCCATGGCTGACTTTCAAAGACCCGTGCAACCTGCGCAGCCCGCAGCAGCACGTCGGCGTGGTCCACAGCTCGAACCTGTGCACCGAGATCACCTTGAACACCAACAAGGACGAGATCGCCGTTTGCAACCTGGGCTCGATCAACCTGCCGAACCACATCGTCGACGGCAAGCTCGATACCGCCAAGCTGCAACGCACCGTGAACACCGCTGTGCGCATGCTCGATAACGTGATCGACATCAACTACTACTCGGTGCCGCAAGCGAAGAACTCCAACTTCCGCCACCGTCCGGTCGGTCTGGGCATCATGGGCTTCCAGGACGCTCTGTACCTGCAGCACATCGCCTACGGCTCCGACGCTGCCGTCGAGTTCGCCGACAAGTCGATGGAAGCGGTCAGCTACTACGCGATCCAGGCTTCCTGCGACCTGGCCGACGAGCGCGGCGCCTACGAGACGTTCAATGGTTCGCTGTGGTCCAAGGGCATCCTGCCGCTGGATTCGCAACAAATCCTGATCGAACAGCGCGGCGAGAAGTACATCGATGTCGACCTGAAGGAAACCCTCGACTGGGCACCGGTTCGCGCCCGTGTTCAGAAAGGCATCCGTAACTCGAACATCATGGCCATCGCCCCGACTGCGACCATCGCCAACATCACTGGCGTTTCGCAGTCGATCGAACCGACCTATCAGAACCTGTATGTGAAATCGAACCTGTCGGGCGAATTCACCGTGATCAACCCGTACCTGGTTCGCGACCTGAAAGCTCGCGGTCTGTGGGACTCGGTCATGATCAACGACCTGAAGTACTACGACGGTTCGGTGCAGCAGATCGAGCGCATCCCGCAAGAACTCAAAGAGCTCTACGCGACCGCGTTCGAAGTGGACACCAAGTGGATCGTTGACGCCGCCAGCCGTCGTCAGAAGTGGATCGACCAGGCCCAGTCGCTGAACCTGTACATCGCTGGCGCATCGGGCAAGAAGCTTGACGTGACTTACCGCATGGCCTGGTACCGTGGTCTGAAAACCACTTACTACCTCCGTGCCCTGGCCGCGACCAGCACCGAGAAGTCGACCATCAACACCGGCAAGCTGAACGCTGTTTCCAGCGGCGGCAACCACGGCGACGATTCGGTTCTGGCAGCTCCAGCCGGTCCGGCACCCGTGCCGAAGGCTTGCGCGATTGACGAGCCGGATTGCGAAGCTTGCCAATAAGCTGAGCTGATCTCAGGCGTTGCGAGACGCCTGGGATCTTCAGGCAAAAGAAACCCCCGACAGACTTCTGGTTTGTCGGGGGTTTCTTTTGCATGGAAAAAACCACAGGCATAAAAAACGGCGAGGCCCTATTACGGGACTCGCCGTTCAACATTGCAACCTTCGTCAGCCCATCACGGACTCGGTCATTGCCTGCCCCACTACCGGAATAGTGAAGGAATCGCCGTTGTTGGTGTAGAAGGTTTCAATGGTGTTGGCTCCCTTGTACCAGTCTTTCAGGAACACGCCAGAGTCCAGATTGCCGCTTTGCAGGTCGGCGGCGTTGAAGATGTAGGCGCCCTGATCGTTTTGCATGATCCGGACATCGCTGACACTCTGGATGTTTCTGAGAGTGACCAGATCGATCCCTGTGGTGCCGTCATCGAAAATCGCGACCATGGTTTTGGAAGATACAAAATACGCATCGCTGCCCTCTCCACCATAACCGTCACCGGAAGCGCTCAGATACAGCTTGTCGGCACCGGCACCACCGCGCAGCTCATAGCCATGACCCAAGCCCATTAACGTGTCATTGCCATCGCCCCCGTCGGCGATACCCGAAATGACCGTAATGTTGTCATTGCCGGCTTCGCCATAGAAAACTGAACCGACATCACGCACATACCCAATGATGTAATCATCGCCGTTACCACCATAGATGGTATCAGCCTGATTATCCGTCGAGAAAGGTACAGTCAGGGCGCCAGTATCCGTGAAGCTATGACCATAGAGAGTGTCATTGCCATCACCGCCATACAGGACGTCGTTACCGTCACCGCCCTCTAACATGTTGGCGTAGGCATTACCGGTCAAGGTGTCACTGAAGGCTGAGCCCACAAGGTTATCGATATTTATGAGTGCGTCCCCTTGGGCATCACCGCCAGTGCCAAAACCTGTCAGCAGATTGACCTGTACCGCATCGGAGCTATTGACGTACCAGGCAGAGTCTCCACGCCCAACACCAATCAAACTATCCGCACCAGCGCCGCCAATAAAGGTCTCTCTCACGGCGGCGGAGCCAGTGAAGGTATCGGCATAGGCGGAACCTTGGAATGCCTCGATCGACGCATAGATATCCCCCGCCGCAATACCGGTAAGCACCGCAGCACTCAGATCCAGCGTAACGCCCGAATCCTCACCCGCAAAGCTGAGAATGTCGTTGCCATTGCCACCATCAAAACGATCCACGCCGGCACTACCGACAAAGATATCGCCGTAATTGGAGCCCCGGATCTGTTCAATACTGTTGTAGGAATCGCCGGCAGCGATACCCGTGCTGACTCCGGTTTTGGAGTTGATTGTCACGCCCGTGAGGCTGTCAACGTAGCTGACCGTGTCAAAACCATCGCCACCGAAGAATTGGTCAGCACCTGCTCCGCCCGACAGCGTATCGGCACCGGCCCCGCCCGTGATGATGTTGTCTGAGGCATTGCCGTAACCGACGAAGTTACCGGTGCCGACGTAAGTAAGACGTTCAACGTTGGCTGCCAAGGTGTGACTCAGCAAAACAGTACGCACTTCATCATCACCGCCGCCGACCGCTTCAACCACGTTCACCGAAGTGCCGTTGACGTAGTAGATGTCATCGCCAGCGCCGCCGTTCAGGACGTTGCCCGTGGTTTGCCCGGTCAGGACGTCATTGAAAGACGAGCCGATGACGGTTTCGAAGTTCCACAGCTTGTCACCCTGGGCATCGCCACCCACGCCTGCAACACCGCCGACCAGACTTACTGTCACACCGCTGGAAGACCCAGAATAGTCAATGGTGTCAGTACCGCCCGAACCATCAAACTGATCGGCAGTTGCACCACTGATAAAGGTGTCGTTGCTGCCGGAGCCCGCCAGCATCTCGATGCCGACGTAGGTATCACCGGCAGCAATCCCGGAGTTCACTCCGGTTTTGGTGTTGATCGTTACACCCGCAGGGCTGTCGGTATAACTCACGGTATCAGTGCCTGCACCGCCGATGAACTGGTCAGCACCTGCGCCGCCCATCAGAATGTCGTTACCGATCCCGCCGGTAATGACGTTGTCCGACGCGTTGCCGTAACCGACAAAGTTGCCGGTACCGACGTAGGTCAGGCGTTCGACGTTGGTTGCCAGGGTGTGATTGAGCAGGATAGTCCGTACTTCGTCATCACCGCCGCCCACCGCTTCAACGACGTTTACCGAAGTGCCGTTGACGTAGTAGATGTCATCGCCGGCGCCGCCGTTCAGGACATTGCCCGTGGTTTGCCCGGTCAGGACGTCATTGAAAGACGAGCCGATGACGGTTTCGAAGTTCCACAGCTTGTCACCCTGGGCATCGCCACCCACGCCTGCAACACCGCCGACCAGACTTACTGTCACACCGCTGGAAGACCCAGAATAGTCAATGGTGTCAGTACCGCCCGAACCATCAAACTGATCGGCAGTTGCACCACTGATAAAGGTGTCGTTGCTGCCGGAGCCCGCCAGCATCTCGATGCCGACGTAGGTATCACCGGCAGCAATCCCGGAGTTCACTCCGGTTTTGGTGTTGATCGTTACACCCGCAGGGCTGTCGGTATAACTCACGGTATCAGTGCCTGCACCGCCGATGAACTGGTCAGCACCTGCGCCGCCCATCAGAATGTCGTTACCGATCCCGCCGGTAATGACGTTGTCCGACGCGTTGCCGTAACCGACAAAGTTGCCGGTACCGACGTAGGTCAGGCGTTCGACGTTGGTTGCCAGGGTGTGATTGAGCAGGATAGTCCGTACTTCGTCATCACCGCCGCCCACCGCTTCAACGACGTTTACCGAAGTGCCGTTGACGTAGTAGATGTCATCGCCGGCGCCGCCGTTCAGGACGTTGCCCGTGGTTTGCCCGGTCAACACGTCATTGAAAGACGAGCCGATGACGGTTTCGAAGTTCCACAGCTTGTCACCCTGGGCATCACCACCGACACCCAGAACACCTCCGACCAGACTTACTGTCACACCGCTGGAAGACCCAGAATAGTCAATGGTGTCAGTACCGCCCGAACCATCAAACTGATCGGCAGTTGCACCACTGATAAAGGTGTCGTTGCTGCCGGAGCCCGCCAGCATCTCGATGCCGACGTAGGTATCACCGGCAGCAATCCCGGAGTTCACTCCGGTTTTGGTGTTGATCGTTACACCCGCAGGGCTGTCGGTATAACTCACGGTATCAGTGCCTGCACCGCCGATGAACTGGTCAGCACCTGCGCCGCCCATCAGAATGTCGTTACCGATCCCGCCGGTAATGACGTTGTCCGACGCGTTGCCGTAACCGACAAAGTTGCCGGTACCGACGTAGGTCAGGCGTTCGACGTTGGTTGCCAGGGTGTGATTGAGCAGGATAGTCCGTACTTCGTCATCACCGCCGCCCACCGCTTCAACGACGTTTACCGAAGTGCCGTTGACGTAGTAGATGTCATCGCCGGCGCCGCCGTTCAGGACATTGCCCGTGGTTTGCCCGGTCAGGACGTCATTGAAAGACGAGCCGATGACGGTTTCGAAGTTCCACAGCTTGTCACCCTGGGCATCGCCACCCACGCCTGCAACACCGCCGACCAGACTTACTGTCACACCGCTGGAAGACCCAGAATAGTCAATGGTGTCAGTACCGCCCGAACCATCAAACTGATCGGCAGTTGCACCACTGATAAAGGTGTCGTTGCTGCCGGAGCCCGCCAGCATCTCGATGCCGACGTAGGTATCACCGGCAGCAATCCCGGAGTTCACTCCGGTTTTGGTGTTGATCGTTACACCCGCAGGGCTGTCGGTATAACTCACGGTATCAGTGCCTGCACCGCCGATGAACTGGTCAGCACCTGCGCCGCCCATCAGAATGTCGTTACCGATCCCGCCGGTAATGACGTTGTCCGACGCGTTGCCGTAACCGACAAAGTTGCCGGTACCGACGTAGGTCAGGCGTTCGACGTTGGTTGCCAGGGTGTGATTGAGCAGGATAGTCCGTACTTCGTCATCACCGCCGCCCACCGCTTCAACGACGTTTACCGAAGTGCCGTTGACGTAGTAGATGTCATCGCCGGCGCCGCCGTTCAGGACGTTGCCCGTGGTTTGCCCGGTCAACACGTCATTGAAAGACGAGCCGATGACGGTTTCGAAGTTCCACAGCTTGTCACCCTGGGCATCACCACCGACACCCAGAACACCTCCGACCAGACTTACTGTCACACCGCTGGAAGACCCAGAATAGTCAATGGTGTCAGTACCGCCCGAACCATCAAACTGATCGGCAGTTGCACCACTGATAAAGGTGTCGTTGCTGCCGGAGCCCGCCAGCATCTCGATGCCGACGTAGGTATCACCGGCAGCAATCCCGGAGTTCACTCCGGTTTTGGTGTTGATCGTTACACCCGCAGGGCTGTCGGTATAACTCACGGTATCAGTGCCTGCACCGCCGATGAACTGGTCAGCACCTGCGCCGCCCATCAGAATGTCGTTACCGATCCCGCCGGTAATGACGTTGTCCGACGCGTTGCCGTAACCGACAAAGTTGCCGGTACCGACGTAGGTCAGGCGTTCGACGTTGGTTGCCAGGGTGTGATTGAGCAGGATAGTCCGTACTTCGTCATCACCGCCGCCCACCGCTTCAACGACGTTTACCGAAGTGCCGTTGACGTAGTAGATGTCGTTACCAGCGCCACCGCTTAAAGTGTTGCCGGATGCTTGGGCGGTGAGAATGTCATTAAATGCAGAACCAATCACGGCTTCTATAGACGTCAAGGTATCGCCCTGAGCATCTCCGCCAACACCTGTTCCAGCGGTCAGATTGACGGTTACTCCTGCCGTCGAGCTGGCATAAGACGCGGTATCGATACCGTTCCCGCCATTCAAGACATCAGCACCTGCTCCGCCATCCAGCAAGTCATTCCCATCGCCGCCACTCAGCGAGTCATTTCCTGCAACCCCATACAACTCATCCGCACTTGACGTGCCTACCAGTGTGTCCGTACCCGACGTTCCGTTTATAACTGCCATTGTCTCTTCCTTGCCTTTTTGATGAATCGATAGTCAGCGCAATACTTCAGAATCGCCTCGATAAGGCCGAGTACTTTTGAGCGTGGTCATTGATGAGACGCTTAACCGCCTTGCAACCAGAGGTCTCCATGACCTGCGAAAGTTTGACGCGCCCCTTCTTCTGCTGGGGGCAACTGCAATTACTGCACCACAGCTGCCGACGAACGGTAGGTATTTGAGAAAAGCCTGACAGCGCGCAAAAAAAACCGACGCCCTAGGACGTCGGTTTTCAGTGCAGCAATCAGATCACATCAAGTCATCTGAATGATGGTCTGCATGATGGTGCTCTGAGTGGAGATGGTCTTGGCGTTCGCCTGATAGTTGCTCTGGCCCTTGATCAGATCAACCAGCTCGTTGGTCAGGTTAACGTTCGACTCTTCCAGCGAGTTGGACACCACCTCACCCAACGTACCGGTCTTCGGCGCGTCGTAGCCCGGAATACCCGAAGCGAAAGTCTCTTTCCAGCTAGTACCACCGACAGCCTGCAAGCCCTGCTCGTTGGTGAAACTGGCCAGTGCAACCTGACCAATCGCCTTGCTCTGGTTGTTGCTGAAGTTGGCGAACAGCGTACCGGTACCGTCGATGGTCAGGTTGGTGATCTGTCCAGTGGCGTAGCCATCCTGAGTCGGGATCGTGCGCGAAGTATCAGCGTTGTACTGGGTGGTCTTGGCCATCGAAATGGTCACGCCAGCCGGATTTGCTGCCGCGCCGTTAGGCGTAAAAACACCGTTGGTCACGGTGCCTGGTTTCCAGTTACTCAACGTCAAGTCGCTGCTGATGAGCGGGTTTGGCGCCGGCGGCGGCAAAGTACTCGGTGTACTCACCTGAAGCAATTTGCCGGAACTGTCGAACGTCAATGTCGAAGCAACCGGAGGCGTGGCGGCGTTGGTTGGATCGCTACCGGTGGCATCCGGGTTGCGTCCATCAACCAGGGTGTAAACCTTCCAGGTATTCTCGCCAGTCTTGACCACGTACTGATCCATGACGTGGGAGTTACCCTGAGTGTCATAGATCGGCGTGCTGAACGACTTGGTGTAAGTCTCAGGCTTCGACGGGTCGAACTTCACGGCAGTAGCGCCGGTATCAACAATCACGGGTGCCGAAGAGTTCAGGTTGATGCTCGAAGTCACCGCCGAAGTCGACTTCGGCGCCAGGTTCGAAGTATCGATCTTGAGGTCAGTCAACACGCCATTGATGATCTTGCCGTTGGCATCCACACCGTAACCCTGCAGACGCGAGGTGTAGTCGGTGTTGGTGATGTAACCGGCGTTATCGACCTTGAACGTACCGGCACGGGTGTACGAAATCGAACCGTTGTTGCTCATGGTGAAAAAACCGGAACCGTTGATGCCCATGTCCAGCACGTTGCCAGTGTTGTTGATGTCACCCTGGGTGAACTGCTGGGAAACGTTGGCCAGGCGCACGCCGTTGCCGATCACTTTGCTGCCGCTGCCCAGACGAGTGGACGAATAGACGTCTTCGAATTCTGCGCGCGAGGATTTGAAACCAGCGGTGGCGACGTTGGCGATGTTGTTGCCGGTTACGTCGAGTTGTTTGTTGGCGGCATAGAGACCGCTAAGGCCGATGTTAAAAGACATGTTCCACTCCTTCGTGCCGGGTTAGTCGGCTCTATATACCAATGGTTTGTACTTTGGACAGGGCAACGGTGCCCTTGCCGGCCAGGTTGAGCATCAGCTCGCCACCGGTCTGGCTGATCGTCACGCTGTTGACGGTCGCTGGCAGGTAGGTCGCCAGGTCGGTCGCGGTGCCGTTGATCGGTGCGTTGGCCTTGAACGTATAAGTGCCGACCGGAACCACGGTGCCGGCAGTGTCCTTGCCGTCCCAAGTGAAGCTGGCATCGCCCGCGGCGCGGCTGCCGAGGTCGATGGTGCGCACGGCTTTGCCGTCCTTGTCGGTGATGGTCACGGTGCCGCCGGCAATCGACGAAGGCACGGTGACCGAACCGGTCAGGCCTTTGCTCGGATCATCGAGCTGGGCGGTGTTGGTCTGCACGATCACGTTGCGACCGACCAGCGACGACGCCTGCAGCGCCTGCGACGAGTTGTAGTTGCCGGCAAGACCACTGACGGTGGAGTTCAGCGTGGTGATGCCTTCAAGGCTACTGAACTGCGCCAGTTGCGCCACGAAAGCGCTGTTGTCCTGCGGGTCGAGCGGGTTCTGGTTTTTCAGCTGGGTGACCAGCAATTGCAGGAACGCATCCTTGCCCAGCGCCTGGCCGCCGGTGGCACTGTTGGTCGCCGAAGCGATGCCGCCCGGCGTCGTGCTGCTGGCCGTCTTCGACGAGTTGGCCAGGATGTCTTTCATGCTCAGGGTGCTGGTGGTGTCCGTAACGCTCATGGCATTCGTCCCTTATTACTGACCGAGGGTCAGTACCTTCTGCATCATGGTTTTGGCGGTGTTCATCATTTCGGCGTTGGTCTGGAACGACCGGCTCGCGGAAATCATGTCAGCCATTTCTTCCACCACATTGACGTTCGGGTAGTAGACGTAGCCCTTGGCGTCGGCGGCCGGATGGTTCGGCTCGTAGCGCGCTTCGAGGTTGCTCTGGTCTTCGACCACGCCAAGCACCTGCACGCCCTGCCCGGCCGCGTCCTGGTTCTGGAACAGCGAATCGCTGCCGCCGGCCTGGCCGCCCTGGAACATGGTGGCGAACACCGGGTGACGGGCACGGTAGGTCTGGTCGATGCTCGACGAAACGGTTTCGGCGTTGGCGATGTTCGAGGCCACGGTGTTCAGACGTGTGGTCTGCGCGCTCATGCCGCTGCCGGCAATGTTGAAAACGCTGGACAGGGACATGGATTATTCTCCGCGCAGGGCTGACACCAGCCCTTTGAATTTGCTGTTGAGCAAGGTGAAGCTGGCCTGGAAGCCGACCGCGTTTTCCGCGTAGTTCGACTGTTCCAGTTGAGCGTCGACGGTGTTCTGGTCGATCGAAGGCTGCATCGGCGTGCGATACATCAGCGACTCGTCGCCGTTGCCCAACCCTTCAGCCTCGATGTGGCGGCTGTTGGTCATGTTCAGGGCAAAGTGGCCGCCGGTCTTGGTCTTCTCGGTCTGTGCTTCGAGCACTTTGGAGAAATCCAGATCCCGCGCCTTGTAGTTCGGGGTGTCGGCGTTGGCGATGTTGTTGGCCAGCACTTCGGCACGCTGAGCGCGGAAGCCCAATGCCTTTTCGTGAATGCCCAGCGCTTTGTCGAAGCTGATGCTCATGTCGGGAACCTTCAGGTGACCGGTTTTTCGTATCTGAGCTTTAGCAAGCGCCGTGCCAAATGAACAAAGCCCCGTATTCCGGGGCTTTGCGCCGAACAGGCAAAGCGGCAATGCCAGAAAAGCGGCAACCGGTTACCGCTGGATGCCGCTTTTCTGCCGCTGCCGCCTGCCAACACCGAACCTGTAGGAGCTGCCGAAGGCTGCGATCTTGTGATCTTGATCTTTAAAAGCAACATCAAAAGATCGCAGCCTTCGGCAGCTCCTACATGGGGATGCGGTGTCAGGCACAAAAAAACGGGAGACCTTGAGGGCCTCCCGTTTTTTGTACTGCCGCAAACCGGTTACTTCGCCTTGTAGATAATCCCCGGGCTGCACTGAACCATCTGGTAATGATCCGGCAAACCGTTCAGCGCCTCGGACGCGCCAAGGAACAGATACCCGCCCGGCTTCAACGTGCTGTGAATGCGCAACAGGATGTCCTTCTTCACTTCGGCAGAGAAGTAGATCAGCACGTTGCGGCAGAACACGATGTCGAACTTGCCCAGCGCTGCGTAGCTGTCGAGCAGGTTGAACGAGCGGAATTCCACCCGGCTCTTGATCGGCGCCTTGACCACCCAGCGCCCCGGCCCTTTCGGGTCGAAGTAGCGCTGCAGGCGTTCCGGCGACAGACCGCGACCGATCGCCAGGCTGTCGTACTCGCCGGTCTTGCAGTTGTTGAGCATCAGCCCCGACAGATCGGTGGCAACGATCTGCACGCCCATCTTCAACTGGCCAAGGTTGCTGCGCTCGAACTCGTCGATCGACATCGACAGCGAGTACGGTTCCTGACCCGACGAGCAGGCCGCCGACCAGATCCGCAGACGCTGGTTGGGGCTGGCCTTGATCGCTTCCGGCAGCACCTTGTTCTTCAAGACTTCAAACGGATAGGTGTCACGAAACCACAGGGTTTCGTTGGTCGTCATGGCATCGACCACCTGCTCGCGCAAACCGCTGCGCGGCTGGGTCTGGATGCGCTGAACCAGCTCACCCAAAGACTTGATGCCCTGCTGCTCCATCAGTTTGTTGAGACGGCTCGAGACCAGATACTGCTTGTTTTCACCGAGCAGAATGCCACAGGCTTTTTCCAGGAAGACCCGGAACTGTTCGAAATCCAAATTACCCGTAGACAATGATGCCGCCTCTTAAATCGTGTTGACCGCCAGGGGCAGAAGGCCCCTAGCTGATATCTGCTGCTTTGATCCGGTCGACTACCCGGGATGCGAGGTCATCAGGACGGAATTTGGCCAGAAAGTCATCAGCACCGACCTTCTTCACCATCGCCTGATTGAATACCCCCGACAACGAAGTATGCAGGATGATATGGAGCTTTTGCATGCGCGCGTCGCCGCGGATTTCCGCCGTCAGGGTGTACCCGTCCATCTCCGGCATCTCGATGTCGGAAATCATCATCAGGAACTCTTCTTCCGGCTTCTTGCCCTCGTCGACCAGCTTGCGCAGGTAATCCAGCGCCTGCTTGCCATCGTTCAGCGCCACCACCTCGACACCGATGGTCTGCAGACAACGCGTGACCTGCTTGCGCGCCACCGACGAGTCATCGACCGTCAGCACCCGCAGCGACAGCGCCTTGGTCTGCGTCTCGACATCGACCACGCCCACCGAAATCGCTTCCGGCGTTGGCGCCACCTCGGCCAGCACCTTCTCGACGTCGATGATTTCGACCAACTGGTTGTCGACCCGCGTCACAGCGGTCAGGTAGTGATCGCGACCGGTGCCCTTGGGCGGCGGATGGATCTCTTCCCAGTTCATGTTGACGATGCGCTCCACCGAACGGACCAGGAAACCCTGGGTCTTGGTGTTGTACTCCGTGATGATCACGAACGGACTGTTCTTGTCTTTCAACGCACCGGAGCCCGTTGCCATTGCCAGATCCAGGATCGGAATGGTCGCTCCCCGTATATTCGCTACCCCGCACACGACAGGACTGGACTTGGGCATCAAGGTCAGTGACGGGCATTGCAACACTTCCCGTACCTTGAACACGTTGATCCCGTAGAGCTGCGGCCCGTCGAGACGGAACAACAGCAGCTCGAGGCGATTCTGCCCTACCAGTTGCGTGCGCTGGTTCACCGAATCCATTACACCAGCCATGCCCAGACTCCTACATCAACGCCAAGTGTTGTTGCGACGCACATTCATTGCTAAACGGCACGGCGCTTGCTTTTTAACTCGTATGAACGCTCAAACGACATTTTCCCGACGCCTGACATCTTCCCTTCGCAAAGGGCTTTGCGCGGTGTCCGCCGTTTGCTGCTTGCTTGCCGGCAGTCCTGCCAATGCAGATGCGGTTACCTTGCCTGATATGCTTATCGGCGTGACTCAGGGCTTTCTTGAATTCACCGTAGAAGACTATTTGGCTTCCAGTCAAACCGAAGGCCGCTACGAAATCGAAGTCAATCAGCTCGACCCGCGCATGCGCATGCCCATGTGCGACAAGGAATTGACAGCCACTCTGGAGAGCCCGGCGCGCCCTCTGGGCCGCGTTACGGTGAAGGTCCGGTGCGAAGGCAGCTCGCCCTGGACGGTGTTCGTACCCGCTCAAGTCCGCCTGTTTCGCGAGATCGTCACGACCACTCGTCCGCTGAAACGCGCCGGCATCATCGAGCCGCAGGACGTGACGTTGCGCGAGCGCGACGTGAGTACGATCAATCAGGGTTTCCTGACCTCCGTCGATGAAGCGATCGGACAGAAATTGACCCGACCAACGGTCGCCGATCAGGTCATCACGCTGGTGCATCTGGAACAGGCCGAAGTGGTGCGCAAGGGTGACCAGGTAGTAATCACTGCGCGCAGCGGCACTCTTGCCGTACGCATGCCGGGGGAAGCGCTCTCCAATGGCGGCATGAAAGAACAGATTCGCGTAAAAAACCTTAATTCTCAAAGAGTTATCAAGGCGCAGGTGATTGCGCCGGGACAGGTCGAAGTGGCCATGTAAAAGCCTGTGGAGAAAACTGGCGCCGATCCCGTCGCTTCCCTAAACTGTGCCGCAGCAGGTCTCGCAACGGCGCATGCAAGCTTATGGTTGATTGGGCCTAAAGTTTTTCAGGGGATAGCCGAAAACATGGCAAGCGTCCAAATTCCCAGAGGTTTTTTATCATGGTTATCGATTTCAACCGATTGAACAGTTCCTCGTCACTTACCGGCAATACACGTACCAGCAACGCCAAGGAAAGCGCTGAAAACAGCCCCTCCGCGCCGCTGAATACCCAGGCCGAACCGGCCAGTGCCGCCAAGAGCGGGGAATCGGTACACCTCAGCAATGAGGCTCAACAGTTGCAGAAGGTCACTGACAAGCTGCGCGATCAACCTGCTGTCGACAAAGCCCGCGTGGCCGAGTTGAAAGCCGCGATTGCCGATGGCAGCTATAAAGTCGACAGCAACCGTATAGCCAGCAAACTGCTCAACTTCGAAGCCCAGCGCTAGGCTTTTGCCGGCGCCAGGCTTTTGGACGCTTAAACCCCAAGGCCAGCCATGCACGACACTAACTTATTGCAACTGATCAACGACGACTTTGCTCCAGCGCAACAATTGCTGGAGTTATTGCAAACCGAATCCCTCGCTTTGCACGGTCGCGACATGCCGCTGCTGGAAGAAATTCTGGCGACCAAGCAGGCGTTGATCATTTTGCTTGAACAGCATGGCCGCAAGCGCAGCGAAATCCTCGCCAGCCTCAACCTGCCGACCGATCGCACAGGCCTTGAGCAACTGGCCAGCCAGTCGAGCATTGGCGACCAGTTGCTGACCCAGGGCGATGCCCTGACTGCACTGATCGCGCAGTGCCAGGACGCCAATATCAAGAACGGCCGGTCAATCCAGATCCAGCAGGCGACCACGGCCAACCAACTGAAGATCCTCACCGGCGGCGAGCCGCCAGCGCTTTACGACGCCAGCGGGACCTTTGCCAAACCGGTCAAGCCGCGGACGCTCAGCCAGGCATGAGCCATTCGGTGGCGCTGCACTATCCACCTGCGCAACATACTGGCAAAATACTGGCCAGTCGTAGTCTTATTTTGTCTGGAGATTGAAGAACCGTGTCCAACACCCTTAGCGCGGATGACGCTCCGCAGCCTCCGAAGGTGCTCACCACGCCACTGGAAATCTCCAGCAACCTGCGCCAGCTGCAAGACAGCCACGATCCGCTGATCATCACCTTCCATGAGCGCAGCCAGCGTTTTCAGAGCTACCTGATCAAGGTCGACCGCGAAACCGCGACGATCGCGCTGGACGAAATGATCCCGCGCGATGGCGAGCGTTTCCTGCAGGCTGGCGAACCATTCAAGGTCGAAGGCTTTCATGACGGCGTGCGCATCGCTTGGGAATGCAACGGCACGCTGAACATCGAAGAATCCGACGGCGATCGTTTCTACACCGGCGACCTGCCCAGCGAAGTGGTTTACCACCAGCGCCGCAACGCCTTCCGCGCCGCACTGAAACTCACCGACCTGGTCAGCGTCGAACTGGGCGGCGAAAAGCTCAAGACCCCTCTGCACGGCAAGCTGCTGGATATTTCCGCGACCGGCTGCAAGTTCCGTTTCGAAGGCGACATCACTGACCGTCTGCAACTGGGCCAGGTCTACGATCGCCTGGTCGCCCCGCCGCTGTTCGGCAACCAGCCAACATCGGTCGAGCTGCGCTACCTGCACTTCGAAGAAAAACTCAATATCACCTTTGCCGGTCTGCGCTTCCACAACATCAGTGGCCAGGCTGCGCGCAACGTCGAGCGTTTCGTATACCAGCTGCAGCGTGAAGCGCGACGTTTCGACAAAGACGATTTCTGAGTCGCAGCGACCAACAAAAAGGGCAGACCTGTGCGGGACTGCCCTTTTTTATGCGCAGCTGTTCATGTTCGGTTCAGGGCCTGCCGCCACTGATATCAGGCGCAGGTTTGTCCTCATCGCCACTGGTCAGTTCGGTTTCAACGACTGCTTCCGGCTGCGCTTCGGGCTCCGGTTCAGGATTGACCGGCGCCGGATCCTGCACCATCTGCTCCTGCACCACCTGCTCATCGACACGCGGGTCAAGCGCCGCCACCAGTGGCGAGCTCGACATGCTGTCCGGCATTGCCACGTGATGCAGCGGCGCATCGTCGACCTGATGCAGGTTGGTCACTGCTTTCGGACGAATCCGCCAGACCAGCACCAGCGCGAAGAAGCTGAAGAACGCATACAGGCTCTGACTGCCGAGAAACTTCATCAGCACACCAGCAAGCAGCGGCCCAATGCTCGCACCAACACCATAAGTCACCAGCAACATGGCAGTCAGTGACACGCGGCGATCGCCTTCGACGTGGTCATTGGAGAACGCCACCGCCAGCGGATACAGGCAGAACTGCACCAGCGAACAGAAGAAGCCGACCACGAACAGCACTTCCAGCGGCACCTGCGGCATGATCGCCAATGGCAACGCCGCCACCGCGAGAAACCCGGCAAAGCAACGAATCAGCAATGCGCGGTCATAACGGTCGGACAGCCAGCCCAACGGCCACTGCACCAGCAACCCGGCAAAGATGCAGCTACCCATGAACAGACCGACCTGCTCGGTAGACAGCCCCTGCTGCGCGGCATACAGCGGCGCCAGACCATAAAACGAACCGATGATCAAACCGGCGCCGAGCACCGTACTCAGCGATTGCGGCACGCGCTTGATAAAGAAGCGCGGCTCCATCGGCGCCGGATGCAGCGGCGCCGGGTGGATCCGCTGGGTCAGCGCCACCGGCACCAGACACAGGGCAAAGCAAAGCGCTACCAGCATCAGCAGTTCCAGGCCCAGGCCGGGGTGCATGACCAGAATCAACTGCCCCAACACCAGCCCCAGATACGACGCGATCATGTAACCGCTGAACACCAGCCCGCGCTGATTGGCGTCGGCCTGCTCGTTGAGCCAGCTCTCGATGACCATGTACTGACACATCATGCCCAGACCAACGATCGTCCGCAGCACCAGCCACGCCGGCAGCCAGTCCACCAGGCCATGGCCGAGCACCGCCGCGCCGACGATCCCGGCACACGCCGAGTACGCACGGATATGCCCGACCCGGGCGATCAGGCGATGGCCGATCTTGCCGCCCAGCACCAGACCGAAATAGTTGGCCGCCATCAGCGCACCGACCCACAGACCGTCGACGTTGTCGGCGGCCAGACGCAAGGCCAGATAAGTAGAGAGAAGGCCTGAGCCGATCAACATCATCAGCGAGGCGAAATACAGCGCTCGAAAGGATTTCCAGATTTGGCGCATCGGCGTTCCGAGCGGCTCCTTGCAGTAAGTACCGGGCTATCGCAACGAGAGCCCGGTGGCGGCGAAACGTCAGGCCTGGGCGGCCAGCACACGGCGCTCCCAGGGAGTGATTTCATCAAAGAAGCTGGTCAACTCCATGGTCTTCGAAGCGATGTAGCCTTCGATGAACTCCGCTCCGAACAGTTCCCTGGCCAACTGGCTACGTTTCAGACGCTCAAGCGCGGCGTGCAAGGTACACGGCAAGGCGAGGTTATCCGGCACGGCGAATTCGCCCTGAATCGCCGCGCTCGGCTCCAGCTCCTGTTCGATGCCGTGCAAACCCGCCGCCAGACTGGCGGCGATGGCCAGATACGGATTGGCGTCGGCGCCCGGCAGACGATTTTCGACCCGACGTGCGGCCGGCGAGCTGGCGGGAATACGCAAGCCGGCGGCGCGATTGTCGTGGGACCAGCAGGCATTGTTCGGCGACGCGTACGGATGACACAGGCGCTGATAGGAATTCACATTGGGCGCGAACAGCGCAGTGAAGTCGGCCAGCCCGGCCTGCTGCCCGCCGATGAAGTGGCGGAACATCGACGTCGGCTCGCCGTTCGAGTCGGTGAAGACATTCTTGCCGCTGCCGATCTCAACGACGCTCTGGTGAATATGCATCGAACTGCCCGGCGTATGCGCCAGCGGTTTGGCCATGCACACCACGCTCAGGCCATGCTTGAGCGCGACTTCCTTGAGCAGGTGCTTGAACAGAAAAGTTTGATCGGCCAGCAGCAGCGGATCGCCGTGCAGCAGATTGATCTCGAACTGGCTGACGCCCATTTCATGCATGAAGGTGTCGCGTGGCAGGCCGAGGGCCGCCATGCATTTATACACTTCGCTGAAGAATGGCCGCAGACCGTTATTGGAGCTGACGCTGAACGCCGACTGGCCATCCTCGCGACGGCCGTCGAGGCCGACCGGCGGACGGAACGGCTGCGTCGGATCGGTGTTCGGTGCGAAGACAAAGAATTCCAGCTCGGTCGCCACCACCGGCGCCAGCCCGTGCGCGGCATAACGGGCGATAACTGCTTTGAGCTGGCCTCGGGTCGAAAGGCGAGAGCTCTCCCCGCTCAGTTCGTCGGCGTCGCAAATCGCCATGGCGCGCGGCTCGTCGCTCCAGGGCAGACGATGAATCTGCGCAGGATCGGCGACCAACGCCAGATCGCCGTCGTCACTGCCGTAAAACCGCGCCGGCGGATAGCCGCCCATGATGCACTGCAGCAGCACGCCGCGCGCCAACTGCAAACGCCGCCCTTCGAGGAAACCCTCGGCGGTCATCACCTTGCCCCGTGGCACACCGTTCAGATCCGGGGTGACACATTCAATCTCATCAATGCCGGTCAATCGCTGCGCGAGTGAACCCTGGCCATCGGTTGTCATGACGCAATCCTTGTTGTTGTGCGAGCCGCGAACGGCGACCCGGACAAAATAGGCTGCGCCTGTTCGGAATATCAAGCAGCGCCCAACAAAAACCCGGATCTTGTGCAGGAGCCGTAGGAGCTGCGTAGGAGCTGACGAGTGCAAGTCATCTCAGGGCAAGTAGAGGCTGAACACCCCGCCACCCAACGGCCCGCCATTGCTGATTTCGGTGCGCCCTTCGACACCATTGCGCTGATGCAGCGCCGCGATGCGATTGGCGAAATACAGACCCAGGCCGGTGCTGCCGCTGCTGTGATTGATGCCCTGCACATAGTCGGCCTGGCGCTCGAGCATCTGCGCCGGATAGCCGTCGCCATCGTCATTGATGCTCAGCACCAGTTGCCCGGCTTCGTCGCTGACGGTAATCAGCAGCGACTCGCGGGCGTAACGGATCGCATTGTTGATGCAGTTGCCGAGCACCGAGGCGATCAGCTCGCGATCGAAGAAACCCAGCGGGCTCAACGGGTCGACTTCATAAGTGGCGATGATCCCGCGACTGGCGAACACTTCCTGGTGCGCGGCCAGTTGCGCCTCAATGAAATCGTCGAGTTCGTGATACGCCGGCTGCAGCGGCAACTGATTCACGCCAAGTTTGTACAGCCCGAGCAACTGCACGAGCATGCCGTTGAGATGAGCGAACTCGAAGTCGATCACGCCCTGCTCCGAGCCGTCGCGCAGCTCTTTCGGCAGACGCGCCAGCCATTGGCTGTGCGCCTGCATCAGCATGGCCAGGGAGTTCTTCATATCGTGGACGGTGGAGGCAATCACCGTGGAAAAATCCAGCGCCGGATCAATTGGGTTCATTCGCCAAACGCCTTGCTTTTCAGCTTCTGATAACGCGCAAACCGCGCGTCGGTGTCGGGCATCAGGCCAACCAGTTTCAGGCAGGCCCGACACTCTTCCAGTTCCGCCGACGGCACACTGGTGTCGGTGCCGTGCAGCAGCGACTGGGCCAGGTTCAGCGCAATACTGATGTTTTTCGGTTGCAGCTTGAGCGCCTTGCGGAACACCTCGCGGGCCTCGACCAGATTGCCGGTCTTGTACACGCGCACGCCCTGACGGTTGAGATCGGCCGCAGCGTTACTCGAGCTGAGGATGGTCGGATCGTCGGTGAGCTTGGCAATGTCTTTCATCACCGCCGGGTCATCGCCGTAGATTTCCGCGCAGCTCTTGAGCATCGAAGTGCCCGCCTCGGCCTGACCGAGCATCTGCAACTGCTTGGCCACCAGCAACGCCGCCTCGGGACTCATGAATTGCTCCATGCCATCGAGGCGCATCAATGCTTGTTCGGTAAGTTTGTCGGCGGTTTCGGCGTCGTTGAGCAACAGGCTGGTAGCCTTCATCAGACGCGCACGAATTTGCAGGCCGGGATCGCTCGGGTTCTCTTTAGCCACAGCGCTGAGCGTCGTGTTGATTTCCAGCCGCGTGCGCGTGTCGAGGCCGCGATCGCTGCCCTTGCTGATCAGCGCGTGCGCCAGGCCTAGGTTGCTTTCCGGGTCCTTGAAACGCGACTGCGCGCCCTGCGCTACCGCTTGGCGATAAGCGCGCGAGGCGGTTTCGAAATCTTCGTTGGCCATCGCCAGTTTGCCGAGCAAAGCCTGACGGCGCACCGCCAATGGCGACAGACGAATCGCTTCTTCGAGCACCCGCTGCGCGCCTTTACTGTCGCCTTCGGCCACCAGCACATCGGCCATGCCGTCATACAGCGCCGGCATCATCGGGAACACTTTCAAGGCCTTTTCATAGACCTCTTTAGCCTGCGAGACCTGCCCGCGCTTGAACAGCAACTTGCCCAATCCAGCGAAGGCCCACGGCAACGGCCGGTCGGCAATGATGCCGTCGTAGAGTCGCTCCAGCGCTTCGTTCTGATTCATGTCGCGCAGCGCATCGGCGCGGTAACGCAGGCACAGCGGCGAATAGCGGATGTCCTGTTTGCACAGGGCAATACAGGCATTGAGCACCTCGACCGGCTTACCGCGATCAAGGGCCTGCAGAATCGGTTTGAGCAACGTCTTGCGTTGCTCCAGACGCTCAAGACGCTGGGCCAGTCCGGACCGGTTGAACGGCTTGGTCAGGTACGCATCCGGCTCATGCTCCAGCGCACTGAGCACCATCGCCTGACTGGTTTCGGCGGTGACCATGACGAACACCGCTTCGTGGCTGATGAGCTTTTCCGACATCAGGTCTTCGAGCACCTGCTGGCCGTTCTTCTTGCCGTCGCCGAGGTGGAAGTCCTGAAGAATGAAATCGTAGGACTTCTGCGAGCACATCTTCAGCGCCTGCTCCCCAGTGTCGGCAGTATCGACATCCTTGACGCCGAGCTCACGCAACATCGAACGCACGGAACTGCGGAAATCGGAAAAATCATCGACGATCAGAAAGCTTTTTTGGTGATACGACGACATCGAAGATTTCCAGGCAATTGAAGAAAACGAACCGAGGCGATTTCAGGCGCGCAGATGATAGCCGGAGGCCATGCGCCATCAAGCGATTTCGCTGGAGTCTGAACTCACCGTTCGGGTTATCGGCCAAAAATCCCGGGGCCTGAGGGTGCTGCTCAAGATTCTTCGTTGAGATTGTCGAAGCGTCTGAGGATCGAAATTAACAACCACTGACAACCGATCATCACACCGGCAAAATAATCGGCACGGTCGTCGTTCGCCGGATGTCAAAAACACAGGCAGCACATTTGTCCTTCAAAAGTGCAGGCAGATCCGCAAATGAGGTTTATTCTGCTCAATTACCTGCGCCCCCGGACGTCCGCGATACGCTTGTACCGCCACAAAAAAGGCCGAAGTGATGACCTCGAAAACCCCTGCCTCGCCCTCTGCGCCCGAACGCAAGGACCTGACACCCAGCCACCTGAATTTCCCCGTGGTGGGCATCGGCGCCTCGGCGGGCGGCCTGCAAGCGATCAATCTGTTTTTCGAGCATATGCCGAAGGACAGTGGCATGGCGTTCGTGATCATTCTGCACCTGTCGCCCGATCACCAGAGCATCGCCGACCAGATCATTCAGGAATCGACGCGCATGCCGGTGCTGCAAGTGACGCAGCCGGTGCCGATCGAAAAGAACTGCGTGTACGTGATTTCTCCGGCGCACTCGCTGACGATGAATGACGGCTACCTGCGCGTCAGCCCCGCTGGCTCACCGCAAGCGCGCCACACTGCCATCGACCTGTTCTTCCGCGATCTGGCCGATGTGCATCGCGAGCGGGCTTTTTGCCTGGTGCTTTCAGGCACCGGTTCCGATGGTGCGGTGGGCTTGTCGCGAATCAAGGAACAGGGTGGCGTGACGCTGGTACAAGTGCCGGAAGACGCCGAGTTCGACGGCATGCCGCGCGCCGCCATCGAGACGCGCATGGTCGATCTGATACTGCCAGTGGTCGAGATGCCGCAGAAACTGATGGAGCTGTGGCGCAACTCTCAGAACATCAAATTACCCAGCGCCAATGATCCCGACCTGAAAGCCTTGAAGCCTGCAAACGAACACGAAGCGTCGATCGCCGAACAACGCCTGCATGAGATCCTGTTGTACCTGCGCAGCAGCACCGGTCACGATTTCAAACACTACAAGCGCGCCACCGTGCTGCGCCGCATCGAGCGGCGCATGCAGGTCACCAGCCAGTCTGACCTCGGCGCCTATTACGACTACCTGCAAAATACCCCGGAAGAATCCAAGGCCCTGCTCGGCGACATGCTGATCGGCGTGACCAATTTCTTCCGTGACCGCGAAGCCTTCGAAGCCCTTGAGCGCGATGTGCTGCCGCAACTGGTGCAATCGGTTGCCGACTCGTCGGAAAAAGAAGAATTGCGCGTCTGGTCTGCCGGCTGCTCGACCGGCGAAGAAGCCTACAGCCTGGCGATCCTGCTCGATGATCAGATGCAGGTACAAAGCAGCAAGGCCAACCTGCAAGTGTTCGCCACCGATATCGACGAACGCGCCATCACCACTGGCCGCGCCGGCACCTATCCGCAAGCCATCGTCACCGACGTACCGCCAACACGCCTTCGGCATTATTTCGTCAAAGACGATGACCACTACCGGATCCGCAAGGAAATCCGCGAGAAAGTGCTGTTCGCCAAGCACAGCCTGTTGTCCGATCCGCCGTTCTCGCAGATCGACCTGATCGTTTGCCGCAATCTGCTGATTTACCTGGATCGCGAGGTGCAGCGGGAAATCCTGCAGATGTTCCACTTCGCCCTGCGACCGGGCGGTTTCCTGTTTCTCGGCACCTCGGAAAGCGCCGATGCCTGCCATGAACTGTTCGCGCCAGTGGACAAGCGCAACCGCATCTTCCGCGCCAAGACCGGTACCGCGAACAGCCGCCGCACCCCGACCATGCCGCGTGGCGGTTACATGCGCACCAGCGTTTCCCGACCGCCATCGAAAGCCATCGAGCCCGTCAAGCTGTCGTTTGCCGATATCCACCGCCGCGCCATAGAACGCTTCGCCCCGCCGAGCATTATCGTCGACACCAACGCCGATATCCTTCACATGAGCGAAGCCGCCGGGCGCTTCCTGCGGCATGTCGGCGGCGAGCTGTCACGCAACCTGCTGACGCTGATCCTGCCGGAACTGCGCCTGGAAATTCGCACGACGCTGTTCCAGGTGCAGCAAAGCAACCTCACCGTGCGCTCGCGTGAAGTGCTGCTCAAGCGCGAGGAGCGTCAGTACCGCATCACGCTGATTGCGCAGCCATACAAGGACGACGACTTCGACAGCGAGTGCGTGCTGGTGACCTTCGATGAAACGGAGATCGACGCGCACGAGCAGGCGCTGACCACGGTGCTGCAGACTGAAAGCCAGGTGCTCTCGAATCTGGAACGTGAGCTGCAACGCACCAAATTGCATTTGCAGGACACCATCGAACAGTCGGAAATCTCCAGCGAAGAGCTCAAGGCTTCCAACGAGGAGATGCAGGCGATCAACGAAGAACTGCGCTCGGCCACCGAAGAGCTCGAGACCAGCAAGGAAGAGTTGCAGTCAATCAATGAAGAGCTGTTGACGGTCAACTACGAGCTGAAGACCAAAGTCGAAGAAACCGACAAGGTCAACGATTATCTGACCAATCTGATCGCTTCTACCGACATTGCTACGGTGTTCGTCGATCGCAGCATGCGCATCAAATGGTTCACGCCGCGCGCCACCGACATCTTCAGCATGTTGCCGGTAGACACCGGCCGTTCACTGCTGGATATCACCCATCGCCTGAATTACCCGGCGATGACCGAGGACGCGGCGCAAGTGTTCGAATCGCTGAACATGATCGAACGCGAGGTCAACAGTACCGATAACCGCTGGTACATCGCCCGCTTGCTGCCCTATCGCTCCAGCGAAGACCACATCGACGGCACCGTGTTGACCTTCATCGACATCAGCAAACGCCGCGAAGCCGAGGAAGAGCTGCGCCTGGGCGAAGAACGCATGCGACTGGTCGCTGAGAGTACACGTGATTACGCGATTATCATCCTCGATGAAATGGGTGCGATCACCAGTTGGAACAAAGGCGCTGAACTGATCTTTGGCCACAGCAAAAACGAGGCCGAAGGTCAGTACTACGATTTCATCTTCACAGCCGAAGACCGTGCTGCCGGCATGGCTGAAAGTGAATTGTCCACCGCCCGCCAGCACGGCCGCTCTGAGGATGAGCGCTGGCATGTGCGCAAGGATGGCAGCCGTTTCTTCTGCAGCGGCGAGGTCACCTTGCTCAGCGGCGATCGCTTGCAAGGCTATGTGAAAATCGCCCGCGACCTGACCGGGCACAAGCGCCAGCAGGATGAACAGAGCAAGGAACTGGCGCAGACGCGCAATACGGTGTCCCTGCGTGATGAGTTCTTTGCGGTCATGTCCCACGAACTCAAGCATCCGTTGAATCTGATTCAGCTCAACGCCGAACTGCTGCGGCGCCTGCCGATGATCCGTACTGCCGGCCCGGCGACCAAAGCGGTCAACACCATTTGCGATGCAGTGAACAGTCAGGCGCGGATCATCGACGACCTGCTTGATGTAGCACGGGTACGCACCGGCAAGCTCAAACTGCAATTGGCGCGTGTCGATCTGAGCGCGGTTCTGCGTGACATCCACACGGTGGTGCTCAATGAGCAGCACGCCACGCGCATCGACCTGCAATTGCCTGAAGTACCGTTGATCATTCATGCCGACCCGACCCGGGTCGAGCAGATCATCTGGAATCTGGTCAACAATGCCTTGAAGTTCACGCCACCGAGCGGGCGCATTGAATTGATCGCCAGCAAGAGCGGGAAAATGGCGCAACTGGACATCAAGGACAACGGCGTCGGCATCGCTGCGGAAAACCTCGAACACGTCTTCGATCTGTTCGGCCAGGCGGAAAAACAGCACACCAACCATCAACGTGAAGGCTTGGGCATCGGCCTGTCACTGGTGCGGCAACTGACCGAAGCCCAGCACGGCACGGTGAAGGTTGCTTCGCCGGGGCTGGGCGCCGGTTGTACCTTCACCGTTCGGCTGCCGTTGTCGACTGATGTCGAGGAAACCACAGCGACGGCAGAGGTAGAACAGGCTTTCGGCAAGCTCGACGGCTTGAGCATCCTGTTGGTCGACGACTCGCCGGAAGTGCTGGAGACCTTGAAGCTGCTGCTGGAAATGGAAGATGCCGACGTGACAGCCTTCGATCATCCGGTGGCAGCGCTGAAAGCAGCTGAGACCACGCGCTACGATCTGATCATCTCCGACCTCGGCATGCCGGTCATGACTGGCTATGAACTGATGACCGCATTGCGCAAGCTGCCGCTGGTGAGGAACGTTCCAGCCATCGCCCTGACCGGCTATGGCACCCAGAGTGATATGCAGAAGTCCCGTGAAGCCGGGTTCGATCAGCACTTGGGCAAACCAGTGGCGTACGACGACCTGATTGAAACCATCGAGGCGTTGCGCCGTTCGGAGTTGCTGTAAAGCGCGCCAGCGCGCCAACGCAAAAAGCCCCGCCGCACGAGTAAGTGCGACGGGGCTTTTTGTTTTTTGAAGAGGTGGTGTCCCAGGCGGGGTTCGAACCTGCAACCTTCCCCTTAGGAGGGGGATGCTCTATCCAATTGAGCTACTGAGACACTGATCGACGCGGCCTGTACACGGTGCGACAGACGGCGTGCATGTTAACGGCCAGCCCCTGTTTTGTCATGTCGTCCGTAGGGCTTTTTAAGTGTAGGCAAGCGCCCTGCAAGATTGCGGGAACTTTTACCGGGCAAATTGCACTACGAGAAAATGCAGTCATTGCAGATTGCAATCACCGTCGCCCTAAAAACCCCACCAAACCCTTGTTTTTAAAGGACTTGTTAGCCGTTACACTGTTGGCACGGCTGCTGCTTTGCCTGTTCTATCAAAAAGAACAATTTGGAGCGTCGTGCCATGAACAGCACCCTCTTGCTTGCAAACGCAGCGGCTTTGGCTTTCTTGCTCGGATCGCATTTTTTTCCCAAGGCTGACGTCGAGCAGCCAGTGGCGCAGCGCATGCCGCATTACCTGCAGGTGCAGAAAGCGCCGCAGTGGGCAGTTTTGAATGAACGCAGCGACGCTTCTACGCAAATGGTCAGCGAGCCCGAGCAAGCCTCGGCGCCAACCACCGAACGTCTGGTTTTTTGAAATATCTTCAGGAGTACAACATGTCCAAATCAGCGACAGGATTTCTGATCCTCGCTTTACTGAGTGGCGTTACCCATCTGGCGCTGTTCGAGGAGACGGAAGTCACCTTGCCTCTGGTTGGCTGTGGCGTGTTTGCGGTGCTGTTCGTGCTGGCTCTGATCGCCGGCCGCAAGATTAAATTCGATCCGGTTCTGCGTTGAGCCGAATCAATTTCAGTAGCGCGGAAACAGCGGCAGCAAGGTCGCCAGAATTGTCGATCTGATGGACGGGGCTGTCGCTGGATCTCCGGTCTTTGAACAGCGCGTTACGCGCCAGCCTGGCATCGATCTGCTCAGGGGTCTCCCGACCCCGCCTGAGCAGGCGCTGGCGCAGAACCTCGTCGTTGACCGTCAGCAGGATCGGTACGAGGGTCGGGTACAACTCCATCGCTTGGCGCAGGTTTGCTCTTGAACCATTGACCAGGACATGGCGCCCACCTCGCAACCATTGATCCATTTCCCTGGGAATGCCGTACGACAGGCCATTTGCTTGCCAGGCCAGGGAAAACGCGCCGACCTGCTGTTGCCGGTCGAACTCTTGCGGCGTCACGCCAATTGCATCCTCGCCTACCGACTCCGCTGATCGGGTGATCACCCGACGCATGATTTCGCAGTTCAACTCACGCAATGGCTCACGCGATGCGTCGATCAGGCTGTCCTTGCCCGAACCGGACGGCCCCATCAGGTAAAAAAGCTTGCCATCCATCCTGTAAACGCCCTCCAACGGGACCTGCCCCTAGTAAATCGGCAATTTGCCACTATCCTGTACATATAGGGATCAAGGTAGTGAGCCGCATAGCATGCACGTTCCAAGGTCTTCGGACATCAACAGATGTGCATGTAAAAGCGGGCAGCGATACGGAAGGATGGAAAGTTTTCCAACCAGTCCGCATTTCTGACAACTGGTGCTGGCATTACGCCTTTACCCGGATCAATATTTGTCACAGAATTGACGCCAATGATCTGGCAATTTTGAGGCATGATGCCGGCCTCTTAACAATTCAGGTTGAACCAATTGGTCTGGATGCTTGTCCTACCACACATCCTGCGGCCAATCCCGAGAACCGCTCCCCTGAACTAACCGGTTAAATATATGCGCCCATTGAAACAGGCAATTTATTCCAGCCGTACGGCTGACAAGTTTGTCGTACGTCTGCCAGACGGAATGCGTGAACGCATTGCCGAGGTGGCTCGCAATCATCATCGCAGCATGAACTCCGAGATCATTGCGCGCCTTGAGCAGAGTCTTATTCAGGAAGGCGCACTGGGCGAAGAACTGAGCATGCGCCTGGACAGTCCAGAGCTGTCGCTGCATGAGCGTGAGCTGTTGCAACGCTTCCGTCAGCTTTCGCATCGCCAGCAAAACGCTCTGGTGTCGCTGATCGCCCACGACGCCGAAATGGCCGCAGACGCGTCCTGAGTTATACCGAACACATTGAAGCCAGCTTGATTGCTGGCTTTTTTTTGCCTCGGTTTTGAGTTTTCACAGGCGTAAAAAAGCCCGTCGATCTGACGGGCCTTTGCACAGCACAGCTGCTTCAGAGCAGGAAAATTGTCGCCAGCCCGAGGAAGATGAAGAAGCCACCGCTGTCGGTCATTGCGGTGATCATCACACTGGCGCCCATTGCCGGGTCGCGGCCCATCTTCGCCAGCGTCATCGGGATCAACACGCCCATCAATGCCGCCAGCAACAGGTTGAGCGTCATCGCTGCGGTCATCACCACGCCGAGCGACCAACTGCCGTAGAGCATGTAAGCGACTACACCGATCACCCCGCCCCAGACCAGACCGTTGATCAAGCCGACGGCCAGTTCTTTGCGCATCAAGCGCGAGGTGTTGCCGGTGCTGACCTGATCCAGCGCCATGGCGCGCACGATCATGGTGATGGTCTGGTTGCCGGAGTTGCCGCCGATACCTGCGACGATCGGCATCAACGCCGCCAGTGCCACCAGTTTTTCGATCGAGCCTTCGAACAGACCGATCACCCGCGATGCCACGAACGCAGTAATCAGGTTCACCGCCAGCCACGCCCAACGGTTGCGCAGGGATTTCCACACTGAAGCGAAAATGTCTTCCTCTTCACGCAGACCGGCCATGTTGAGGACTTCGCTTTCGCTTTCCTCACGGATCAGGTCGACCATTTCATCGATGGTCAGACGGCCGATCAGTTTGCCGTTCTTGTCGACTACCGGCGCGGAGATCAAGTCGTAACGCTCGAACGCCTGAGCGGCGTCGTAGGCATCCTCGTCCGGGTGGAAGCTCACCGGATCGCTGGCCATCACTTCCGCGACCTGCTTCTCCGGATCGTTGACCAGCAGACGCTTGATCGGCAGCACACCTTTGAGCACGCCGTCGTAATCGACCACAAACAGTTTGTCGGTATGACCAGGCAGCTCTTTGAGGCGACGCAGGTAACGCAGAACCACTTCAAGGCTGACGTCCTCACGGATCGTCACCATCTCGAAGTCCATCAGCGCACCGACCTGATCCTCGTCGTAGGACAGGGCCGAGCGCACGCGTTCGCGCTGCTGGTTATCCAGACTCTCCATCAGCTCATGGACAACGTCTCGCGGCAGCTCGGAGGCCAGGTCAGCGAGTTCGTCGGCGTCCATGTCCTTGGCGGCGGCCAGGAGCTCGTGATCGTCCATGTCGGCGATGAGCGTTTCACGGACGGAATCGGAGACTTCGAGAAGAATGTCGCCGTCGCGGTCGGCCTTGACCAGTTGCCAGAGCGTCAGACGATCGTCCAGCGGCAAGGCTTCGAGAATGTAGGCGACGTCGGCGGAGTGCAGATCATCGAGCTTGCGTTGCAGCTCGACGAGATTTTGCCGGTGAACCAGGTTTTCCACCCGGTCGTGATGCGGACCTTCCTGGCGATGAGTCAGGTCTTCAACGACACGCTGGCGCTGCAGCAACTCGACGACCTGAGCCAGGCGGTCCTGCAGGCTTTCCTGTGTTTTCTTTACTTCGATTTCGGACATAGGCGAACTCCACTCCCAGCAGCGGGGCACGCCGGAAGGATCAATCAGTCAATTCATGATTGGTGAAACGGTTTACTGAACAACTACTGGGTAAGTCCATGGAGGTTTTCCATAAGCCCCGGCGGGGCTGACGGGCGCAATGATACACGCCTGACGGTTTAAAACGTTGAAAAAATCACGGCTGAAACAAGCGCTTGCGAAACAAACCTGAGCGCCTTCCTGATCCGTGCAAATGCGACGACTCATCTTGAAAAGAAAACACACCGGCAATGCAAAAAGCAGCGACTACCCTTGAGCGTAGATCGTCATGGAGGACATCGAATGCCAGCAACACCCGCGCTTTTTCTACTGACCGCCCTGCTCCACGTCACGCCTTCCGAGGCCACCACACTTCATCGCTGCCAGGCCGCTGACGGCAGTGTCACCTTCACGTCGATGAGCTGCGCGGTCGGCGAACAGCTGTCGATTCAGGAGGTTCATCCCTATTCTCCCGGCTGGGTGGCAATCATGCCGGAGTTCAATCACGAAGCCGTGACAGGCATGAAAGACAACGGACGCGAACCGGGCATCGTCGGCGGCGCCGAACACAAATGTGGAAACCTGATCGATAACAGGCAGCGGCGCGAAGCGATCATCAATCGGCGAGTGATTGCCGGCATGAGCCAGCGGGATGTCGAAAGCGCACTGGGCAAGCCCGACAAGATCAACACGCGCACGTCGACCACGAGCTATCGTTACGACCTCAAGCGAGGCCGCAGTGCTCAAATTGATTTTGATGAAAGAGGCTGTGTGAAGGGAAAAGCCAAATCCCGGACAGCAAAAAGCCCGCGTTAAACGCGGGCTTCTTGGTATATGGTGCACTCGACAGGATTCGAACCTGTGACCGCTCGGTTCGTAGCCGAGTACTCTATCCAGCTGAGCTACGAGTGCATTTTGTGTTTTTAAACCAGACCACAACTGGTTGAAGCCGAGTTACTCACCTTACAGCAAATAACTCTTAAATGGTGCACTCGACAGGATTCGAACCTGTGACCGCTCGGTTCGTAGCCGAGTACTCTATCCAGCTGAGCTACGAGTGCATTTGTTGCCGCGCATTATAGGCCGTCTAATCTCTATGTCAAACACTTTTTCTAGTAATTTCAACAACTTACAGAAGAAGCCAGATTACGACGTACTAAGCAAATAATGGCGGAGAACGGGGGATTCGAACCCCCGACACCCTTTTGAGGTGTACTCCCTTAGCAGGGGAGCGCCTTCGGCCACTCGGCCAGCTCTCCGCAACACGGGGCGTATATTAACCAGCTTCTTCCCCGTTTGCAAACATAAAAATCGATAAAAATTAATGGCTTGGTTCTTCGTCCTTCTCTTTCTTTATACGCAGGTAAATTTCCTCACGGTGCACCGCAACCTCTTTCGGAGCGTTGACGCCGATACGCACCTGGTTTCCTTTGACGCCGAGCACGGTCACGGTGATTTCGCCGTCACCGATAATCAGGCTTTCCGCGCACCGACGAGTCAGAATCAGCATACCTTTCTCCTTACGCCATTCATTTCAGGGACAACAGTCTGCAAAAAAAAGGCACCCGACCTACAACCGCAGCGATCGTAGCCCTACATGCCTGAGTATTGACCAGCGCGAGCAAAAGAACAGTTCCGGGGCTCACGCCATTCAAAAATAAAGGGCGCGGTCAGACCGCGCCCCTCACAGAAGCGGATTACTCGCCCTGACGGGCCGGAGCATCCAGTTCGAAAGCCGTGTGCAGCGCGCGCACGGCCAGTTCCAGGTACTTCTCTTCGATCACCACGGACACCTTGATTTCCGAAGTCGAGATCATCTGGATGTTGATGCTTTCTTTCGCCAGGGATTCGAACATGCGGCTGGCCACGCCTGCGTGGGAACGCATGCCGACGCCGACGATCGAGACCTTGGCGATCCTGGTGTCGCCGACCACTTCACGGGCACCGATCTCGCGAGCGGTGTTTTCCAGCACGGTCTGTGCGGCCTGGTAGTCGTTGCGGTGCACGGTGAAGGTGAAGTCGGTGGTGTTATCGTGCGCGACGTTCTGCACGATCATGTCGACTTCGATGTTCGCGGCACTGATCGGGCCGAGAATCTTGAAGGCCACGCCCGGGGTGTCTGGCACGCCACGGATGGTCAGCTTGGCTTCATCGCGGTTGAAAGCGATGCCGGAAATGATCGGCTGTTCCATGGTTTCCTCTTCATCAATAGTAATGAGGGTGCCCGGACCCTCCTTGAAGCTGTGCAGTACGCGCAGCGGTACGTTGTACTTGCCGGCGAATTCCACCGCACGGATCTGCAACACCTTGGAACCGAGGCTGGCCATTTCCAGCATCTCTTCGAAGGTGATCTTGTCCAGACGCTGAGCGACCGGCACCACACGCGGGTCGGTGGTGTAGACACCATCGACGTCGGTGTAGATCTGGCACTCATCGGCCTTCAAGGCTGCGGCCAATGCCACGCCGGTAGTATCGGAACCGCCACGCCCGAGGGTGGTGATGTTGCCGTGCTCGTCGACGCCCTGGAAACCGGCGACAACCACCACGCGACCGGCCTTCAGATCACCGCGAATCTTCTGGTCATCAATCTGCAAGATACGCGCTTTATTGTGCGCACTGTCGGTCAGGATCCGCACCTGATTGCCGGTGTACGACACCGCAGGCACACCGCGCTTGATCAGCGCCATGGCCAACAGGGCAATCGTCACCTGCTCACCGGTGGAAACGATCACGTCCAGCTCGCGCGGAACAGGTTGCGCCTCGCCACTGATTTGCTTGGCCAGATCGATCAGACGGTTGGTTTCGCCGCTCATTGCAGACAGCACAACCACCAGGTCATCGCCGGCATCGCGGAATTTCTTAACCTTGTCGGCGACCTGCTCGATTCTCTCGACAGTGCCGACCGAGGTGCCTCCAAATTTCTGTACGATCAAAGCCATTTCAAAGCCGCCTCTGCCCATGAAGGGCGCCCAATAATCTTTCGAACAGTCGCCAGGCCCGCTACTGGACTGCGGACCCGGCGAGCCGTCTTATAAAGCCTGCTCGACGAATGGAACGGTCAGCGCCAGTGCGCCATCCAGCGCAGCGGCATCGACACCACCGCCCTGCGCCATGTCCGGACGACCACCGCCCTTCCCGCCCACTGCCGCAGCAGCCTGTTTCATCAAATCACCGGCTTTGAGTTGGCCAGTCAGGTCCTTGGTTACGCCTGCAACCAGTACGACCTTTTCCTCATGGACACCGCCGAGCAGGATCACTGCGCGGCCGAGTTTGTTTTTCAGCTGATCGACCAGCGCCAGCAGCGCCTTGCCATCCTGGCCGTCCAGACGGGCGGCCAGCACCTTCACATCCTTGACGTCCACCGCCGAGGCCGACAGATCGTCGCCCGCAGCGCTGGCTGCCTTGGCCTGCAACTGCTCAAGTTGTTTCTCCAGCAGACGGTTGCGCTCAAGTACCGCCGAGAGCTTGTCGATCAGGTTGTCGCGGCTGCCCTTGACCAGGCTGGCCGCTTCCTTGAGTTGTTCTTCTGCCGCGTTCAAGTAGGCCAGGGCCGCAGCACCAGTGACCGCCTCGATACGACGCACGCCCGATGCCACACCGCCTTCGCTGATGATTTTCAGCAGGCCGATGTCGCCGGTACGGTTGGCGTGGATACCGCCGCACAGTTCGACGGAGAAGTCGCCCATGCTCAGCACACGCACGCTGTCGCCGTACTTCTCGCCGAACAGCGCCATGGCGCCTTTGTTCTTCGCTGTTTCGATATCGGTTTCTTCGGTTTCAACCGCGGAGTTCTTGCGAATCTCGGCGTTGACGATTTCTTCCAGCTGCTTGATCTGTTCTGGCTTGATCGCTTCAAAGTGGCTGAAGTCGAAACGCAGACGCTGACTGTCGACCAACGAACCTTTCTGCTGCACGTGCTCGCCCAGCACCTGACGCAGAGCGGCGTGCAGCAAGTGGGTGGCCGAGTGGTTCAGCGCGGTGGCGTGACGCACTTCGGCGTCGACGTGGGTTTGCACCGGCGCGCCAATGGTCAGGCTGCCGGAGGCCAGCACGCCGTGGTGCAGGAACGCGCCGCCGGTCTTGGTGGTATCGCGCACGTCAAAACGGCTGTCGCCGGCCTGAATGAAACCGCAGTCGCCGATCTGGCCACCGGACTCGGCGTAGAACGGCGTCTGGTTGAGCACGATCACGCCTTCCTGACCTTCGCTCAGAATGTCGACCGACTGACCGTCCTTATAGATGGCGACGATTTTGGCCGAGCCGCTGGTGGCGGCGTAACCGGTGAATTCGGTGGCGACATCAACCTTGACCAGGGTGTTGTAGTCCAGACCGAACGAGCTGGCCGAACGTGCGCGAACACGCTGGGCTTCCATCTCGCGTTCGAAGCCGACCTCGTCGACGGTCAGGCCGCGTTCGCGAGCGATGTCGGCGGTCAGGTCCATCGGGAAACCGTAGGTGTCGTAGAGTTTGAACACCACGTCGCCCGGCACCACGGTGCCTTTGAGCTCGGCCAGATCCTGCTCGAGGATTTTCAGGCCGTGCTCCAGGGTCTTGGAGAACTGCTCTTCTTCAGCCTTGAGCACGCGCTCGATGTTGCTTTGCTGCTTCTTCAGTTCCGGGAAGGCTTCGCCCATCTCGGCAACCAGCGCCGCGACGATCTTGTAGAAGAAGCTGCCGGTGGCGCCGAGCTTGTTGCCGTGACGGCAGGCGCGACGGATGATCCGGCGCAGCACGTAACCGCGACCTTCGTTGGACGGCAGCACGCCGTCGGCGATCAGGAAACCGCAGGAACGGATGTGGTCGGAGACGACTTTGAGCGACGACTGATCGCCATTTTCGCAGCCGATCGCTTCAGCCGAAGCCTTGAGCAGGTTCTTGAACAGGTCGATGTCATAGTTGGAATTGACGTGCTGCATCACCGCACTGATCCGCTCCAGGCCCATGCCGGTGTCCACCGACGGCGCTGGCAACGGATGCAACACGCCATCGGCGGTGCGGTTGAACTGCATGAACACGTTGTTCCATATCTCGATGTAGCGGTCGCCATCCTCTTCCGGCGAGCCCGGCGGGCCGCCCCAGATGTGCTCGCCGTGATCGTAGAAAATCTCGGTGCACGGGCCGCACGGACCGGTATCGCCCATGGTCCAGAAGTTGTCGGAGGCGTACGGCGCGCCCTTGTTGTCGCCGATGCGGATCATGCGCTCGGCCGGTACACCGATTTTCTGTGTCCAGATGTCATACGCCTCGTCGTCGGTGGCGTAGACGGTGACCCAGAGCTTTTCCTTCGGCAGCTTGAGCACGCCGGTGAGGAAGGTCCAGGCGAAGGTGATCGCGTCGTGCTTGAAGTAGTCGCCGAAGCTGAAGTTGCCGAGCATTTCGAAGAACGTGTGGTGACGCGCGGTGTAACCGACGTTTTCCAGGTCACTGTTCTTGCCGCCGGCGCGCACGCATTTCTGGCTGCTGGTGGCACGGGTGTACGCACGTTTTTCCTGGCCCAGGAAGCAGTCCTTGAACTGGTTCATCCCCGCGTTGGTGAACAGCAGGGTTGGGTCGTTGCCCGGAATCAAAGAGCTGGAGGCTACACGGGTGTGGCCTTGCTCTTCGAAGAAGCGAAGGAAGGCTTCACGGATTTCTGCGCTTTTCATTAGGTTCTTCCACGGAGGCTGCGGCCAAAGGCCTGTTCGAAACGTCGTGAGACGAAGCGACGGCAAAGGGCCGCATTATATCGGCCCTGCGCGCGGGGTACAGCGTGTTTATACGATAGAAACGGTCAATTGGACGGCTAACGCTGTCACTTGCGCGAAAATTCGACGAATGCCGCGATCACTTGCTCGATTTGCGCGCGGCTGACGTCCATGTGCGTGACCATGCGCAAGCGCACAGCGGCGCTGAGCTTGATCCCGCGTTCGCCAGCGAAGGCTTTGAGCGCTTCGGCCTTGTCGCCCATTTGCACATACACCATATTGGTTTGCACAGGTTCGACGACGAAACCGGCCTCACGCAGACCATCGACGAGCACCTGCGCGTTGGCGTGATCGTCGGCCAGCCGTTCAATATGGTGATCCAGCGCGTACAACCCCGCCGCCGCCAGCAACCCGGCCTGACGCATGCCGCCGCCAACCATTTTGCGCAAGCGCCGCGCTTTACCGATCAACTGTTCTGAGCCACACAGCACCGAGCCGACCGGCGCGCCAAGACCTTTGGACAGACACACCGACACCGAATCGAAATGCTGGGTGATCTCGCGGGCATCGACGCCGAGTCTGACCGCCGCGTTGTACAGCCGCGCGCCGTCCAGGTGCAATTGCAGGCCATGCTCCTGAGTAAAGCGCCGGGCACGCGCCAGATATTCCAGCGGCAGCACCTTGCCCTGCATGGTGTTTTCCAGCGCCAGCAGGCGCGTGCGGGCGAAATGGAAGTCGTCCGGTTTGATCGCCGCCGCGACCTGATCCAGATCCAGCGAACCGTCGGCCTGCACTTCCAGCGGCTGCGGCTGGATCGAGCCGAGCACCGCCGCCCCGCCACCCTCGTACTTATAGGTGTGTGCCTGTTGACCGACGATGTACTCGTCGCCACGCTCGCAGTGCGCCATCAGGCCGAGCAGGTTGCTCATGGTCCCGGTCGGCACGAACAGCGCGGCGGCAAAACCCAGGCGTTTGGCCAGTTCGGCCTCGAGGCGATTGACCGTTGGATCTTCGCCGTACACATCGTCCCCGGTGTCCGCTGCGGTCATCGCATCGAGCATGGCGGGAGTCGGTTGGGTGACGGTGTCGCTGCGAAGATCGATAACACTCATGAACCTGGCCTCAAGTCAGCAGGGGAAATCCCTTTGTGAAGTGGGATTACTGCGGTCATCGCGCGGATTAATCAAGCCTTGAACAAGGAAAAATCCTTTTCTTCCTCAAGCGCACACCGCCAATGTGGGAGCGAGCCTGCTCGCGAACGCGGAGTAAGAGTCAGCATATTCGTTGAATGTGAAGCCGCTTTCGCGAGCAGGCTCGCTCCCACAGGGGTTATGTGTTAAAAATCCTGCGCCGCCCTCCTTCGGGCGGCACAAACGTTCTCAGGGCGGGGTGCAATTCCCCACCGGCGGTAATTGCGCGCAATGCGCATAGCCCGCGAGCGCTTGGCGCTGCACATGACTTGGGTCGGGTGCGTCGGCAAGGTCAGCAGACCCGGTGTGATCCCGGGGCCGACGGTCATAGTCCGGATGAAGAGAGAACGGGATTGACGCCAAAGGGCCGTCCGCGTGCATTCGTGCCTGCGCTCGCACCCTTGCATCCCTTTCGATTCATAACGCCCTGTTTTTCACACAAACAGGAGTCAGAACATGCAACCCACCGCTATCGACAGCAAAAGCAAACACCCACAGGGCGAGCGCGTCGCGTTCATTCAGGCCTGCTGGCACAAGGAAATCGTCGACCAGAGCCGCAAAGGCTTCGTCGCCGAGATGCTGGCTCAGGGTTATCAGGAAGCGGACATCGATTTCTTCGAAGTCGGCGGCGCTTTTGAAATGCCCCTGCACGCCAAGCTGCTGGCCAAGTCCGGCCGTTACGCTGGCATTATCGCCGCCGCTTTGGTGGTGGACGGCGGCATTTATCGCCACGAATTCGTCGCGCAATCGGTGGTCAGCGGCCTGATGCAGGTGCAGCTGGAAACCGAAGTGCCGGTGTTCTCGGTGTCGCTGACCCCGCATCACTTTCATTCGGGCGAAGAACACCAGAAGTTCTTCTTCGAACACTTTGTGCACAAGGGTCAGGAAGCGGCGCGGACTTGCGCGGATACGCTGCAGAAAGTTCGTGCGCTGCGTCGAACCGAGCCGCGCGCTGTAGCGGTCTGATTCTCACATGATCGTTCCCACGCTCTGCGTGGGAATGCCTCAATGGACGCTCTGCGTCCGCTGTTGGGACGCGGAGCGTCCCGGGCTGCATTCCCACGCGGAGCGTGGGAACGATCACAACCTGGGTCAGGCGAGGTTTTCGTCAGTGGTCGGGACGATCAGGATGCCGGCGCGCAGGCCGTTCTTGACCTTGGGATTGGGGAAGATGATGCGCGCGCCCTGCTCTTCGATCACCCAGCGGGTATTGGCCAGGTCTTCGGCCAGCACATAACCCGGTTCCAGCTCGGAAAAGTTCTCGATGTCCGCCGGCAGGTTCAGGCGGAACGCATCGCTGTGCTTGATGATTTCCCGCGCCACGCTGAACAGCTGCAAACCGTCCAGCCCTTCTTCTGTCTCCGGCTCAGTGCCTTCGATGATCTGCTTCAGACGGGTTTCCAGCAGTGAGACGTTGACGCCGTCGTTCTGTCCGAACGGCCGCGCCTTGCCCAGTTCCAGGGTGAAAGCCTCGGCGTCGAGCTTGTCGTAGGTATACGAACTGAACACGATCGACGGCTTGTTCTGCAACAGCACTGCTTCCATGCCGGCGGCGCGCAGTCGCGCCAGTTCACGACGGGAATGCTGGCGCCCTTCCTTCCACGGGTACAAGGCGAACTGTTCGATCTTCGAACCGCGTATCGCCGTGTGCAGGTCGTAGTGCAGACGCTGGCGCTCGGGCTTGCTGAAGAAACTCGCCGCCAGCCGCTCCAGCTCACAGGCGCGCAAGGCTTCCGAGCCGCTGCTTTGTTCGTGGCGGCCGTTGAACAGCCGATTGACGTCCTGCTCGACGAAACGCTCACCCTTGCGAATCGCTTCCGGGTTGCCGAACAGGAACAGAATGCGTGCGCGCGGCTTCAAGTCGCCGCGTGCGATGTCGTGCAGCAACCGATCGAGCAACTCGATCGGTGCGGTTTCATTGCCGTGGATGCCTGCCGAGAGCAGCAGGTCCAGGCCATTGTCGCGCGCTTCCGGGGGCCGCACTTCCAACGCCCCTTCGCTCAACCAGCGCATGCGCACGCCTTCGACAGTCAGTTGAGTCTTCTCCGCCGGTTCGCGGCCGGCGAGGGTCAGTTCAAGCAGTTTGCCGAGGGCGAGCATAGAGCGGTTTCCTTAGTGGTCGTGGTTGCAATCCGGGCCGTGTACGTGATCCTCGTCAGCGCCGAGATCAGCCGGTTCCATTTCCAGTTGCAGACTTACCAGATTAGTCGCCAATGGGCGCAGCAGCAGGTTGGCGTACTCTTCGTCACCTTCCTCGACGTCCACGCCGATCAGCAGCTGGCCACGGCCGTCCTGCTGGATCCACAGCTCTTTGCCTTGCCACATGACCGCCACGCGGGTGCACGAGGTTTGCAATTGCGTGCCGTCGGTGTCTTCAAGGATCAGCTGCAGGGAATCGCTCATGTTTTTACTCTCTTGGGGTGACACGCCGCGCGCCGCATTCAGGCAGCGCGCCGGCGATCAATTGATCTGGAAGGGATAAACCGCGCCCAGTTTAAGGATTTGCGTCAGTTCATCCAGTGCCGTCCGGCATTCAAGCAGCAACTGCGGGTCCGCCAGATCGGTTTCGCTCAGGCGGTCGCGGTAGTGCTTTTCAACCCATGCGGTCAACGAACCGTACAACGGGGCCGTCATGATAACCCCTGGGTTGACCGCCGCCAGTTCAGTTTCATTCAGCGCCACGCGCAGACGCAGGCACGCCGGGCCACCGCCGTTCTGCATGCTTTGCTTGAGATCGAAGACTTTAACTTCGCGGATCATTCCACCCGAGCTGGTCAGGCTTTGCAGATAAGCCCAGACACGTTCGTTGGCCTGGCATTCCTGCGGCACGATCAGCAGCATCGAACCGTCAGGACGCGAGAGCAATTGGCTGTTGAACAGGTAGGAACGCACCGCGTCATCCACGGTGACCGCCGAACGCGGCACGCACACGGACTGGAAGTTGCCGCCGACCTTGGCCAGTTTGCCTTGCAGTTCGGCGAGCATCTTGTCGGTCTCGAGGAACGCGTCCTCGTGATAGAACAGCACTTCACCGTTGCCCACGGCGATCACGTCGTTGTGGAACACGCCCTGATCGATGACGTTGGGGTTCTGTTGCGCGTAGACCACGCCTTCGTCACGCAGACCATGCAGACGCGCGACCGCTTGCGAGGCTTCGAGGGTCTGGCGTGCAGGATATTTCTGCGGCGCCGGGAAACGGTTGTCGAACGCACTGCGGCCGAACACGAAAAACTCGACACCCGCCTCGCCGTACTCACGGCAGAAGCGCGTGTGGTTGGCCGCGCCTTCGTCGCCAAACTGCGCCACCGCCGGCAATGCGGCGTGATGGGCGAAGTGCTGTTGATTGGCGAACATCGCACCGAGCACGCGGCTGGTGGTCGGGTGTTCAATGCTGCGGTGATATTTGCAATTGAGGTTGGCGGCGGTGAAGTGCACGCGGCCGTCAGCGGTGTCGGCGCTCGGGCTGACCGTGGCGGCGTTGGCCACCCACATGCTCGACGCCGAGCAACTGGCGACCAGCAGCGGCATCGCTTCTTTGGCGGCGCGCTCGATCACCTGCGCGTCAGTGCCGCTGAAGCCCAGGCGGCGCAGCGCCGCCACATCAGGACGTTCCTGCGGAGCCAGCACGCCTTGCTGAAAGCCCATGTCCATCAGCGCTTTCATTTTCGCCAGACCTTGCAGCGCCGCTTCCTTCGGGCTCGAGGACTGCTGGCTGTTGCTCTGCGAGGCGACGTTGCCGTAGGACAGACCACCGTAGTTATGGGTCGGCCCCACTAGACCGTCAAAATTGACTTCATAGGATTTCATCAGCGAGGCTCCACGAAAATCTGTTGTTATAGGCTTCAGGTAACAATTCAGTCAGACCGCGTTGCGGCTATCGCGAGCAGGCTCACTCCTACAGGTTTAGCGGTGGACACATATGCTGTGTACGACACAATCTTGTAGGAGTGAGCCTGCTCGCGATGGCCGTTACGCCATTTTCACGCCAGGCGTCAGAGCCGATGGCAACACCAGGCTCGGGGTTTCCAGCGATGCCACCGGGTACGCACAGTAATCCGCTGCGTAGTAGGCGCTGGCGCGGTGGTTGCCCGAGGCGCCGACGCCGCCGAACGGCGCGCTGCTGGCGGCGCCGGTCAGCTGTTTGTTCCAGTTGACGATGCCGGCGCGGCTTTCCAGCCAGAACTGCTGGTAACGCGCTTCGGAATCGGAGAGCAAACCGGCGGCCAGCCCATAAGCGGTGTTGTTGGCTTCAGTGATCGCCGCGCCGAAATCGGCATAGCGGATCACTTGCAGCAACGGCCCGAACAGTTCTTCGTCCGGACGCTCGGCCACGGCCGTCACATCGACGATGCCCGGAGTCAGCAAGGCCGACTGCGCCTGCGGCTGAGTCATTTCCAGCAGCGCCACCGCGCCGTTGGCCAGCAGTTGTTCCTGTGCATCCATCAACGCTTTCGCCGCGCCGAGGGAAATCACCGAACCCATGAACGGCGCCGGTTGCTGATCGAACGCACCGACTTCAATGGTCGAACTGACTTGCACCAGACGCTTGAGCAGGCTGTCGCCCCACGCGCCTTCTGGCACCAGCAGACGCCGGGCACAGGTGCAGCGCTGGCCGGCAGAAATGAACGCCGACTGAATGATGGTGTACACCGCCGCGTCCAGATCAGCGACCTGATCGACCACCAGCGGGTTGTTGCCGCCCATTTCCAGCGCAAGAATCTTGTCCGGGCGACCGGCGAATTGCTGGTGCAGGTGATTGCCGGTGCGGCTCGAACCGGTGAAGAACAGACCGTCGATACCCGGGTTCGCCGCCAGAGCGATGCCGGTTTCCCGCGCGCCTTGCAGCAGGTTCAACACGCCTGCCGGCAGGCCGGCTTCGATCCAGCACTTGACCGTCAGCTCGGCGACTTTCGGCGTCAGTTCGCTAGGCTTGAACAGCACCGTGTTACCGGCCAGCAGCGCCGGGACGATATGACCGTTGGGCAAGTGACCGGGGAAGTTGTAAGGACCGAACACCGCGACCACGCCGTGGGGCTTGTGGCGCAACACGGCGGTGGCGTCGCCCAATGGGCCGCTCTTCTCGCCGGTACGCTCACGGTAGCTCTGCACCGAGATGGCGATCTTGTTGACCATGCTGGTGACTTCGGTCGCAGCTTCCCACAGCGGTTTGCCGGTTTCTTCGCCGATGGTGCGAGCCAATTCGTCAGCGTGGTTTTTCAGCGACGCGGCGAAAGCCTCGAGCACGCTGATGCGTTCTTCGAGGGTACGACGTGCCCATTCGGGAAAGGCCTGCCGGGCAGCCTGCACCGCCGACTCGACCTGCGCAGCAGTGGCGCCCTCACCCGCCCACAGCACTTGCTGGGTCACCGGGTTCAGCGACTGAAAGGCTTCGCCCTGACCGGCCAGCCACTCACCTGCGATGTATAGCGAATTCATTATTTCGACTCCCGTGCAGCGGACAGCGCCACGGCGCGAACCTGATCGCCGGCGCTGAGTTGAAGACGTTTGGCGGTCTGCGGATCGACCACCAGGGTGCCCGCAGCCAGACGCGCGGGCGCAGCCGTGATGCGGCAATCCTCGCGTTTGCGGTTGTGGATGATGAACGGCGTGGCGTCATCGCCCGGCGTGCCGACGGCCAGCACCAGCGCTTCGCTGTCACGCACCGCGCGGATCTTGCTGGTTTCGCATTCGATGGCCGGGCCGGCGTCGAAGATGTCGACGTAACCCTGGTAGCTGAAGCCTTCGCTCTTGAGCATGGCCAGTGCCGGCTCGGTGTCCGGGTGTACCTGGCCGATGACGTTGCGCGCGTCTGGCGAAAGGAAGCAGGTGTACAGCGGGAATTTCGGCATCAGTTCGGCGATGAACGCCTTGTTGCCGACGCCGGTCAGGTAATCGGCCTGGCTGAATTCCATCTTGAAGAAGTGCCGGCCGAGGCTTTCCCAGAACGGCGAGCGCCCGGCGTCATCGGACACGCCACGCATTTCGGCGATGATCTTGTTGCCGAACAGCTCCGGGAACTCGGCGATGAACAGCATGCGCGCCTTGGACAGCATGCGGCCGTTGAGACCGTTGCGGTAATCGGCGTGCAGGAACAGCGAGCACAACTCGGAATTGCCGGTCAGGTCGTTCGCCAGAAACAGCGTCGGGATTTCGCGGTAGATGTTCAGCTCTTGCGAAGCGCTGACCGTCAGACCGACGCGGAAGTTGTACCAGGGCTCACGCAGCCCGACCGCACCGGCGATGGCGGAAATCCCCACCACGCGGCCGTCATCGTCTTCGAGCACGAACAGATAGTCCGCGTCGCCACGCCCGGCTTCGCCGCGAAAGGTCTTCTCGGCCCAGCCGACCCGGTGGGTCAGGCGCTCTTCGTTGGCCGGCAATGTGGTCAGGCCGGTGCCGGTGCTGCGGGCCAGGTCGATCAGCGCGGATAAATCGCTGCTGCGTACGGGACGAACAATCATGCTATCTCCTCAAACGGGCCGCTCGCGCCACCCGTGAAACTTGCTAAGGCGTTAAACCGCCACCAGGCGCACGCTGGCACCTTCACCGACGCCCAGGGCTTCGGCTGCTTCCATATCCAGCGTCACCGGTTTGCCCGGGGCGTAATCCAGCTCCAGCAACACCGCGCGGTAATCCTGCAACTGCGCATTGGCCACCAGATACTGACGCCCAACGCCCTTGACCGGCTCGCCGATCTTCACCGGCACCACCCGGCTCTGGGCGATCGAACGGATCCCCGAGACACGGGCATGCAGGGTCGGGCCGCCATCGAAAATGTCGATGTAGTGATCGGTCTCGAAGCCTTCGCGCATCAGGATGTCGAAGGTGATCTGTGCACGTGGGTGTACCTGGCCCATTGCTTCTTGCGCGGAGTCCGGCAGCAGCGGCACGTAGATCGGGTAATGCGGCATCAGCTCGGCGAGGAAGGTGCGGCTTTTCAGCCCGCACAGGCGCTCGGCTTCGGCATAGTTGAGGTCGAAGAAGTTACGTCCGATCGCATCCCAGAACGGCGAGTCGCCATTCTCGTCGCTGTAACCGACGATCTCGGTCACTACCGAATCGGCAAAACGCTCCGGGTGGCTGGCGACGAACAGCAGACGACCACGGGAGTTGAGCTCGGCCCATGGCGAACCAACCAGTTCGCGCTGCACGTAGAAACTGGTGAGCAAGCTGTTGCCGGTCAGGTCGTGGCACTGCGAGAGCACGTGGATCTTGTTGTGGATCTTCAGTTCGCGCGAGGCGTGAACGAAGGTCTCGTTACGGAAGCTGTAGAACGGCTCCGAGTAACCGGCGGAAGCAACGATGGCCGAGCAACCGACCAGTTTGCCGGTGCTCGAGTCTTCGAGGACGAAGAAGTAGCTCTCTTCACCGTTGAAGCTCACTTCGGCGGCGAACGAAGCTTCGCTCGCGGCGATCTTGTCGCTCAGACGTTCCACGTCATCCGGCAAGGAAGTGACACCAATCGGGCTGTCCGCAGCCAGACGCTGTACCTCGCCCAGATCAGCCATTTGCGCGGGGCGCATCACCAGCATGGTGTCACTCCTTTCTCTTCAAAATTCACAGAAAAAAACACCGGACCTTGTAGGAGTGAGCCTGCTCGCGATCGCGGTCTGTCAGAACCTGATGAGTCGACTGACAGACCGCGATCGCGAGCAGGCTCACTCCTACAGTGAACGTGCCCGGTGTCAAAAATTGGGTTCGGCGCCTGCAAAATTTCAGGCGCCGAAAGGTCCATCAGGCTTGCGTCAACTTCGCCGCAGCGCGTTCGAAGCGGTCCAGACCGGCATCGATATCGGCGTCTTCCACCACCAGGCTCGGGGCGAAACGGATCACGTCCGGGCCAGCCTGAAGAATCATCAGGCCTTCCTGTTCGGCGGCGTTGAAGATGTCCTTGGCCTTGCCTTTCCACGCTTCGCTCAGCACGCAACCGATCAGCAGACCGAGACCACGCACCTGGGTGAACAGGCCGTACTTCTCGCCGATCTGTTGCAGGCGGGTCTTGAATTTTTCGTGCTTGGCGTTCACGCCGTTCAACACTTCAGGGGTGTTGATCACGTCGATCACCGCTTCAGCGACCGCGCACGCCAGCGGGTTGCCGCCGTAGGTGGTGCCGTGGGTGCCGACCACCAGATGTTTGGCCAGTGCTTCGGTAGTCAGCATCGCCGCGATCGGGAAACCACCGCCCAGGCTCTTGGCGCTGGTGAGGATGTCCGGGGTCACGCCGTAATGCTGGTAGGCGAACAGCTTGCCGCTGCGGCCCATGCCGGTCTGCACTTCGTCGAACACCAGCAGCGCGTTGTTCGCGTCGCACAGTTCGCGGGCGCCTTGCAGGTACTCAAGCTCGGCCGGCAGCACGCCGCCCTCGCCCTGGATCGGCTCGAGCACGACCGCGCAGGTCTTCTCGGACACCGCCGCTTTGAGTGCAGCCAGATCGTTGTAGGGAACGTGGGTGATGCCGGTGATTTTCGGGCCGAAACCGTCGGAGTACTTCGACTGGCCACCGACGTTGACGGTGAACAGGGTACGGCCGTGGAAGCTGTTCAGCGCGGCGATGATTTCGTATTTCTCGCTGCCGAAACGGTCGAACGCCACGCGACGGGCCAGCTTGAACGCGGCCTCGTTGGCTTCGGCGCCGGAGTTGCAGAAGAACACGCGCTCGGCGAACGTGGCGTCGATCAGCTTGTGCGCCAGGCGCAGGGCCGGTTCGTTGGTGAACACGTTGGACACGTGCCACAGCTTGTTCGCCTGTTCGGTCAGCGCGCCGACCAGCGCCGGATGTGCGTGGCCCAATACGTTGACGGCAATCCCGCCGGCGAAGTCGATCAGCTCGCGGCCGGCCTGATCCCAGACCCGGGAACCGGCGCCACGCACCGGAATGAAAGCGGCAGGCGCGTAGTTGGGAACCATTACCTGGTCGAAATCGGCGCGTTGTACCGCAGCGTGCTCAACGGACATCGGAGTCTCCTGAAGAGGAACACCCGCCTGGAACTGGCGAGCGATGAGGGGATTGTAAGGACAGTTTTGTGCCCGGCCTTGTCGCCAAGCGACAACTTCTTATAGCGCAAACCCCGGATTTTCCCGGGTTTACGGCAATGCGACATATAGCGTCGCAAAGGCGCAGTTTAAACCGTCACTGCCGACTTGCGGCAGTCCGCAAGGATATCAACTCAACGGTGCGGCCGAGGTATGAATATGTACCGCACACCCCACGCATCGTTCTGATTTGCTTGGCGCTTTCCAAACGCCAAGGATTGGCCCGATGCCATCGACCGAACATCAGACTGCCGTCACCCTCGACACCCCTTTCGGGAAACAGCCCGACACTCACTATCTGCACCTGCAGGCCAGCCTTCCGACCTGGCTCGGCCAGGCTTCACCGAGCAGGCGCGAGGCGTTGAAAAATACCGCGCCGGCAATGCCCCTCAAGCTTCAAACGCTGACCAGCGCTCAGCATGAGGGACTCAAGACACTCAATACCGCGCACTGGTCCGCACAGAACGATGTCGACCGCCAGCTGGAGCAATTTCGCGACATCAACGCCTTTGCCGAACCCCTGCTCATAGCCGAGATCAAGGCCCGCTTCGATCTGGAACTGGACGTCAGGCAAACCCTGCTGCGCCTGTATGTCCCCGCCGCCACGCCGCTGTTCGGCATCAAGACCGGCGCGCGCACCTGGACGGTGTCGCTGCTGGAGGCTGCGCTGCACAACTTCGAGGAGAAAGAGACCGAGGACGATGCCTATGACGCCGCGTCGACGTACATCATGCAATCCCTGGCTCCTGCGCAGTCCGACGCGCAGCCCTCGACCACCGTACAGTTCGACACCCTGCCCTGGCTCAAGGAAAAAATGAGCATTCCGGCATTTACCAAAATGTGCCGGGAGCTGGACATTGGTACGCAGTACAAGGGTTACCTGGAAGACCACCTGGGCATTGCCGATGCCAAAAAAGGCGCAGCGTTGCGCAAAAAAGTCGACAAGAGCCAAAAAGCCGCGCTCAAGGCCGCCCTGCGATTCGCCCGCCTGACTGACAATATCAGCAGCAGTTACGGTCGCACGATCGAGGCACTGATCGATGGCGTGCGACATCTGCGCATCAACGGGCAGCACCTGCAATGTCAGGAGCTGACCATGCTGGGCGCACCGCTCACCGGCATTCTGGTGTTCGCCCCAAAGGCCGATGAAGTCCGCACGCTGGCGCGGGTGGTGGCGTACATTCCGGATGACCCGGAGCATCCGATCAAGGAGTACGCTTCTTCGGCGGAACTGGCAGAGGAACTGACCCGGCAACTGCGCTCCAAGGACTATCAGAAATTCTTCAGCCGCTTCGTCAACCACGAACAACGCGGCTTTTTCTTCGCCAGTCTTAACAGCCGCCTGAGCGAGGTGAAGTGGCATGAACCGGTGGCCGGCAGCTCAGACCCGGTCTGGCGCGACGAGCCATTCAAAAAACCTGATCTGCAAGTGGCCGCTACGGTAATCGCCGGCGATCTCTGGCAGCACCAGTACCAGGCAAAACTGAACAAGATTCTCAACGACGGCCAGGCCATCGCGGTCACCACCGCTACGGTCGACTCGAAGGCCCGCTGGGCGCTGTGGGATTCCTTCGTCGGTATCGCCTCGGCCATTTTGCAGACTGCGGCGTTCATCATCGCGCCGTTCGTACCTGGCCTGGGTGAGCTGATGATGGGCTACATGGCTTATCAATTTCTCGACGAAGTGTTCGAGGGCATCATCGATTGGGCGCAAGGCCAGACCACCGAAGCGTTCAGGCATCTGGTGGGGACGGTGGACTCGCTGATTCAATTGGGCCTGTTCGCTGTCGGTGGTTCGATTGCAGTGGGCGAGTTCCGTAAAGTCCTGCCCAAGGAGGTCATCGAGTTCATCGAGCGTTTCAAACCGGTGAAACTGGCGAACGGCAAAACCCGCTATTGGGATCAGGATCTGACCCGCTATCAACACAAATCCCTGCCGCCTGCTGATTCCAAACCGTCCCGGCTTGGCCTTCACGACCATCAAGGCAAACAGATTCTGCCGCTGGAAGACGCGCATTTCGCTGTCAGTGAATCGGCGATCCCCGGCCGTTACCACATCGAACATCCGACCCGTCCCGACGCCTACCAACCGGCCGTGCGCCACAACGGCGACGGCGCCTGGCACACCGAACTCGAGCAGCCACTGGAATGGGACAAAGCAACCGCCTTGCGCCGCATCGGCCATGAGATGCAAGGGTTCACCCCGGAGCGTCGCGAACGCATTCTGCAAGTCAGCGGCTACAACGAAGACGCGCTGCGCCGGATGCACGTCGATCAGGAGTCTCTCCCACCGTTGCTGGCAGACAGCATCACCCGCTTCAGGATCGACCAGGACCTGCAGGTGTTCATCGATCAACTGGCCAGCGACCTGCCCGAACAATACCGCCGCGCCGATCCACAGATGCAACTGCAATTGCTCAGCGAACACGGGCGCTGGCCTGCCGACAAACGCCTGCGGTTGCTGGATGAACAGGGAGAAGTGATCTGGCAATCTTCGAGCGATGAGTCCTTGTCACTGACCGATCTTCGTCAGGACAAGCCGAGTGAGAATGATGTACTCACGTCACTGCTGCAGGCCATCAGCGAGGAACAAGCCCAGGCGTTGCTGGGCGAAGCGTTCGGTGGCCCGCACCTGCCGCTGGACATCCGCGCCCGAGCGTTGCGCAACCAAGTGCTGCAATTGGCCAAAGCACAACGCAGCCGCCTGTTCGAGGCGCGTTATAAAGCTATCGAGAACGTCGACGACCCACTGCACACCACCCTTGCGCAATTCGAACCGCCCCTGCCACCGCGCGTCACCGAGGAACTGCTCAACACCACCAGCAGTGCCGAGCTACTGCAAATCAGTGAGGGCCAACTGCCCCAGCGCCAGCAGGCACTGATGCAGATGGCCAGTGAAGAGGTCCGCGTCACCCGCGCGTTCGAAGGGCTGGAACTGGACTCGGTGAGCAATCCGGACACCGATACCCTGGTCCTGCACAGCTTGCGCAACGTGCCAGGCTGGAGCGGCGAGGTGCGCCTGGAGATCCGCGACGGCACGTATGCCGGCAAGATGCTCGACAGCACCGGGCGCGCTGACGCGCCGGAGCAAAAGATTCTGGTGCGTGGAAACGATGGCACTTATCAGCCCTTCGATGACCGCGGGCAAGAGTTGCATTCAGCCACCGACCTGTACTCAAGCATCCTCTATGCACTGCCCGACGCCGAGCGTCAGGCTATGGACATCCATATCGGCCAGACAGAACAACTGAAGGCTGCGATCCGCGCCCGGCCACTCGCTCGCAGCGATTTTCGCGTAGCGGTTTCGCTGGCACCGGCGCGCCCCCCGGCAGTGGACACCCTGCGTCTGGTCGGACGCCGCAGCCATGAAGGACCGCCTCCAATATCAGACGTCTTTACACCACCGCACCTCAGGACAATCCCGGAACCTCTGCAAGCGATTCAGCTGATCTATCGTGGTTATAACGCCGAGGACGCACGAGCCTTCGCCGCCAGGTTTGCAAACGACCCCGCACGCATCACCCATGAACTCGCCCGCCTGAGAAACGAGGCCAACCAACTGCGCGACAACCTGCGAGAGTGGGAAACCCGGATTCCAACAAACGACCCGCACAGCGCAGTCCCCCTGACTGACGCTCAACGTCGCGCAGCGCAACGAAGCCGCGAGGCATTCAGAGACGCAATCGAGCGCTGCTGGCGCCGGCAAACACGCGAGTCGTCCGGTTATCTGTTGCAGATCAGCGATCCGATAGCCGGTGATCTGCCGACGTTGAGTGGCGATTTCAGCCACGTCAGATCGTTGATCTTGAACGGCAGCGTCAGCACCCGTGGTCTCGAACCGTTTTTACGGCAATTCCCGGGACTGGTTTCCCTGGACGCGCAGAACCTCGATCTGCCGGGTCTGCCACAGGCTCTGACCTCGATGCCGAGCCTGCAGCGACTGGTCATGCGCAACTGCGGCATCACCATGACCCCGGCAAACAAGGCGACTCTTGCAGCCCTGCCCCACGTCTCGGCCCTGGATCTTTCAAACAATCCGCTGAGTGAGCCGATTGATATCCACTCGATGCCCGCATTGAGTTATCTCAACCTCGACAACACCAACATTTCGACGGTGCCGGTGGGCATGCTTGATCATCCTCGCCTGGTCTCCGGACGATTTGCAGGCAATCAGATCGCTGAAATCCCCAACGAGTTTTTCAACCTCGCCAGTGTGCTCAGTGACGGGTTTCTCTTTGAGGACAATCCGCAGCTGTCGGCAGCCTGTCGGGAAAAGGTGAAGCTTTACTACCAACAGACACGCAAGCACTACGGCGTGCTGCCCGCCCCGGCAGATATCGAACTGACCACCCGGCTCTTTCCTGCGGTCAACGCTGACCGAGCAGTGGATCTGGTTTACTACTTGCCCGGTACACTGGCCGAGGGCCGCGCCAGACTCTTGGCATGGGAAGGCGAGGTCGAGCGGTTACGCAACGTCCTCGCGCGATGGTGTAACGATGTGCCGCAGCGCTCTCCCGCTACTCTGGAGCCATTGACCGGCAGTGAACGAAACAGCGAACTCGTCGCCAGGCTGGAGTTCAGCCAAAAGCTGGAAGATTTCTGGCGTAACCGATCACCTTTCCCTCCCAACCTCAGGAACAGCCAACTGGAGCTGACCCTGGACTTCGTCGGCGAACTGCCGGTGCTCGACACCGATTTCAGCCATGTTGGCAGCCTGACGCTCCATGGCAATAAAGGCGTTAGCGGCGTACAGGCGTTCCTGCAACGCTTCGAGAAGCTCACGTCACTGCGGCTGAGTCATTTCGACTTCGACCCGAACTCGCTGTCAGCCGTCGACCTGCCACACCTGGAGATACTCCAACTGAAAAATTGCGGTGTCGTGATGACTCCGGAAAACCAGGTAAAACTGGTCTCGATGCCGCAACTGCGAACGCTGGACTTGAGCGACAACCATCTGACTACGTTCCCCGACTTCACCTTTTTACCGGAACTGACCCACGTCGATCTGGCCAACAACCAACTGTCACAGGTTCCTCCCGGGCTAGCTGATCACGCCAACCTCAGCATCGCCGTGTTCAGCGGCAACGTGATCAATGAACTGCCCATCGAGCTGTTCGACCTGCCCGCCGATCGTACCGACGGTATGGACTTTGCCGACAACCCCTTGGGGCCTGCGACGCGCGAGCAAATAAAAGCCTATTACCGCAAAACGGGTCAGGACCTCGACGTGCTGGCCGATCCCGAGGACATCGCGCTGGCGCAATCACTGTTCCCGTCCCTTGACCGGGTAGAGGCCAGCGAGATCATCTATGAATTGCCCGGAACCCTGGCTGACAGCAAAGCCAGACTCAACTTCTGGCAGATCGAATTGAACACCCTGCAGGCCGATCTCACGGCCTGGGCAGCCCAGGTACCGAACCGACACCCCGTGACCGGCGAAGCAATCAGCGCCGCCGAGCAGGTCATCAACATCACCTCGCGCAATGAATTCGCCGGCCAACTCGAGCAATTCTGGCGAGAACGCTCGACGACCTCCGGCATCCGCAGGGACGTTTTCACGGCGAATCCGACGTTCCAGGGTGACATGCCGGTTCTGAGCACTGATTTCAGCCACGTGCTGAAACTTGATCTTCGGGGCAATCCTGCGATCAGTGGCACGGGACCGTTCCTTGAACTGTTCCCCAATCTGCAGATTCTGCAACTCCACGATTTCACGCTGGGCGAAATACCTGCATCCCTGACACGTGCGCCGGAACTCAAGGAGGTCAGGATGCCCCATTGCAACCTGACCCTCACCGATACCGGCCAGACCGTACTCCAATCGCTGCCTGAGCTTGAATTGCTGGATCTGAGCCACAACCCGTTGAGGCGGAGTCCGGACATCACGAAGATGCTGGCACTTAACGACCTCAGGCTGTCCGCAAGCGAAATCACCACAGTCCCGGAGGGTCTCGGCACACATCCGAATTTGCGCAACGCACTGCTCGACAACAACGCGATCACCGAGCTGCCCGAAACCTTTTTCGACCTCGACATCGACCTCGCCGACACGATAAACCTGTCCGCCAACCCTCTGTCCCCGGCTGCCCGCGAACGCATCAAGGTTTACTACAGGCAACACGGACTCAACTTTGACGTTTTGCCTGACCCGGCCGACATCAGCCGAGCGCGGCAACTGTTTCCGGCGCTGGACTTCGACGACGCCACCCATGTGATTTATCAACTGCCCGGGACACTGGCCGATGGCACTGCGCAATTGATGACCTGGGAAATGGAAATAGGCCAGATGCTCAACGACCTCGGCGCCTGGTCGCAACGAGTTCCCCTGTATGCGCCTGACGGCCAGGTCATGGGCATCGCGGATCGGGCAACGCAACGCCTGCAAAGGCGGGCGTTCAGCCAGAGGGTCGAGCAGACCTGGCGTAACCGCCATTTCGCCAGATCAGAACTCGGATCCAACAGTTTTATCGCCGAGCTGACGTTTTCAGGTGATCTGCCAACGCTGTCGGCTGACTTCAGCCATGTCCTTCAACTCTCCCTGATCGGCAACAAGGGCTTGACCTCCGCTGACGGTTTCCTGCGATGCTTTACCGGATTGAGAGAACTGGAAGTGCGCGACTTCACGCTGGGCAGATTCCCCGATGCTGTCGCCACCATGCCCCGGCTCAAAACACTGGTACTGAGTCGCTGTGGCATCGTTTTCGACGAGGCCGCGCAGACGCACCTGTCCTCTTTGAGCCGACTGCAATCGCTGGACCTGTTCGACAATCCCCTTGGCCGGGTCCCGAATCTTTCGGCGTTGCCGGAACTCAGTGTCATCGACCTGGCCAGCACCGCAATTGACCAGTTCCCCATCGGGCTGGCTGAACGTCCGCGACTCACTATGGCGGTGCTCAGCGAAAACAATATTGCCGAGCTTCCCGATGCACTGTTTCAGGTATCGGCCGAAATCAGTGACGGTTTCGACTTGAGCGACAATCAGTTGTCGGCAAACGCCCGCGACCGGATAAAGACCTACCGTCAAGCCACCGGAAGCGACTTCAGTGTTCCGGTCGAACCGGAGGATATCGAACTGGCAAGGACACTTTATCCTCGCCTGGATGGGGCGCGCTTGAACGACATTGTCTACGGCCTGCCGGGAACGCTTGCTGAAGGCCGCATTGAACTGGTGCGACGCCAGAGCGAAATCGCCACGATGTCCCGTGACCTTGAATCATGGGCAAATGAGGTGCCCGTCGACCCCGTCACTCAGGTGCCGCTGGCCGGCGATGCGCTGCGGCAGGAAACGGCCAACCGGATGGCGTTCAAGGAAAGCCTGGAACATGGCTGGCGCCGGATAGCCGAGGATGGCTTGTCCGAGTTCGAGTTCTCGTCCAGCCTGCCCATCACCGGTGAACTGCCTGATCTGTCAGCTGATTTCGGGCATATTCTCTCGCTGAGACTGACCTGTGAAACCGGCATTGCGCCGCGGATCGGCCAATTCCTGAAGCGCTTTACCAATGTGCAGAACCTGGGTATCCAGGGTTATCAACTGGGAAATATTCCCGAAGTGATCCTGGATATGGAGCAATTGACTGTGCTCAGCCTGCCGGGATGCGGTATCGCCCTCACGGAACAAACGGTGCAGGCGCTGAGCCGGATGAACAACCTCAGCCGTCTGAATCTGAATAACAACCCGTTGACCGTCACACCGGATCTCAGCCACATGACCGCGTTGTCCTGGCTGGATCTGAGCGGCACGGAGCTCAGAGAAGTGCCATCAGGGCTGCTCGATCGTCCTCACTTGACGTATGCCGACCTGTCCAACAACTACATCATCGAGCTGCCCGCCGACCTCTCGAACGCCAGCAAGACATACTTCAATTTCAGCGGTAATCGGCTCTCTCCAGGAAGCCTGCAACACGTGGAGGCCCAGCGACTGGCAAGGGAAAACGCACTGGCCGAAGAACAACGACTGCAGCCGGAGGCCATGGACCTTACGAACTCAGATGTTTCTCTGGGCAACGGCGAGTCATCGACATTGAACGGACTGTCGGAATCGTCCGCCTAACCGCGCTCGGGCGGCACTGACGACAACTCGAACGGACTGCTGCTGCGCCGCTGGTTGCGATCCTCCCGCGGCGTGGCACCGAAGAAGTTGCGATAGGCGCTGGAGAAATGCGGCCCCGAAGAGAAGCCACAGGACAGGCCGATCTGGATGATCGACTTGCTCGTCTGCATCAACATCTGCCGGGCCTTGTTCAAACGCAGCTCGAGGTAGTACTGGCTCGGCACGCGGTTGAGGTATTGCTTGAAGATCCGCTCCAGTTGCCGACGGGATACGCACACGTGCTGGGCGATTTCGTCGGTAGTCAGCGGCTCTTCGATGTTGGCCTCCATCAGCAACACCGCTTGGGTCAGCTTCGGATGGCTGGAGCCGAGGCGATTCTGCAATGGAATGCGCTGACGCTCACCGCCCTCGCGGATGCGCTCGACCACCAGTTCTTCCGAGACTGCGCCGGCGAGTTCGGCGCCGTGATCACGGGCCAGCACCGCCAGCAACAGATCGAGCACGGACATGCCGCCGCACGCGGTCAGGCGATCGCGATCCCAATCGAACAGATGGCTGGTGGCGATGACTTTGGGGAAACGCTCGGCGAAATCGTCCTGCCAGCGCCAGTGCACGGCGGCGCGATAACCGTCGAGCAGACCGAGCTGGGCCAGCGGATAGACACCGGCCGACAGACCACCGATCACGCAACCGGCGCGCACCAATTGCTTGAGCGCACTGCTCAGCGCCGGTGCCAACGTGGTCGGCGGCTCATCAGCGAGCAGGAACAGTTTCTGGAAATTCTCGAGCTTGCCGGCCCAGGGTTCACCGGGCAATTGCCAGGCACCTTCGGCTGGCGGCTCGGCCTGCAGAAAGGAAAGCTCGTAAACCACATCCGGGTGCACCCGCTGAGCAACACGCAAGGCTTCCTCCGCCAGCGCCAGCGTCAACGCTTTAGTGCTGGGCCAAATCAGGAAACCAATTCGATGGGCAGTCATGGGCGGGCAATCCGAAACGAACAACGGTGATGAAGGCATGGGCCAATGCTAGCCCGGAAATGAACACAAATCCTGAGTCCGACGCGGATCCCTGTAGGAGCTGCCGAAGGCTGCGATCTTTTGATTTTCGAAAAACAAGATCAAAAGATCGCAGCCTCGTTGCACTCGGCAGCTCCTACAGGGGATCTGGGTCAGGCTTGAGGTCGCGAAGCATGACCTAATCTGGTGCACAACGGCAGCCCTGTTTTATTTCAGGCTACCCGACAGGAACTGCTGCAAGCGCTCCGACTGCGGGTTGACCAGCACTTCGCGCGGGTTGCCGCTTTCTTCAACGACGCCTTTGTGCAGGAACACCAACTGGTTCGACACTTCACGGGCAAAGCCCATTTCGTGGGTCACCACAACCATGGTGCGGCCTTCCTGCGCCAGTGCCTGCATGACTTTCAGCACATCGCCGACCAGTTCCGGGTCGAGGGCCGAGGTCGGCTCGTCGAACAGCATCACTTCAGGTTCCATCGCCAGCGCCCGGGCAATCGCCACGCGCTGCTGCTCGCCACCGGACATGTGCCCCGGGAACGCGTCTTTACGATGCGCCACGCCAACCTTGTTCAGGTAGTACTCGGCTTTTTCACGGGCTTCGTACTTGGGTACGCCGAGCACGTGCACCGGCGCTTCCATGATGTTTTCGATCGCGGTCATGTGCGACCACAGGTTGAAGTGCTGGAACACCATCGACAGGCGCGAACGCATGCGTTGCAGCTGCTTCGGATCAGCGGCTTTCAGCGCGCCGTCCTTGTTCGCCACCAGTTTCAGCTCTTCGTTGTTGAGCAGGATCTTGCCGGCGTGCGGCTGCTCGAGCAGGTTGATGCAACGCAGGAAAGTACTTTTGCCGGAGCCACTGGAGCCGATGATGCTGATCACATCGCCGGCGGCGGCTTTCAGGGACACGCCCTTGAGCACTTCGTGACTGCCATAGCGTTTATGCAGGTCTTGGACTTCAAGTTTGTACATGCGGTCGGTTCTCACAAAAACAGTCAGTCAGTCGTTGAGCAAGCGCCCGTGACGCAGCGCTTCGCGCCCCGCCACCTTGGCCAGCCAGAAACCGGGTTGGGCATAGCGCAGCCGTTCAATGGCAAACAGCACCCCGGACGTACCAGCACACACCGTGCTGACCCGATCGGACACAGGGTCGATCACTTGAAAAATCTCGTCGCCCGCCTCGACCCATTCACCGGGCTTGCGGGAAAAACTCACCACACCGGGGTGCGGCGCAAACAGCAATTCGGTGCCTTCGAACGGCATGCCTTCGCACGCTTCGAAGGCTGGGTTTGGCCACTCGCCAGTGATCAGACCTTGCTCGGCAAGAAACGCCAGAATGCCTTCAGCGTACGCCTCGGCTTCATCGCGGCCGGTGTCGGCCTGCCCGCCCAGCTCGATGGTGGTCGCCAGACACGCCAGCGGAATCTGCGCATCGGGGAACTGCCGCGACAGGCGCAGCCACGGTAGCGAGCAGGCCTCGTCGAACGAGCTACCGCCGGAATCTTCCGCGAGCAAACCAACCTTGACGTTCAGATGCGCCGACAGCGAACGCCACTGCGGCCAGTGCTGCGGCAGCGCGTACATGTGCAGCGCGGCTTCGGCGTCGCAGTGCAGATCCAGCACGACGTCAGCGGTGCAGGCGTGGCTGAGCAATACACGCTGCATGCCCTGCAACTGGCTGCTCGCTTCGGGCAGTGCGGCCAGGTGATCGGCCATTGCCTGACGGATCAGCCGCACATTGGCATGCGGATCATCACCGAGTTTGTCGCCCAGCGCGGCTGCAACCGGTGCGCTCAGTTCGACAAAATCACGGTTGAAATTCTTGCCGCTGCCCGCCTCGAAACGGCCCTGGAAATTGCCTTGCAGCAATTGCCCGAGACCGATCGGATTGGCCACCGGCACCAGCTCGATCACGCCGTTGAGCAAGCCTTGGGCTTCGAGCTCGCCGAGGCGCTTTTTCAGCTCCCAGGCGGTGCGCATGCCCGGCAGTTCATCAGCATGCAGGCTGGCCTGGATGTAGGCCTTGCGCTCGCCGCTACCAAAACGGAAAACCGAAACCTTGCGCTCGCTGCCCAGATGGCTCCACGGCAATACGTGATCGATGCGTTGCATATCAGTGCTTCCGTGGCGCGAGGTAGCTCAACCAGCGACGCTCGGCCAGTTTGAACAGCTTGACCAGAATGAAGGTCAGGCACAGGTAGAACACGCCGGCAGTGATGTACGCCTCGAACGGCAGATAGAACTGCGCGTTGACGGTACGCGCCGCGCCGGTGATGTCGATCAGGGTCACGATCGACGCCAGACTGGTGGTCTGCAGCATCATGATCACTTCGTTGCTGTACTGCGGCAGCGCGCGGCGAAGGGCCGACGGCAGCAGAATGCGCTTGTACAGTTTGAAGCGCGACATGCCCATGGCCTTGGCCGCTTCGATCTCACCGTTCGGCGTGGCCTTGAGGCTGCCGGCAATGATTTCCGCGGTGTAGGCGCTGGTGTTGACCGCAAAGGCCAGGCAGGCGCAGAACGTTGCGCTGGACAGCCACGGCCACAAGAAGCTCTCGCGTACCGCTTCGAACTGGGCCAGACCGTAGTAGATCAGGAACAGCTGCACCAGCATCGGCGTACCGCGAATCACATAGGTGTACAGCCACGCGGCGCCGTTGACGATAGGGTTTTTCGAGACGCGCATCAGCCCCAGCGGCAACGCCGCGAGCAGGCCGAAGAACAGCGACAGCGCGAGCAGTTTGAGGGTGGTCAGCAGGCCGCCGAAGTACAGCGGCAGTGCGTCCCAGATGACGTTGTAGTCGAAGATCATAGATCAGCCGCCCTTACGCCTACCGAGTAGCGCTTCTCAAGGTGACGCAATGCCAGCAACGAAACACTGGTGATCACCAGGTACATCGCCGCCACTGCGAGGAAGAAGGTGAAAGGCTCGCGCGTGGCATCCGCCGCCTGCTTGGCCTTGAACATCATGTCTTGCAGACCGACCACGGAAATCAGCGCGGTGGCCTTGGTCAGCACCAGCCAGTTGTTGGTAAAGCCCGGGATGGCCAGACGAATCATCTGCGGCACCATCACCCGGAAGAACACCTGAAAACTGCTCATACCGTAGGCCATGCCCGCTTCGGCCTGGCCTTTGGGGATCGCCATGAACGCGCCACGGAAAGTTTCCGACAGGTACGCACCGAAGATGAAACCAAGGGTGCCGATACCGGCCGCCAGCGGGTTCAGGTCGATGTAGTCGTCATAGCCAAGCATCGGCGCAACGCGGTTGAGCAGGTCCTGACCGCCGTAGAAGATCAGCAGGATCAGCACCAGGTCGGGAATCCCGCGGATCACCGTCGAATACAGGTCGCCCAGCCACGCCAGCCAGCGCACCGGCGACAGGCGCAACGCAACACCGATCAGCCCGAGAACGATGGCCAGAGCCATGGACGACAAGGCGAGCTGAAGCGTCAGCCATGCGCCATCGAGGATGACAGCCCCGTAGCCTTTCAACATGATTCAGGTCCTCGAAAGTTGGGATGAAAAAATGGCGCAAACCGCAGAGATTCTGTTGCTTGCGCCATTTCGGACTTGTCGCAGAGACGTCTTACTTGCCGTAGATGTCGAAGGCGAAGTACTTGTCCTGGATTGCCTTGTATTTGCCGTTTTCGCGGATCGCCGCGATGGCAGTGTTGATCTTGTCTTTCAGGGCGTCGCCCTTGCGCACCGCGATGCCTACGCCGTCGCCGAAGTATTTGACGTCGGTGAAGGCCGGACCAACGAACGCGAAGCCTTTGCCAGCGTCGGTTTTCAGGAAACCGTCGTCGAGCAGGGTAGCGTCAGCCACGGTACCGTCGAGACGACCGGCAGCCACGTCGAGGTAGATTTCGTTCTGCGAGCCGTACGGCTTGATCTCGGCGCCCAGTGGCGCGAGAACTTCGCGGGCGAAACGCTCGTGGATCGAACCACGCTGTACGCCGATGTTCTTGCCCTTCAGCTCAGCCAGGTTTTCGCTGACCTGAGTGCCGGCCTTCATGACCAGACGTGCCGGGGTGTTGTAGTACTTGTTGGTGAAGTCGACCGACTTCTTGCGATCTTCGGTGATCGACATCGACGACAGGATCGCGTCGATCTTGCGCACTTTCAGTGCCGGGATCAGACCGTCGAACTCTTGCTCGACCCACACGCACTTGACCTTCATCTCTTCGCACAGCGCATTGCCGATGTCGTAGTCGAAACCGACGATGCTGCCGTCCGGAGCTTTCGAGGCGAATGGAGGGTAAGCCGCTTCGATGCCGATCTTCACAGGTTTTTCGTCAGCGACGGCATTCAGCGACAGCACGGACAGTGCCAGGGCGCCAAGCAGCACAAGTTTCTTCATCTTGGGACTCCATCGGTAAAGGGCAAAAACGGCAGAGTGAGCGACAGCCCAATATGCGAATGGGTGAATCGGAAATCGGTTGCGCATCGGCGGGAAATTTCCCGTTGAAACCGTAGGCGATTTCAACCTCAGCCACGATGAGCGAGTGATCGGCATTCTAACGACAGGCCCGAAGCCGATATTTCTTCAATGCGACAACTAATTACAGATGCACCGAGAAAGCGGTTTGAGCTCATTGACAGCTCTGCAATTTCATGCAAGAGCGAAAGACAGTGAACCGATACATATTGCAAGTTGCGGGCCCATTATTCGCAAACCCTTCTAATCCGGCAAGCGCAGCGTTATGTCTTATTTTTCAGAGGTGGCTCTGAGGCTCTAATACGGGGCGTAGCGTTTCACTTCGCCCCGCTTTCGCGCGAACGGTTACACATTGGCCTATAGCGGGTAACAGCGGGAAAGGCCTGACGGCGCAGATCGATAATTATTGGCTGGGTTGGTGCGGTTTCCTACAGATGGCTTCAGCGGTGTCTGACAAATCGCCTTCGCGAGCAGGCTCGCTCCCACATTTGAAATGCGCCCACTTCCTTGTGGGAGCGAGCCTGCTCGCGAAGAGGCCAACCCAACCACCCCAAAACCTCCAGACACAAAAAAGCCCCGCCCGGCATACACCGGACGGGGCTTTCTTCTTTTCAGACCTGCTACTTAAGCAACATTCATGGTCTTGTGCGTATCAATCAAATGCTGCACCACACCCGGATCCGCCAGGGTCGAGATATCGCCCAAGCCATCGTATTCGGCCGTGGCAATCTTGCGCAGAATACGCCGCATGATCTTGCCCGAACGGGTCTTCGGCAGCCCCGGTGCCCACTGGATCACGTCCGGCGAAGCAATCGGGCCGATCTCCTTGCGCACCCAGTTCTTCAGCTCCAGACGCAACTGCTCGGTCGGCTCCTCGCCGTTCTTCAAGGTCACGTAGACATAAATGCCCTGCCCCTTGATGTCATGCGGCACACCCACCACCGCCGCTTCAGCGACTTTCGGATGCGCAACCATCGCGCTCTCGATCTCGGCGGTGCCCATGCGGTGGCCGGAAACGTTGAGTACGTCGTCCACGCGCCCGGTGATCCAGTAGTAACCGTCGGCGTCACGACGCGCGCCGTCACCGGTGAAGTACATGCCACGGAAAGTCTTGAAGTAGGTATCGACAAAGCGGTCGTGATCGCCGTAAAGCGTACGCGCCTGACCTGGCCACGAATCGAGAATCACCAGATTGCCTTCGGCCTCGCCCTCGATGATATTTCCAAGGTTGTCGACCAGCGCCGGCACCACACCGAAGAACGGACGCGCCGCCGAACCTGGCTTGAGCGCATGAGCACCCGGCAGCGGGCTCATCATGTTGCCGCCGGTCTCGGTCTGCCACCAGGTATCGACGATCGGGCAACGGGACTTGCCGACATTCTTGTAGTACCAGTCCCAGGCTTCCGGGTTGATCGGCTCACCCACCGAACCGAGCAGGCGCAGGCTGCTGCCATCAGCGCCTTCCACAGCGGCCTGACCCGAAGCCATCATCGCGCGGATCGCGGTCGGCGCGGTGTAGAGGATGTTGACCTTGTGCTTGTCGATGATCTTCGCCACCCGGGTGATGTCCGGGTAGTTCGGCACACCTTCGAACAGCACGGTGGTCGCGCCATTGGCCAGCGGGCCATAGACGATGTAACTGTGGCCGGTGACCCAGCCGACGTCGGCGGTGCACCAGTAGATCTCGCCAGGACGGTAGTCGAACACGCGCTCGTGGGTCATTGCCGCATACAGCAGATAACCGCCGGTGGTGTGCTGCACGCCCTTCGGCTTGCCGGTGGAGCCGGAGGTATAAAGGATGAACAGCGCTTCTTCGGCGCCCATCTCTTTCGGCGCGCACACAGTGCCCGCGACTTTCATCAGGTCTTCGTACCAGATGTCACGATGCTGGTTCCACTTGATGTCGCCACCGGTGCGCTTGCAGACGATGACTTTCTGGATGCTGCTGGTTTCCGGGTTGGTCAGTGCGTCGTCGACGTTGGCCTTGAGGGAAATCTTCTTGCCGGCGCGAATACCCTCGTCAGCGGTGATCACCACTTTCGATTTGCAGTCGATGATGCGCCCGGCCAGGGCTTCCGGCGAGAAACCGCCGAACACCACCGAGTGAATCGCGCCGATCCGGGTGCAGGCCAGCATGGCGACCACGGCTTCGGGAATCATCGGCATGTAAATGGTCACCACATCGCCACGGTGCACGTCCTGACCACGCAGGGCGTTGGCCAGTTTGCAGACTTGCTCATGCAGTTCGCGGTAAGTGATGTTGCGGCTTTCGGAAGGATCGTCGCCTTCCCAGATGATCGCGATTTGATCGCCGCGCTCGGCCAGATGACGGTCGAGGCAGTTGTAGGAAACGTTCAGGGTGCCGTCGGCAAACCACTTGATGTCGACATGGTGATCGTCAAACGATGTCTGTTTCACCGTGGTGAAAGGCTTGATCCAGTCAAGACGCTTGGCTTGCTCGCGCCAGAAGCCGTCCGGGTTGACGACCGACTGCTGGTACATGGCTTTGTAGGTCGCCTCGTCAGTCAGCGTGTTTGCCAGAACCTCGGGACGAACGGGATACAGAGAAGCCGCACTCATCTTTCCTACCTCGGTGTAATAGTTGTTTTTGTATGACCCTGTTGTAGCCGGGTGGGCTCCATAGAACCATTCGACGATGGTTGTAGGAGCTGCCGCAGGCTGCGATCTTTTGATCTCCAAAGCAAGATCAATAGATCGCAGCCTCGTTGCACTCGACAGCTCCTACAAGGGCCGTGCGGGGGGATTGTTACCAAATATGCCAAAAGTGTTTATCAAAACCCGCTCTGTTTACCCCCGCCCCATCCCCCTAAAATTAACCTCGCCAACAAGGCAACCGCGATTAATAACGTTACAGCCCCCACGAAGGCCGTTAATCCAGCTCTCCAAGTAACGCATCAAATACCCAAGCTCCACACGCAACCCTAAAAAGGTTGCGTGACCCCACTCGACCTCAAAAAGGTGAATTAGAAATGAAAGCTTTATTGGTTCTGGCCCTCAGCAGTCTGTGCGCAACCGCCATGGCAAACGAGGGTCCGACTGATGTCGCACAGCAACAACCGGTTATCGAGGAATACACCTACTCCACACACCTGGACATCGCCAAAGTTGTATCCATGAGCGAAGTTCCGAATGTCTGCGAAGTAGTACCGGCGAAAATGGAATACGACGACTCCAAAGGCCAACGCCACATCCTGCGCTACAGCATCATGGGCAACGGCTGCACGAACTGAATCAGACTGCACCGAATCGGATCGCTCAGCGCTACATTGAGGGTCGATTCCAGCCCGGCTTCGGTCGGGCTCAGTTGTGTCTGGAGACGCTCAGAAGGGTTGCAAAACACAAGATATAGTGAAAAACGCGATTTTCTGGCTATTTTTTAAACAGAAAACCATCTGCCAAAAATTTAACGAAAAAAAATCTGCCGGTCTCGACTCCGCGCAAAGCCCTGTAATCCCTCGGTCGGACCGAAATCCACCCCCTCCTCGGCCTCGCCATGAGCCGATTCGCCGCACCACGCCGGTAAAAATTTCCCTATAATGCCGCCCCATACGGGTCAGCAATATTCCCTTACAGGGAGCAAAAGCCATTCTGAAGCCCCGCAACAGTGCCAGACGCTGATTGCGCCCATCAGAGGCTCTCGGAACCCGTCAAAATTTCTGTTTATTTGCCTGCGTGCAGCGCTGCAAAAAACGACATCCAACGCGGCTTTGGCCGTGTGAAAAACCAAGCCATCAGGTTTCACACGGGCACAAGCCCTCACGCAGGAGACGACACGTCATGCTGAGCTGGGACGAATTCGATAAAGAAGACAGTGAAGTCGCAACCGTGAAAGGCGCCAACGCCGGCCACGCAAGCGAAGCCAACATGGACCGCCTCGACAACGCCGGCGGCGCCGCTGCGCTCGAAGCCCGCGCCGTGACCGCCGACGACTCGGCCGCCGTGGCCCGCGCCAAGGCTGCACTGAACTCCCTCGACGTCGCCGAAGGCCTCGCCGAACTCGAAGGCGCCTCCGCCCGTGTCGCCGTTGACGAAAAGCGCATGATCAACTGCCGCGCCGACCTCAACCAACTCGTGCCATTCAAGTACGACTGGGCCTGGCAGAAGTACCTGGACGGTTGCGCAAACCACTGGATGCCGCAAGAAGTCAACATGACCGCCGACATCGCCCTCTGGAAAAACCCGGAAGGCCTGACCGACGACGAGCGCCGCATCGTCATGCGCAACCTCGGCTTCTTCTCCACCGCCGACTCCCTGGTTGCCAACAACCTGGTCCTGGCCGTGTACCGCCTGATCACCAACCCGGAATGCCGCCAGTACATCCTGCGCCAGGCTTTCGAAGAAGCGATCCACACCCACGCCTACCAGTACTGCATCGAATCCCTGGCCATGGATGAAGGCGAAATCTTCAACATGTACCACGAGATCCCATCGGTCGCGAAGAAAGCAGCTTGGGGCCTGAAGTACACCCGCTCGATCTCCGATCCGAAGTTCGAAACCGGCACCCCGGACACCGACAAAGAGTTGCTGCGCAACCTGATCGCCTACTACTGCGTTCTGGAAGGCATCTTCTTCTACTGCGGCTTCACCCAAATCCTCTCCATGGGCCGCCGCAACAAAATGACCGGCGTCGCCGAGCAGTTCCAATACATCCTGCGCGACGAATCCATGCACCTGAACTTCGGCATCGACGTGATCAACCAGATCAAAATCGAAAACCCGCACCTGTGGGATGCCGAAATGAAGGAAGAAGCGACTCAGATGATTCTGCAGGGTACGCAGCTGGAGATCGAATACGCACGTGACACCATGCCTCGCGGCGTACTGGGCATGAACGCGGCGATGATGGAGGATTATCTGAAGTTCATCGCTAACCGTCGTTTGAGCCAGATCGGTTTGAAAGAAGAGTATCCGGGGACTACGAATCCGTTCCCTTGGATGAGCGAGATTATGGACTTGAAGAAAGAGAAGAATTTCTTTGAGACGCGGGTTATTGAGTATCAGACTGGTGGGGCGTTGAGCTGGGATTGATGATGGCGTAGCGCCATGCTATAAAAAGCTTACCTACATGGAATGTGGTGAGCCTTCAAAGCCCCGCACATGCGGGGCTTTTTCATTTGGAGATAAATAATGCCTAGAGCAAAGAAAATAAAAACGCCTACCAAAACACTAACGTTCTACAACAACAAAGGTGGCGTATCCAAAACAACCACTTTATTTAATGTCGGCGCATACCTTTCAAAAGCTGGTAAAAAAGTACTATTTATAGATGCGGACTCACAATGCAATCTTACAGAGCTATTTTTCGCCAACGACACTGACTACTTTGACGACCCATCTAAAAAACTTCCCGGCCACTCCATACTTGATGTATTTCGGCCACGATTAGATGGGGCAGCAGCTAGAATCGATGTAAAAACAATCGAACTCGCCGAATCAAATATTTATTCAAAACTATATCTTATGAGAGGCGACATAGAGTTTAGCGCTCAAGCAGAACCATATTTTGGCGCGTCAATCAATCAGGCGATAACTACTAACATTAACGAAAAAAACACCTACATTAGCTTTCGACGACTTATTAAAGATCTTGGTGAAGAACTAGGACTAGACTATATTTTAATTGATCTCGGCCCAAGCACGGGCGCGATCACTAGACTTGCCTTTCTAGCATCCGACAAGTTTATTATCCCAGTTACACCCGATAGATTTTGCTACTTAGGAATCAACACATTACCAAAACTTATTGAAGACTGGATAAAACACGACAAAATCATATTAAGCACATTAGAACCATACGGAATCGAAAGCAATTATGGATCACCAGAATTCTGCGGACTCATCAATCAAAACTTTCAGGTACACAAATCATTAATCAAAGAATCATATCAAAAATGGTCGAAAAAAATAAAAACAGAAATCAAATCTAAATTAATGAGCTCAAAAATTATAAGAATAAGAGAAAATATTTCCGACCCTATAATTTGTTCAATTGAAAATCTTGGACAATTAGTCCCCGTATCTCAAATGCTCGGAAAAGCTATTTTTGACCTTACTCAAAATGACTCTGCCCTGGCTTCAAAAAGTGGCATTCAGTTCTACGGAAGTGTATGGGCTCCTTGGGACAAGAAGATAAAAGCTTATCGAAGTGAAATTCAAAAAATCACCGAGGCCATTGAATGATGGCTTATTCATATTTCGCATTCCTTGACGTGATGGGCTATCGCTACTACCTGAGTAAAGATGAAAGCAACGGCACGGAAGTATTCAAAGAAAAACTAATCACATCATATAGAGCTTTTGAACAGATCGACTTAGCAACACTGCGACACAAAAGCATATCCGACTCACTATTCATGAGCTCTTCCACTAACATCGTAGGTTTTTTAAAGGCAACCAAAGATGTCTACCTACGATTCTTAGAGAACGGCTTGCTGATAAGAGGGGGAATCGCCTACAACAAACACTTTGAGAACCAGCATATAACATACAGCCACGCCCTGACCGATGCATACAACCTCGAATCCTCGAAATCCTTATTCCCTCGAATATTGATACATAAATCTGTTATAGAAAAACTAAAGAATGAAAGCCAAGGACAGGCACAAAGCCAAGAACTTGATCAACTCATTGCGCAGAATTTAATATTGCGCTGTGGCGAACACTACCAACTCCACGTTGTCGACACTGCCAACTGGAAAGATGTTTATGAAAATGCGAGATCAGTTTATCTCGAAAACGAAATCGACATTAAAAAAGACCCAAAAATTTTCGAATATCATACTTGGCTACAAAATTACATTTTCCACTTTAAGCCTTCACGTAGCAAAAAGCAGAAATATATTGACTCATTCCAGTTTCTGAACTGATTTTTCCTATTGAAAATGCATATCTGTTTAAAAGACATTATTGACCACGCACATCGATAGATTTACCCTGAAGAAGGTGCCTAAGAAACACCTACACACAGCGGACGTACCGCCCCGACAGTCGCGGCTTTTTTTGCCTACGGTTTCCCCGTGCGCATCAAAAACTCTGTTATGCCGGGAGTGGGCGAATACAAGACCCGAAAGGGAAATATGTCCGGCCCTCTGTGTGGGGTTTCTTAGCTCCCGGCACCCAGCCTTAAGAAAGCTGACATCACACAGAGGTAAATGGATATGCCTAAAAATGTCTCCTTCGGCACGAAGGAAATCAGCTTCAACCTCAACATCATCTACATGCTTCCAGCACTGGAGGCTTGCCATGTCTGAACCTCACAGTTCGACTGTCTTCACTCTGCACAAACTCTCTCTCCACGCCCTCCTCCTTGAAGGCCAGCCATGGTTTTGCGCACGCGATATTGGTCGCTTGATGGGCGTCCATCTCAGTAATCGAATGGTCAGCAAACTGGACAAGGATCAGCATCGTTTTCTGTGGATTGAGTATCACCGGCAACCTGAGAAGCAGCTGATGCTCAGTGAGTCCGGCGTGTATGCGCTGTTGGTATATCACTACGTCCCAGGTAATCGTCTGTTGCGTGAATGGCTGACCCATCAAGTGGTTCCAGCCTTACGCGATGCTGCGTCCTCGGAAAATCCGGATCTACCTATGCTTAGTTTTTTGAAATGGCCCGAGATGTCTGTGAGTCTGTTGCATTGGCAGGATGAAGGCTGGATTCGGCTACGAGATATGCCATATCTATTGCAGGGCCAGACACAGCAGCGAGCGACTGCCCCGAAGTCTTGGTGGCGGAAGGCTGCAGAGGTATTTCAGTCGTCGAAGCATCTGATGAGTTAGGTGCTGCTTGTGAGATCACCTGCGAGAACTGTCGCAAATCTCTGTAGGAATTTTCCTAGACAGCCGTAATGGCCACTCAGTATCGTCCGAGGGTTTTCAACCCTCGGCGATTTTATGAGCGACAAGAAAAAAGACACTGACTGGACTGTGTCTGAGATTGAGGCAGCGGTTGATGCCTACCTGAAAATGTTTGAGCTTGAGCGAATCGGCCAAAAATTCAACAAGGCACATGAGAATCGCGTACTGCGTGCATCTGCCCTGCACAACCGCACTGAAGGCTCAGTTGAATTCCGCATGCAGAATATCTCTGCCGTTTTATTGAGAATGCATAGGGACTACATCAAAGGGTACAAGCCTGCCAGAAACGTTGGGACTAACGTTGAGCCAGCCATCCGAGCAGTGTTGATTGCCAAAGGGGTCACGCTTGGGGATCCAACGGTTGCGACTGCGGATGAAGAAGCGCTAGAGCAGAGAGCTCTGGCGCTAGAGAAACTGCCTCTTGAAGATGAACCTGCGGGGATTGTGAAGCCGAAGCGCGCTCCCGCCCAAAGCACTGCATTTATACGTGATCCGAAGGTTAGAGCCTGGGTCCGTCAGAAAGCCAAAGGGATATGTGAAGGGTGTGGTGAACCGGCGCCATTCACTAAAAACGACTCGCCTTACCTTGAAGTTCATCACGTGAAGCATTTGGCGAATAAGGGTTCTGATCGAATCAGCAACGCTGTAGCACTTTGTCCGAACTGTCATCGGCGCTGCCATCACTCGAATGACAGCAAAGAGTTCACCGAGTCGCTTTATGACAGGGTTAAACGGTTGAAGCGTGAGTAACTGAGCCAAAATTCCGTGGCGAGGGAGCTTGCTCCCGCTCGACTGCGCAGCAGTCGCCAGGCTCATAGTTCAATCTGTCTAACCCCATCGCATTTGCCAGTTTTGGGGCTGCTTCGCAGCCCAGCGGGAGCAAGCTCCCTCGCCACAGGGGGATATGTGGCCTGCGATGTTGGTGTACGGATCGAAATCTGGTCGATGCCTGGAATCGCCAGCACGCTGGCTCCTACAAATCCAGCATCATCCTGAAAACAATCAGTGCAACCCGCTCCGCCTCCCGCTATTAATACCCCTCCCCCACTCAAGGATCCGAGCCCCACCATGAAATTCGATCTCGCCTACTGCCTCAGCCTCGACGACAAGTTGTCGATCTATGATGTTCGCGATCTCAATTTCGATGAGACGGTGGCGTTTGACTCGGCGAAGGAGCACTTCCAGTGCCCCAACGATGCCTGTCGTTCGGCGTTCGAGGCTTCCAACGAGTTGGGTACGTTCAACGCCAAGAACGTGAATTACGTGCGCACGCCGCACTTCAAGAATCTGCCCACGACGCAGCATGTGGCGGGTTGTCCGTATGTGAGTTTGAAGGCGTCGGCGCCGGGGGTTGAAGCGGCGGATGGCGAGGTGGATGACGGGCGTGAGGAACACTTTCCATCAGAGCTGTTGCTGACCCGCCGTGAGTATGTGCGCAAGCCTGTCGCGCCAGCGGGGGCGGCGGATGTGTTGCGCGATGATCCGGTGCGGGTGGCGGCGGACGCTGGTAAAGAGGCGGCGAGTCGTGAGTCGGCGCCGGACAAGACCAGTGTGTTTGCGCATCCGGTGGAGTGTTTTGTGTCGAACTTCGCCGACAAGGAGTTGCTCAAGCGAATGCCGCTGAAGGTCGGTGAGCATTCGGCGCCGTACAGTTCGTTCTTCAAGAAGATTGAGTATCTGACGGACAACAAGGGGCTGATTTACTGGGGGCGGATCAAGAAGATCGAGGACTTCCACAGTGCCAGTTTTCGAATCGATTTCGAGGACAAGGTCTGGTTCAAGAAGCCCGAGGACAGCAAAAAGAAGCCGTATCCGGTTAGTGTTTATCTGAACAAGAAGCTGATCGACAACTACCGCAAGCGCAAGGCGTTTCTGGAAGAGATCAAGCACGCGGTGGATAGCGACAAGGCGTTGTTCTGTTTCTTTTATGGAGTGACGCCGGAGTTGAAGCAGGTGCCCGGCAAGAAGAACCCCGAAAAGCCTTTCGAGGTCTTCAATGCCAATATCGAGAACCTGGATCACTTCATTATTCGTGAAGCGCCGGGGCTGGAGTGACGGTTAGCTTTTGGGTAGTTGCAGTTTGGCTTCGCCACGGTGTTGGTTGACCAGCGAGTACGGCAGCACTGGCCAATCGGGGTTGTCGCAGTTGCGCTGGATGCGGGCGAAGTAAGCGCCCAGGTAAATCCCCTTCGGCGTGAAGTGCCAGTTGGAGTAACCCCAAACACTTTCATCGGTGTAGTCGCAGTCGCCATCGTCTTCGGCGGGCTTTTTCATTTCCTCGGGGTACAGCGTGGTGAACTGTTTGACCAGCCACGGCGCCATGACTTTCAGTTGATCGTATTCGGTGGCTGCGCTATCAGGTTCACCAATCCACAGTTACTTCATCCTGCTGCGTGGTGTTGAGTTCAACCACAATCGGCATCTTGCCCAACGTACCGGTAAAGACACGCGGGCCTTCTTCGGCATGGGCGATGGAAATCAATGAGAACAGCACAGCAGCGTATGGTGCCAGGCGCATCAGTCCCTTGAGCATGGATCGATCCTTGAATGAATGAGGCTGCGAAGTATGCGCGCAGGAATCGAGGCTCTACTAGAGCAGCATGCCCAGCATCACGATAGTCAGCAGCGCGATGTACACCCACGCATGCACCCGATCCGGTATCCGCCCTATCAACGGCGCAGCCAATCTGATCCCAAGCAACGAGCCAACCGTCAGCAGCGCAAACGCCAGCACATCGACATACCCGATATACCAAACGCCCAAATCAGCCCCGGTGAACCCGGCCAGCGCCATGTACGTCAGCGTCCCGGCCAATGCCACCGGCACGCTGAGCGGATTGGCCATGGATGTGGCTTGCGACATGCTCAGCCCGCAACGGCGCAGCAGCGGCACGGTCATGACGCTTCCTCCTACGCCGAGGAAGGTCGCGATGGCGCCGATGCCTACACCGCCGGCGGATGTTTCCGTCGAGGTCAGTCGCCGTGGGATCGTGGCGTGGGACTGTGTGAGAAATCCGCGGCGCAGCAGGCAATCGACGATGGTCACGCCGAGATAGGCGATGAAGGCGTAGCGGATCACTTCGCCGCTGACCCACATCGCAGCGATGGCGCCGACGACCGCGCCCAGGCCGATAAACCCGCCCAATGGCCAAAGGTAGTCCCGGAGCAGATTGCCCGCGCGTTGGTGTTTGCGTGTGGCGATCAAGGCGTTGACGATCATCACGCAGGTCGAGGTGGCCACGGCGATGTGCATGGCCGATTGCGCGATAGGGTCGGCGGCTGCGTGTGTGGCGGTGAACATGCGGTAGAGCAGCGGCACGATGACGAAGCCACCGCCGAAACCGAAGAGCACGGCGCTGATACCGGTAAGGCAGCCGAACAGTGTCAGCAGGAGATAGAACATGGCGGGCGTCCAGGGTTGGGAAGCCCACGACATTAGAGTGACATGCACTGGCCGGCTTCAGTAGTTCAGCCAATAATGTTCGCGTTTACGCCAATCGTCTGAGCCACGCCCGATGCGCAATATTTCGATCAATCAGCTTGAAGACACGCCTCGCCCGGTCGTGGCCATCGGTACCGATTATTCCCACGGCCACCTACTCCCGTTCCATACGCATCGACGTGGGCAATTGCTCTACGGCGCCACCGGCGTGATGCAGGTAAGCACTCGGAACGGTAATTGGGTGGTGCCGCCGCAGCGCGCGGTGTGGATTCCGCCGGGCGTGGCCCACGAGGTTTTGATGCTCGGGGTGAGCACGCGCAGTGTGTATATCGAACCGGGCAATGTGGATCTGGGGTCGGATTGCCAAGTGCTGAATGTCACGCCGCTACTGCGGCAATTATTGATGGAAGCAGTGGACGTGCCGCTGACGTACGACGAGTCTGGGCGTGATGGCGTGCTGATCAATTTGCTGTTGCATGAACTGACACGCAGTGCGCCTCTTCCCCTACACATTCCTATGCCTGCCGAAGGAAAGCTCCTCGGTCTGTGTCAGACCTTTCTGAACATGCCCAATACCCATCAATCCCCGCAGCATTGGGCAGACCAGTTACACATAAGCTTGCGTACCTTTAACAGATTGTTTCGGCAGCAGACCGGGCTCAGCTTCCGCCAATGGCGACAGCAAGCCTGCGTGGTGCAGGCACTGGCACGGTTGGCGGCGGGGGAAGCGGTGACGCGGATTGCTCTGGACTTCGGATACGAGAGCCCGGCGGCATTTTCGACGATGTTTAGGCGCGTGCTCGGACAGGCACCGTCCGTCTGGTTGGAGCCGGGGAACTAGGCAAATTCGAAAATTGCGTTTGATCCCGGCCGAAAACAACTGTACAAAAACACAGTACATTTTCAATCAGCACTTTTGAGCCCGGAGCACACCATGGCCTCTCTTGCGATGAACCACGTCCTCGAACGCATTGCCCTTTTCCAGTTCACCCCGACCCACTGCGTCCAGGCCCGCGCCATGCTGGGCTGGAGCGTTGAACAACTGTCCCGCGAGGCCGAAGTGGCGGTGGCAGATATTCAGCGGTTCGAAACGCAGCAGGACGTGGCGGATGCCGCGAGGCTGGCACTGGCTTATCGGTTCGAGGCGCAGGGGTTGGTGTTCTTTCCGGGGTTTGCACCGGGGCGCAGTGTCAGGGCGCAGGGTATGTCGGGGGAATCGGTGGGGCGTGGGGATTTTGCGATGGCTGAATAGGCTGGCGAGGGGGATGCCCCTCACCAACTGAGCAATTCATGCGTTCTCTAACACCGCATCCCCCTCCTCCTCCACCGCCATCCACCAAGCGCTCCCCCGTTCGGGTTGCGCAATGTTGAACGCTTCACCCATTCGCGGTGTGGTAATGGCAATACTGCGTTCCCATGCGAGGCCGAGGATGCGGTCGAAGGGTTCGTGCCAGGCGTGCATGGCCAGGTCGAAGGTGCCGTTGTGGATCGGGAAGAGCCAACGGCCCTTGAGGTCGATGTGGGCTTGCAGGGTTTCTTCCGGTTGCATGTGCACGTGGGGCCATTCGACGTTGTAGGCGCCGGTTTCCATCAGGGTCAGGTCGAACGGGCCGTATTGTTCGCCGATGCGTTTGAAGCCGTCGAAGTAACCGCTGTCGCCACTGAAGAAGATGCGTGTGTCACCATCGATCATCACCCATGACGCCCACAGCGTGCTGTTGCCGTCGAACAGGCCGCGGCCCGAGAAGTGCTGCGACGGTGTGGCGATGAAGCGGATGCCGGCGATTTCGGTGCCCTGCCACCAGTCGTACTGGCGCACTTTGCTCGCGTCGATGCCCCATTTGATCAGGGTGTCGCCCACGCCCAGCGGTGTCAGGAAGTACGTGGTTTTGGCGGCGAGTTTGCGTACCGCTTCGTAGTCGAGATGGTCGTAATGATTGTGCGAGAGGACCACCGCCTCGATCGGCGGCAACTGGTCAATGCTGATCGGTGGCTGGTGAAAGCGTTTCGGCCCCGCCCACTGCACGGGCGAGGCGCGCTCGGCGAAGACCGGGTCGGTGATCCAGAACTTGTTGCGCATCTTCAGCAACAGGGTTGAATGCCCGAGGCGATAGACGCTGTGGTTGGGAGCGGCGAGCAGATCTTCCCGCGTCAGGGGCTGCACGGGGATGGCGGCGGTTGGACGGGTGTTGCGCGGTTTGTGGAAAATCATGTTCCACATGATTCGCAGCATTTTGCGCAGGCCTTCGCGCTGCACCGGCGCGTGATTGCGAAACAGCCCTTGATCCTGTCGAGAGGCTTCAGGCGTGGGATTGTTATCCGGGAGAGAAACTGGATTGGCCATGACTGAACGACTCCGAAACCGTGTGATGCACGGTATTGCGCGGGAAATGAAAAAGGCCAGGCTGCACGCAAAGGCCAAACGCTCTGGTTTGTAAGGTGCGAGGATTAACGCAACATTACACTGAGCGGTGTAGTTTCTAGGTTGCATCAAAGCTGACGCCAAGTAAACTGCCGAGTGTAATTTCCTCCCTTCTCTGCCGAAGCCCGCTCATGACCGTTCCACGACGCCTCACCGACCGCAAACGCGAAGCCATCATCCAGGCGGCGATCGCCGAATTCCGTGCCCACGGGTTCGAAATCACCAGCATGGACAAGATCGCCGCCACCGCCGGGGTGTCGAAGCGTACGGTGTACAACCACTTCCCCAGCAAGGAGGAGCTGTTCGCCGAAATCCTCAATCAATTGTGGGCGCGGATCATTGCCGAGCCATCGGTGAGCTATACCCGCGATCAACCGCTGAGCGAGCAGTTGCGGCAAATGTTGCGGGAGAAAGTGCAAATGATGGCCGACGAGAATTTTCTCACCCTCGCGCGGGTCGCAATCGCCGCAACCATTCACTCCCCCGAGCGGGCGCAGAACATGATCGAGCGCATGGGCGAGCGCGAGGAAGGTCTGACTGTCTGGATACGCGCGGCACAAGCCGACGGCCGGCTCAAACCGGTGGATCCCGAGTTTGCTGCGCATCAAGTGCAAGGTTTGCTCAAGGCTTTCGCCTTCTGGCCACAGATCTCGCTCGGCCGCGCGGCCCTTGATCCAGACGCGCAGAACACGGTGGCGGAGTCGGCGCTGGAAATGTTTCTGGCGCGGTACCAGCGCTGACTCAAAGCGTGTGCCGAAGCGTGTACAACTAATCTCGCAAAAAGTTATACAAACTTGCTAAAAATTCCTTCCTTGTACAACTTTATGAAGTTTTGTATAAGTAGCCATCTGCCAGTAACGGAACGCTGGCATTGAGCAGTCACCGCCGAATGCCGCCTGTGCATTTCGGTCTGCCGGCGCAGGAATAGGGACTGAATCCTTTTGATTTTCCCCACTCCCGAGTATCGCAAGCATGTTTTTCAATCGCCACAAAGCCGCCCTCGAAGAACTGCAACACACCGTTTTTGACCAAGCTGCAATGCTCGAAGCGATCAACCGTTCAATGGCGGTGATCGAGTTCGATCTTGATGGCGTGGTGTTGCGTGCCAATGACAATTTCCTCAAGACCATGGGTTACACGGCTGCCCAGGCGATCGGCCAGCCGCACCGGCATTTCTGCACGGCGGAATTCGGTCGTAGCGCCCAATACACTGAGTTGTGGTCGCGCCTGAAAAACGGCCAGTTCCAGTCGGGCACCTTTGAACGGGTCAACAGCAAAGGCCAGGCGATCTGGCTGGAGGCCAGTTACAACCCGATCAAGGATGCATCGGGACGGGTGATCAAAGTGGTCAAGTACGCGATGGATGTCACCAGCAAAGTGCAGGAGGAAAACGAGGCCAACGCCAAGTTGCAGGCAATCGATCGCGCGATGGCAGTGATCGAGTTCGATCTAGAGGGCAACATTCTTACCGCCAACCAGAATTTTCTCACGCGTATGGGTTACAACCTCGCGGAGCTCAAGGGCCAGCATCACCGTATGTTCTGCACCCCGGCGCTGGTCAACAGCAGCGCCTATCAGGATTTCTGGCGGCGCCTGAATCAGGGCGAGTTCTTCCACGGTCAGTTCGAACGCGTGGACAAACGCGGCCAGACCGTGTGGCTGGAGGCCAACTACAACCCGGTCTACGACGCCTCGGGGCGCTTGTACAAAGTGGTCAAGTTCGCTTCAGACGTTACCGCCCGTGTCGAACAACATGAGCAGGACGCACGCAGTGCCAGCACCGCTTATCACATCTCGGTGGCGACGCGAAAAGTCGCCGAGCAAGGTACGCAAGTGATTCAACAGGCTGCCAGCGAAATGCGCGAAATCGCCGAGGACATCAGCCAATCCTCGACTCTGATTGCGCAACTGGGCGACCGCTCCGAGCAGATCACCGCGATCGTCAACACCATCCGCGCGATCGCCGACCAGACCAACCTGCTCGCGCTGAACGCTGCCATCGAAGCGGCACGCGCCGGTGAACAGGGTCGCGGGTTTGCCGTGGTCGCCGATGAAGTGCGGCAACTGGCGGCGCGCACCAGCGGCTCCACCGCCGAAATTTCCAACATGATCAGTCTGATCCAGAGCGAAACGCGGCAAGCGATAAAGAGCATGCAAGGCACTCGCGATCGTGCGGCCGAAGGCGTGGAACTGGCCAATCAGGCTGGCACGGTGATTCTGCAGATTCGTGATGGCGCGAGTGAGGCGGTGGATGCGGTGAGCATGTTTGCCAATGAGCGTGTGCCGGGGTGATGGAGGCTGACATCAGTTCGTGGTTGGGTGGGAATTGCGGCTGGCGATGAACCGAGGTGCCTCCTTCGCGAGCAGGCTCGCTCCCACAGGGAGTTTGTGACCGGCGCAGATTCAAGGGGGGAGCGAGCCTGCTCGCGAAGAGGCTCGCAACCACACTACAAACCTCAGCTGCGCACCAGACTCCGCACCGCGACAATCTCCGGCACCTCGACCCTGCTCATATAAACCCGCAACGGCTCGGTGATGTTGATGCGCTCGTCGATGTGTTGATCGAGCAGCAACTGAATCAGTTCGCGCTTAAGCGTCATGGTGTTGTCCGATAGCGGTGCCCAGACGAACTCGCTGGTCGGAATGATGCCGTCATCGGCCACGTCCATACCGAACGAATCTTCGCTGAAGCGCACGATGTATTGACCGGTCTTGCGGTTGAGGCCGACGAAGCCTTTGAGATCGTCGGCGGCCTGGCAGATGAGTTGGGAGGTGATGCGCATGGTAAACCTCACGAAAGATGATCGATGGTTTACACGCAGGGCAACACAGCGGCGCGCCCTCTGCCGGGGCGTATGCCGAGGGCAAGCGTACTGCAAACAGCGCCACAAAAGTGCAGGAAATTTCCGTTTTGCGCGCTTTATGTCGGTCTGGCGATAGCCCTGCGACGCTTCAGTTGTTAAAAGGTACGTCTTGAATAAAACCTGCGAAAGGAACTCGACCATGCCTGCTACTTTTACCCGAAGCGCCCTGGTGCTGAGTCTGTTGTTCGGCCTCGGTCAGGCGCACGCCGACAGCCACCCGGAGCCCAAGGCAATCGCTGCTGCTCATGGCATTCCGCATCCAGCGGTGATTGCCCACCGTGGCGCGTCGTTCGATGCCCCGGAATCCACCGCTGCGGCCTACAAACTGGCCCGTGACCTGGGCGCCGATTACCTGGAAATGGACTTGCAACGCAGCAAGGACGGCGTGCTCTTCGCCCTGCACGACGACAACCTGCAACGCACCACCGACGTCGCCAGCAAATTCCCCGAGCGCAAGGACAGCCCGGCCACCGCGTTCACCATGGCCGAACTGAAAACCCTCGACGCCGGCAGTTGGTTCAACACCAAGTACCCGGACCGCGCGCGCCCCTCTTACGCAGGGCTGAAAATCCTCACTCTTGATGAAATCATCGACATCGCCCGCGCCAATCCGCAACACAAGCCGGGCCTGTACATCGAAACCAAAGAGCCGCAGCTGTTTCCCGGCATCGAACACGACCTGAAGGAAAAACTGCAGGATCGCGGCTGGCTCAGTCCGGCCGGTTCGAAACTGGCGAAAAGTGCGCTGGGCGTCGGTCAGGGCAAAGGCAAGGTGATCCTGCAGACGTTCGACAAATCCAGCCTCGAACTGCTGGAGAAAGAAATGCCGCAAGTGCCGAAGATCCTGCTGTTGTGGGTCGGCGAAGGCAGCATCGAGCCTAAATCCGCCGTGACGTTTGCTGCGTCCGGTGAGAAAGACAAAAACGTGTTCTACGGCAAGCAGGAGCCAAAATCCGAAGCGGAATTCAAGCAATGGGTCGACTACGCCAAGGCCCAGGGCGCGATCGGCACCGGCCCTTCGGCAAAACTGACCCATGGTGGTGACCAGAGCTATTCCGATCTGGTGCAACCGTGGATGAATCAGTACACCCACGATCAAGGCATGCTGGTGCACGTTTATACGGTCGACGAGCCGGTGGATTACGAGAAAGTCATGGCGGCCGGTGTCGATGGCATTTTTACCAACCGCGCCAGTGAACTGTTGAAGTTTTACAAGCGTCCGGCGGCTGGCAGTGTTGATGAGGTTTTGAAGAAGAACGGTTTCTGAGCCGTTATCGAGTTGCCTGCTTCGCTAGCAAGCTCGCTCCCACAAAGAGCAGTTTTATCGCGAGGCAGAGATTTAAGGGTGAATTAAGTTGCGCTGGTTAATCTGAACCCACTTACACAGATCAACCACTTCAACGCACTGCCAAGGAATGAACCGATGAAAACTTTGACTGCCCTGTTTACCGCCGCTGCCCTGACTCTTACCGCTGGCCTGGCTCAGGCTGACGTGCGTATCGACCAGATCCCGCAACTGGTCAAGGACGGCAAGATCAAATCGCTGGAGTCGATGAACGAAGCAGCCCTGAAACTGCACCCGGGCGCAACGATTACCGACACCGACCTGGATAACCACTTCAACGGTTACGAGTACGAAGTTGAACTGAAAACTGCTGACGGCAAAGAGTTCGACGTGGACTTTGATGCCACCACCGGTAAAGTGCTGAGCGACAAGCAAGACACTTGATAGACCGCTGTTAAAGAGCCGCACGATTTAAGATCGTGCGGTTTTTTTATGATTTGCGTTTGGCTTTGTTGATGAGTTGTCAGTGAAAACTTTACCCCCTTACCCCAGCCCTCTCCCCCAAGGGGGCGAGGGGGAAAGGGAGCAGATCGGGGAAATTTCGGAGCCTGAGTTCGCCTCAAAATTCAAAAGCCATCACAAAGGACTACCAGCCTGAGTGCACCTCGACATCTCAGGTCGGCGTATCTTGAACAATCAACACGGTCAGTCCCCTCTCCCTCTGGGAGAGGGTTAGGGTGAGGGGCAAAAGCCATCACGCCGAAAACACTGACAAACCGCCAGCCAAAATCAGGCACTCAACCGCGCCGTCACCTCGTTCAACTGTCCCGACAACCCATGCAGATTCTGACTGGCACTTTCGGTGCGCTGTACGTTGTCCAGGTTGGTGCTGGCAATCGCGGTGATTTCAGTCAGGTTGCGCGAGATATCCTCCGCCACCGACGTCTGCTCTTCGGCCGCCGTGGCGATCTGACGGTTCATGTCGCGGATCGCTTCCACCGCCAGAGTGATGCGCTCCAGCATCGCGCCAGCCTGAGTCACTTGCTCGACACTTTCATCACTGCGTGCCTGGCCGCTCTCGATAGCATGCGCCGCGTCGACAGCGCCGGTCTGCACGTTCTGAATGATCTGGTTGATCTCGATAATCGACTCCGCCGTGCGCTGGGCGAGGTTGCGCACCTCATCGGCAACCACCGCGAAACCGCGCCCGGCCTCACCGGCCCGTGCCGCTTCGATGGCCGCGTTGAGTGCCAGCAGATTGGTCTGTTCGGCGATGCCACGAATCACTTCCAGTACCTTGCCGATTCGACCGCTGTCGGTTTCGAGGCGACGGATCACCGTGGCCGTGTTGGCGATTTCACCGCGCATCTGTGTGATGGAATGAATGGTGATTTGCATGACCTTTTCGCCCTGCTGCGCCGACTGATCGGCATCGTCGGCGGCCCGCGCGGCATCGGCGGCGTGACGAGCGACTTCCTGAGCCGTGGCGGACATTTCATTCATCGCCGTAGCGACCTGATCGGTGCGGTTGAACTGCTCGCTGGTGCCGCCGGCCATGGTCGTGGCAATGGCATTGAGCTCGCCGCTGGCGCTGTCCAGATCGCTGGCGCTGCGCTGCAACCGGGTGAAGGTGTCGGCAAGGAAATCGCGCAGGGTGTTCGCGGCGGCGGCGAGGTTGCCCAGCTCATCGCGACGCTCGCTGACCACGCGCTCGGCCAGTTGGCCACGGCTCAAACGACTGACGTAATCGATCAGTTTGCGAATCGGCTCGATCAGGTTGCGACTGACCAGCCACAGACTCAACAACCCGATCAACAAGCCTGACCCGAGCATCACCAACAGGCCCAGCCACACCGTACGATCGGCGGCTGCACTGATCAGCGCCGATTGCTCGGTACCCTGCTGGCGCAGCTCGGCGACCAGTGCACTCATCTGCTCGCTGGTGGCGCGGTCGACACCTTTCACTGCGGCGTCACCGGCGCTCGGATCACCACCGGCAGCCACGTAGGCATCGCGGCCCTTCTGGTACGCCGCGCCCAACTGGCGATGCTCTTCGCGCAAACGTTCGATGCGTGATTTGAGATTTGGCTCGATACCTTTCTGGCCGGCCAATTCGCCTAGGATGGTCTGCACGTCGCGCTGACGCTCTTCGAACTGGCTCCAGTATTTCGCCAGATCCGCCGGTTGCTTGCCGCGCAGCAAGACGTTTTTCCACTCCTGCACCTGCACCTTGAATTGCAGGTTGGCTTCATCGATCAGTTGCGAAGTGTGCAACGGGCCGGCGATCAACTGGCTGTAGCTTTGCACGCCGTTGGAGAGGAAATGAAAGCAGGCCAGGGCGATCAACAGCATCGCCAATAGACTGCCGCTCAGCAGGGCGAGAATTTGCGCTCTCAGGGATTTTTGCAGCATTGCAAGGTACTCGAAGCAGGGATGAGGCACGCCCGAGCGGACGTGAAAAATGGCCGGACTTCCCTGTCGTCGCACCATGGCAAGAAGCCAATGGCGCGCAAGCTAACTCACCTGGGATCGGCGCGCCAGAGCGCTTCTTGAGAATCTTCCGACAGTCGGTAACGCATTGATTTGACGTCATTTCGCTGACACAAAACGGTCATGTGAGCTTGCGATGATGCCGCTCAGGTGAACCTGAAAATCCTCTACCAGACACCCTCCTCCCAGCGAGCCGCCATGAACCATAGCCTCGATATCAGCCATCGCGATTCGGATCTGTTTGGCCTGCTCTACGGCTTTCGCTTCCTGCCCGGTGAGCGCGGTCGGGAGATCGATTCGGCGACGGCGTTGCGCTGTTTGCAGGACGACAGCGACAGTGACGAATTCCTCTGGCTGCACCTGAACCTGGCCCATGCTGCATGCGAGCGCTGGATGAAAAGTCATCTGCAATTGCCCGACGAATTTTTCGAGGCGTTGCACGAGGGTTCGCGGTCGACGCGCATCGAGCATGTCGACTCGGCGCTGCTGGCGGTGGTCAACGATGTGGTGTTCAACCTCAGCAGCATGGTCTCCTCGGACGTGTCGACGCTGTGGGTCTGCGTGCGCAGCAAGCTGATCGTCAGCGCGCGCCTGCAACCGCTGCATTCGGTGGACAAATTGCGCTCGTCGGTGAAGGCCGGCGAGTGCTTTCGTTCGCCGTCGGAATTGCTCGTGCACCTGCTGCGCGATCAGGGCGAAGTGCTGACGCAGATCGTGCGCAAGACCAGCCTGAGCGTCGATCAGGTCGAGGACCAGTTGCTTTCCTCACGCCTGTCGACCAACCGCGCCGAGCTTGGTGCCAATCGCCGTGTGCTGGTGCGTCTGCAACGCCTTCTGGCGCTGGAACCGGGTTCTCTGCTGCGCCTGCTCAACCGCCCGCCGCCGTGGTTGCAGAAGGAGGACGTCAAGGAGCTGCGCAAATCCACCGAGGAGTTTGCGCTGATCATCAACGACCTCACCGCCCTCGGTGAACGGATCAAATTGCTACAGGAAGAAATCGCCGCCAACCTCAACGAACAGAGCAACCGCACGCTGTTCACCCTGACCGTGGTGACGGTGCTGGCCTTGCCGATCAACATCATTGCCGGTTTTTTCGGGATGAATGTGGGGGGTGTGCCGCTGTCGCAGGATCCCCATGGGTTTTGGATACTGGTTGCGCTGGTGGCGACGTTCACGGTGATCGCCGGGCGCTGGGCGTTTCGCAAGCGTGGGGATTACTAAAATCAAAAGATCGCAGCCTTCGGCAGCTCCTACATGTGCAATGTGTTCCGCTGTAGGAGCTGCCGAAGGCTGCGATCTTTTGGCATTTGCCCTCTGATCAATAGTCAGACCAATAAGCCAAACACTGACCTGAGGCAGTCTCTCTGTAACATTTTGCAACGATCATGGGCGACATTCCTTCCCTCGCTCAGGATCGTCCGCCATGGCTACGCCTTCACTGACCGCCAGCCCTGCATCCGCCGCCAGTGGCAGACCGGGGCTCGACAAGAAAACCGGTCCGTTCACTTACGTCATCTTTTTCGTGCCGATCCGCGCCCGGTGCTATCGGATTACGTGCGCAGCAAGGAACCCACGCCGCAACTGATTCCCGCCCTCGCCGCCCTGACCGGGCACATCGGCGAGGAAGTCAAAGGTTACGGTTCGCTGGCAAAAGTCCCGGCCGAAGCCATGGGCAACGTGCGCAACGACATGTACCTGGCCAGCGAAAGCATTCGCCTGATGGACAAAAACAAGGTCGGTAACTTCGATGCCGACACCAACAGCAAACTGCAGCTGTTCAAACAACAGATCGACAACGCCACGCGGTTCATTCCGCTATGGGTGAAGATCGCCGTGGCCATCGCGCTGGGGCTCGGCACCATGGTCGGCTGGAAGCGCATTGTCGTGACCGTCGGCGAGAAGATCGGCAAGACTCACCTGACCTACGCCCAGGGCGCCTCGGCAGAAACCGTGGCGATGCTGACCATCGGCGCGGCGGACATGTTCGGTTTGCCGGTATCGACAACCCATGTGTTGTCCTCCGGCGTGGCCGGGACCAAGGTTGCCAATGGCGCCGGGTTGCAGATGACGACGATCCGTAATCTGTTGATGGCCTGGGTGTTGACCCTGCCTGCGGCGATTCTGCTGTCGGGCAGCCTCTACTGGCTGTTCACCCAAATCTTCTGACCCTGCGCTAATCCCCCTGTAGGAGCTGCCGAAGGCTGCGATCTTTTGATCTGGTTTTTACAAATCAAAGTCAAAAGATCGCAGCCTTCGGCAGCTCCTACACAGGGTTGCATTCCCAAGTCAGAGCGTTGAGCGAACGACATCGCCGAGCCAATCCATAAACACCCGCACCCGCAACGGCAGATGCCGTTGTCGCGCATACAGCAGGGAAATCGCCATCGGCGGTGCGGTGTGTTGCGCGAGCACGGTCACCAGTTCGCCGTTTTCCAGATGCGGCTGCATGCCGGTGCGCGGCAGCTGCGTCAGGCCGAAGCCACCCAGGCACGCAGCTTCGTAGGCATCGGTGCTGTTGACCGTGACACTGCCGGGCATTGGCACGCGCCGCACCTCGCCGTTCTCCTCATAGACAAACCCTTCCGAACGCGAGCCCAGCACGCCGACGTAATGCACCAGCCGATGCTGCGCCAGATCCTCCAGCGTCTGCGGCACCCCATAGCGTTGCAGGTAAGCGGGGCTGGCGCAGTTGACCATCGGGAAGTCGCCGAGATGCCGGGCGACCACCGACTGATCCGGCTGCGCGCCGATGCGCAACACGCAGTCGAAACCCTCACTCAGCAGATCGACACGGCGATCGGTGCTGCTGATTTCCATCTGCAGATTCGGGTGGCGATCCATGAATTCTGGCAGGCGCGGCATGATCAGCCGTCGGGCGAGAATGTTCGGCATATCGACCCGAATACACCCGGTCAGCGAAGCCTCATCCTGACGAAACAGCCCCTCGATCTCATCCATGTGCGAGAGCAGATCCTTGCTGCGTTCGTACAACACCAAGCCGTCCTGCGTCGCCTGCACCTTGCGCGTGGTGCGCTGCAACAGGCGCGTGCCGAGCAAGGCTTCGAGTGCCTGCACCTGCTCGGACACCGTGGAGCGCGGCAGGCCGAGGCTCTCGCCGGCAAGAGTGAAACTCGACAGTTCGCTGACCCGAACGAAGGTACGCAACAGTTCCAGTTTGTTCATCACAGGCCTCGATTATTGTTCGGCTGAACCGATCAGTGATTCCGCTTTTGCCGTGTTTATCACCTCAGGGCGGATAAATACACTTCTTCCATCCCCACTCAACGCAATCGAGGAAGTCCGCATGAATCGCAAAATCGCACTGATCACTGGCGCCAGTCGTGGCTTGGGCCGCAGCGCCGCCCTGCACCTCGCCGCCCAAGGCATCGACATCATCGGCACCTACAACAGCCGCGCCGATGAGGCGCAAACTCTGGTCAGCGAATTACAGGCACTCGGCGCGAAAGCGGCGATGTTGCAACTGGACGTCGGCCGCAGCGAAAACTTCCCCGCGTTCGCCGCGCAGGTTGCCCAAGCACTGGAGCAGACCTTTGAGCGGCAGCGCTTTGATTTCCTCATCAACAATGCCGGGGTCGGCGTGCATGCGCTGTTCAGCGAGACCACTCCGGAGCAGTTCGATCTGCTGATGAACGTGCAACTGAAAGGGCCGTTCTTTCTGACTCAGCAACTGCTGCCGCTGATCAACGACGGTGGGCGCATCGTCAATATTTCCAGCGGCCTGACCCGCTTCAGCCTGCCGGGCTACGGCGCCTATGCGGCGATGAAGGGCGCAATGGAAGTGCTGACCCGTTATCAGGCGAAAGAGCTGGGCGCGCGGCAAATTGGCGTGAACGTTCTGGCGCCGGGTGCGATTGAAACCGACTTTGGTGGCGGCACGGTACGCGACAACAGTGCTGTCAACGCGATGGTCGCGAGCAACACCGCGCTGGGTCGCGTCGGGCAGCCGGATGATATTGGCGGTGCACTGGCGCTGCTGCTGTCGCCGGGTGGACAGTGGATCAACGGCCAACGGGTAGAGGCGTCCGGCGGCATGTTTCTCTGACTCAAACACCGAATCTGTAGGAGCTGCGGAACGCTGCGATCTTTTGACTTTGATTTTTTAAAAACAAGATCAAAAGATCGCAGCGTTCCGCAGCTCCTACAGGGATCGGCGTCAGCTTTCACATGGGCGGCGCGCCATGAAGCGCTCGCGCAGGACGTCATAACCCCAGTGGTAGACGTAGGTGTACGGCAGGAAGAACAGCAGCACGCCAATGTCGAGCAACAACGCCTGCCACAGGCTGACCGACAGCCACCAGGCTATCAGCGGCACGCCCATCAAGATCAGCCCACCCTCGAACAACAGCGCATGCACTACACGGACCCAGGCGTTGTGCGGCAGATTCATCCGCGCCAATGCACGGTCGAAAAAACGGTTGAACACCACGTTCCACGCCAGCGCCAACAGCGCGATCAACACGGTCACCGCACCCATGTCGAGCAGCGGCTTTTGCATGATCCACGCCAGCAACGGTGTGCAGATCAGAATCGCGAGAAATTCGAAACCAACAGCCTGGAAAACGCGTTCGGTGATGGACTTGTGGGCAGTCACGACTGACTCCTTGTTTGACGATGGTTGCCATGATCCAACCGATTCCCGATACTTCATAACCAATAACCATCGATCAGGGCGATAGTTCATGGCTTCGCAGGAAGTGTTGTTGGCGTTTGTGCAGGCGGCGACGCAAGGCTCGTTTTCCGCCGCTGCGCGTAAGTTGGGGCGCAGTCAGTCGACCATCAGCGCAGCGGTCGCCAGTCTGGAAATCGATCTGGATTTGCAACTGTTTGACCGCAGCAGCCGCAAACCCACGCTCACCCCCGCCGGCCACGTCATGCTGCAGAAAGCCGAAGCGATCCTGGCCGCTACCAGTCGTCTGGAGATGAGCGCACGGCAATTGGCGCAAGGCGTGGAACCGAAGTTGACCGTGGCGATTTCCGATACCTATCAGTCGTATCGCTTTGAGGCGGCACTCGTCGGTTTCGAACAGCGTTATCCGGAGCTGGAGCTGGAATGTCTGATTGCCGAATGCGATGACCTGATCGAACTGGTCCAGCGCGGCCGGGCGCATCTGGCCTTCGCGGAAATGCAAGACAACTACCCGCCGGATCTTGTGACCTCGACCGTGGCCGAGCGCACGGAGATTGCCTTGTTCGTCAGCCGCGAGCATGCGTTGGCGAAGCTTGAGCATGTCGATCAGCAGATTCTCGAGCAACATCGCGAGCTGCGGCTGGCGACCATTGTCAATCCGTATGACAGCCGTGGCAAAGGGCGGGTGTGGTCGGCGCCGAGTTATCTGATGCTGCTGGAAATGGCGGAAAAAGGCTTCGGCTGGGCCCCGTTGCCCAGGTGGCTGGTGCAACGTTATGCCAATGATTTGCTTATAGAGCTCGAAGTGCGCGGCTGGCCGAAACCGGTGTTTGTCGATGCCTTGTGGTCGCGCTTGTATCCGCCGGGGCCGGCGGGGAGTTGGTTGCTTAGCAAGATGCTCGAATAAGCGGTGCTGCCATTCGCGAGCAGGCTCGCTCCCACAATTGGAATGCGTTCACCTGTGGGAGCGAGCCTGCTCGCGAAAGGGCCAGCAGCATCGACGCAGATTCCAGATCAATCCAGTTCCTTCAGTCGCCCCTCGATAAACCGCCGCTCCGGCTCCTGCCGCGTCAGCTCCAGCGCCCGCTGATACGCCGCCCTCGCTGCCTCCACCCGCCCCAACTGCCGACAAAACTCCGCCCGCGCCGAATGCGCCAGGTGGTAATCCTGCAACTCGCCTCGGGCCAAAATCCCTTCAATCAACAACAAACCGGCCAACGCTCCATCACGCTTGGCCACCGCCACCGCTCGGTTCAACTCGATCACCGGCGACGGCACAGCGCGCAGCAAGACGTCATAAAGACCGACAATCTGCCGCCAGTCGGTTTCCGCCGCCGACGGCGCTTCCGCATGCACCGCTGCAATTGCCGCCTGCAGGCAATACGGCCCGAAGCGTCGTGTACTCAGCGCACGCTCGACCAGCGCGCAACCTTCTGCCATCAACCCGGCATCCCACAACGCGCGATCCTGATCGTCGAGCAGCACCAGTTCACCGCTCGGCGAGGTGCGCGCCGGTCGACGTGATTCGTGCAGCAGCATCAGCGCCAGCAGACCCATGACCTCCGGTTCCGGCAGCAACTCCATCAACAAGCGCCCCAGGCGAATCGCTTCGCGCGTCAGATCCTCGCGGGTCAGCTCGGCGCCGACAGAAGCCGAATAGCCTTCGTTGAACACCAGATAGATCACCCGCAACACGCTGTCGAGGCGCTCGGGCAGTTCATGCAGCGTCGGCACTTGATAAGGAATTTTTGCGTCACGTATCTTGGCTTTCGCGCGCACGATGCGCTGGGCAATCGCCGCCGGTGCCGAGAGAAAAGCACGGGCGATTTCTTCGGTGGTGAGGTCGCAGACTTCGCGCAAGGTCAGCGGCACTTGCGCATCCGCCGCGAGTGCCGGGTGGCAGCAGGTGAAGATCAGCCGCAAGCGATCGTCTTCCACGTCTTCACCACTCCAGTCAGCCTGTTCCAGCTCATCGAGTTGCGCCAGCAGCAGTGGCTGCGAGGCCTTGAACCGCGCGCGCCGGCGCAACACGTCGATGGCTTTGAAACGTCCGGTCGAGACCAGCCAGGTGCGCGGGTTGTCCGGCACGCCGTCGCGTTGCCAGCGCTCGACCGCGACGAAGAACGCCTCGTGCAAGGCTTCTTCGGCGAGGTCGAAATCACCGAGCAGGCGGATCAGCGTCGCCAGGATCCGCCGCGAATCCTCGCGGTAGACCTGCTCGACCCGCGCCCTGACGTCAGACATTCAACTGCCGCACCGGGCGCACTTCAACGCTGCCGACCCGGGCTGCGGGAATGTTGCCGGCGAGCTGAATCGCTTCGTTGAGATCCTTGGCGTCGATCAGGTAGAAACCGGCCAGTTGCTCCTTGGTTTCAGCGAAAGGCCCATCGGTGATCGACAACTTGCCGTTGCGCATCCGTACGGTGGTTGCGGTCTCTACCGACTCCAACGCTTCGGCGGCGATCATTCGCCCGCTGCCCTGCACCGACTCGGCGTAGGCCCAGCATTCGGCGTCCTCCGGGCTGTCCGGCGAGGAGTGCAACAGGCTTTCATCGCTGTAGACCAGGCATAGATATTTCATGGCGATCTCCTGATTCGAACGGATCAACTATGGCTGAAGATCAGGGAGTCACATCGAACAGCGTCGCGCCGCTCATCGGATCGAACGGTGCCGACCAGTGCTCGTGAGCAATCTTCCACGTCCCGCCAACCTGCCGGTAACAGGCAGTGACACGCATCCAGCAGCTCTGGGTTTCGCCCTTGTCGTTGGTGCCGCCGCAGTTAGCCACCCAGTGGGCGAAGGCGATGTTGTCGGCGCTTTCGATGGCGATTTCGTGGAACTCGAAGATGTGCGGGCCGGGGCACATCTCCATGCACTCGACCCAGTGCGCGCGGTAGGCCGCTTTGCCCTTGAATTGCAGGGCCTTGATCGCATCGAACGAGACAATGTCGTCGGCGTACAAGGCCATGACTTTTTCGACATCCTTGGCCATCACCGCTTCGCGATAGCTGTTGATCAGAGTCTGGATATCAGTCTGTGCGCTCATGGTGTTCTCCGTGGTTTTTTGTTGTGAAGACACCCTTAGTCGTTTGCCCTTTGCGCGGATCGACAGGGCAAACAAAAAAATTTCGCTGACGACAATATCGCTAGAATCCGAGGCTCACTCTTTGTAGGAAAAAGGAAATTCCCGTGTCAGCCCAACTCGTGCCTTACGACAGCCTCAGCCCTTTGCAGCGTCAGCAAGTCGAGGCCATTGAAATCCACCCCGAACAGATCAGATTCTCCGGCGACATTCACGGTGCCTTGCACACCCTGCTGTCGAAACCCGGGCCAGGCGTGAAGGGATTCGCCCTGCTCGCAGACGAGGTACCGGTGGCATTTTTGCTGCTCAAGCGCCCGCCGGTATTGCCCGACTGGGCCGACGAACACAGCGCGACGTTGCATGCCTTGCAGGTCGATCGCCGCGCCCAAGGCAAGGGCTACGGCAAGGCTTGTCTGCAAGCACTGCCCGCCGTCGCGCGTGAAGCATGGCCGGAGATCAAGGGACTGGAATTGTCGGTGGACGCCGATAACGAGGCGGCGATTGCGCTGTACGCCAGGTATGGCTACGTCGACAGCGGCGAAGCATACAAGGGACGGATTGGGTACGAGCGGCGGATGGGGCTGTTTTTTTAAATCGTAGAGGGATAAACGATGATCGATTCGATAGAAGCATTGGAAGCCATTTACGGCCGGCCACACGAACGCGCCGTGCGCAAGCAGATCGGCTTTCTCAACGAGGATTATCAGGCGATGGTGCGCCTGTCGCCGCTAGTGATCGTCAGTTCGGTGGGGACCGATGGCCTCGATAACTCGCCGCGCGGTGATGCGCCGGGGTTTGTTCGGATCATTGATCAAAACACGTTGGCCCTACCAGATCGCCCGGGCAACAACCGCATCGATACCTTGCGCAATGTGCTGCACGATTCGCGGGTGTCGCTGCTGTTCATCATTCCCGGGATCGGCGAGACATTGCGGGTCAATGGCACAGCGTTGATCAGCGATGAACCGGCAATGCTTGAGAGTTTTGCGGTGAATGGCAAACCGGCGAAAACCGTGTTGCTGGTGACGGTGGACGCGGCGTTTTTTCACTGCTCGAAAGCCTTTGTCCGCTCGGATGCGTGGAATCCCGAAACGCACCTGCCACGCTCGGCCCTGCCATCTGCTGGCGCATTTCACAAGCGCCTGAATGACGGCCAGTTCGACGCCGACACCTATGATCGGGAAGCGCCGAAACGGGTGCGTGAAAGCCTTTACTAACCGCGCAACTACAAACACCTCAAAACCCTGTGGGAGCGAGCCTGCTCGCGAAGGCGTCGTGTCAGTCGACACTTGCTTATCTGAAATCCGCCTTCGCGAGCAGGCTCGCTCCCACAGTTTTGATTGAAGTTCAGAGGGTCAGGATCATCTCGTGCCAGGCCATACCGCCATGGTCGGATTCGGACGGTTTGATGTAGGCAAAACCGAAACCGGCGTACAGCGCAATGTGCTGTTCCTTGCACATCAGATGAATCGTCGCTTTATCCATCGCGCGCATGCGCTCGATGAATTCGCCGAGCAGGCGCTTGGCCAGGCCCTGCCCCTGGTAATCCGGGTGCACTACCACCGACATGATCACCACGTTCGGGCCTTTCGGGTCGTGGCCGATCAGTTCCTTGAAGGCCTCGTCGGACATCTGCACGTCGAACGCCGCGCCGGCATTGATGAAACCGGCGACTACACCGTCCACCTCGGCGACGACAAAGCCGTCCGGCCAAGTGGCAATGCGCGTGGCGATCTTCTCGCGGGTGGCGGCTTCGTCGCCTTCGTAGGCGACGGTTTCGATGGCGTAGCAGCGCTCGAGGTCGGCGGCGCTGACGTTGCGGATCACGGTGTTCATGGCAACTCGGAAATCTGTGGAAACAAGGCCCGCCAGCATAAAGCACAACCACCGGGGCGGACATGCTTCGCCTCGATTCGAACGCCGGTCAGGCCTTGATCGGCAGCCAGATTTCCAGGGTGCCGGTGTTGAGTTTCGGATTGAAATCCTCGCTGTAGCGCTCGAACTCCGGTGCGTCCGCCGCTTCGTACCCGGACTGCGGCAGCCAGGTTTTCCAGATGTACTGGAAGGTGTCGGGGAGTTGCGTCAGGGGTCCTTTGTGCTCGAACACCGCATATTTCTGCGGCTGGATTTCAACCCAGCGATACTGCTCCGGCAGCTCGTCGAGCTTGTCGATCTGCACCCCGGCGATGTATTCGAAACCGCCCTCGCCGTCCGCATTGCAGCAAACGCCGTAGGTCACTTCATTGACCTGCGCGGGGATTTTTCCCAGATGCGGGATGAGCTTTTCCCATAACGCCGGAATGTCTCCGGTGGTTGCCTGAGTGAATCGCCCGCCAAAACCGGCAATCAACAGAAACGGCCCGTATTCGAAGCGCGGTTGAGCTATTTCGACGCGTTTTTGTTCATCCATGACGCGACTCCTGAGAACGGAAAAGTGGGTTCGGCTGGGAGTATAGAAAGCCCGACCCGTTTCGCACGTTTACAGCGCATGCAACTGCTCGACGGCGCCCGAGCCGACAAACTCGTTGTAGCCGGAAACGATTACGTACACCGCGAAATAGCAGAAGATCGCCGCTGAAGCCAAGTAGGAGTAGCGCAGCAGCTTGTCGCCCAGCAGCTTGCCGCCGTGGCTTGCCGCGAAGCACAAACCGGCCGACCACAGCAGCCCGGCGCAAAGAAAGCCGCCGAGAAACAGCGCCGAACTCAACGGACCACCGCCACCGGATCGAGCGATCAATGTGCCGCCAACGGCAGCGAACCAGAGAATCGCGCTTGGCGACGACATGGCGAGAAAGATGCCGCGAAAGAATTCCTTGCGATGGGAGTTCTGCCCCACTTCCGCCGTCTCCGCCAGCAGCGCTTCGTGATGAATCGCCGAATAAATCATCTTCGCCGCGAAGTAGATCAGCAGCGCCGAACCGCCAATCCACAGCACCCAGCGCACGCTTTCGTACTGCAGCAAAACGGTCATGCCGGCCAGTGCCAGCACCGCATAAATCAAGTCGCCGACGCAGGTGCCCAGGCCGAGGGCGAAGCCCTGAAAGTAGCCGCGCTGCATGGCCAGGGTGATCATCGCGATGTTGGCCACGCCGATATCCAGGCACAGCGAAAGGCTCAGCAGGAAGCCGCTGGTGAATTCCATTGACCGATTTTCCTTGAAAAAAATGTTTACAACCGCGCTGGACAGTATGCCATCACTGCCCTTATCTTCCGCCACAGGTCACCGCAGTGACCAGCGTCGCTCGGACGGTTCCGGGCGCTTACGTTATCCGAGGCAACAATGGCCGAACAAGGTTCGCCGCGCCGCTTTGCGCGCATAGATCGACTCCCCCCTTACGTTTTCAACATCACCGCCGAGCTGAAGATGGCCGCTCGCCGCCGTGGTGAAGACATCATCGACCTGAGCATGGGCAATCCCGACGGCGCCACGCCGCCGCACATTGTCGAAAAACTCGTGCAGGTCGCCCAACGTGAAGACACCCACGGTTACTCGACGTCCAAGGGCATTCCGCGCCTGCGTCGGGCAATTTCCAACTGGTACAAGCAGCGCTACGAAGTCGATATCGACCCGGAAAGCGAAGCCATCGTCACCATCGGTTCCAAGGAAGGCCTGGCGCATTTGATGCTGGCGACCCTGGATCAGGGCGACACGGTACTGGTGCCGAACCCGAGCTATCCGATTCACATCTACGGCGCGGTGATTGCCGGCGCTCAGGTGCGGTCGGTGCCGCTGGTGCCGGGGGTGGATTTCTTCGATGAGCTTGAGCGCGCGATTCGCGGCTCGATCCCCAAGCCGAAAATGATGATCCTCGGCTTCCCGTCGAACCCGACGGCGCAGTGCGTGGAGCTGGATTTCTTCGAACGGGTGATCGCCCTCGCCAAGCAGTACGACGTCTTGGTCATCCACGACCTGGCTTACGCCGATATCGTCTACGACGGCTGGAAAGCGCCGTCGATCATGCAGGTGCCGGGCGCCAAGGACATCGCGGTGGAATTTTTCACCCTGTCCAAGAGCTACAACATGGCCGGCTGGCGCATCGGGTTCATGGTCGGCAACCCGGAACTGGTCAACGCCCTGGCGCGGATCAAGAGCTACCACGACTACGGCACCTTTACTCCGCTGCAAGTGGCGGCGATTGCTGCGCTCGAAGGCGACCAGCAATGCGTGCGCGACATCGCCGAGCAGTATCGCCAGCGCCGTAACGTGCTGGTCAAAGGCCTGCATGAGCTGGGCTGGATGGTCGAGAACCCGAAAGCGTCGATGTATGTCTGGGCGAAGATTCCCGAGGCGTATGCGCATCTGGGTTCGCTGGAATTTGCCAAGAAACTGCTGGCCGAGGCCAAGGTCTGCGTGTCGCCGGGGGTGGGGTTTGGTGAGTATGGCGACGACCACGTGCGCTTTGCGCTGATCGAAAACCAGGACCGCATTCGTCAGGCCGTGCGCGGGATTCGCGGGATGTTTCGCGCGGATGGGTTAGTCGCAAAAACTGGCGGCTAACACAAAACCTATAGGAGTGAGCCTGCTCGCGATAGCGGTGTGTCAGTTACGGTAAATGGCACTGACACACCGCTATCGCGAGCAGGCTCACTCCTACAAGGGGATGTAATCAGCATCGAGATTTCAGGCACAAAAAAACCGCATCGCTGCGGTTTTTTCGTGCCTGCAAACGGCCGCTTAAACGAACAGCGACAACAGCAGGATAAAGCCCAACGCGACGATGGAGAGAATGGTTTCCATCGCGGTCCAGGTCTTGAAGGTTTCGGCCACGGTCATGTTGAAGTACTGCTTGACCAGCCAGAAACCGGCGTCGTTGACGTGGGACAGAATCAGCGAGCCGGCGCCGGTGGCCAGTACCAGCAGCTCACGGTTGACACCCGGAATCATGCCGACAACCGGCACCACAATACCGGCACCGGTGATGGTCGCCACGGTCGCCGAACCGGTGGCGATACGAATCACCGCCGCCACCAGCCATGCCAACAGGATCGGCGAGATCTGCGCGCTCACTGCCATGTGGCCGATCACGTCACCCACGCCGCTGGTCACCAGCATCTGCTTGAAGCCACCGCCGGCACCAATGATCAGGATGATTGCGGCGGTTGGCGCCAGACTCGCGTCCAGCCACTTGAGCATCTGGTTGGAACCGATGCCCTGCTTGTAGCCGAAGGTGTACAGCGACAGCAGCAACGCCAGCAGCAGTGCGGAGATCGGATGGCCGATCATGTCCATCCAGATGCGGAAGAAATTGCCGTCCGGCAGCGCCACGTCAGCGAAGGTTTTCAGCAGCATCAGGAATACCGGCAGCAGCACGGTGACCAGGGTGATGCCGAAGCTCGGCAGGTTGGCCGAATCGTTTTCGCGGGCCAGTTGATCGACCAGTTCCTGATTCGGGTGACCCGGAATGTGCTTGGCGATGAACGTACCGAAGATCGGACCGGCAATGATGGCGGTCGGCAGCGCGACGATCAGGCCGTAGAGAATGGTCTTGCCGATGTCAGCGCCGAACACGCCGATGGCCAGCAGCGGGCCCGGGTGCGGCGGTACCAGACCGTGCACCGCAGAGAGGCCGGCGAGCAGAGGGATACCGATCTTGATGATCGATACACCAGTGCGACGAGCGACGATGAACACCAGCGGGATCAGCAGCACGAAGCCGATTTCGAAGAACAGCGGAATGCCCACCAGGAACGCGGCGAACATCATTGCCCACTGCACCTTGTCCTTGCCGAAGGCGCGGATCAGGGTCTGGGCGATCTGATCGGCGCCGCCGGATTCGGCCATCATCTTGCCGAGCATGGTGCCCAGGGCGAGGATGATGCCGACGAAACCGAGTACGCCACCGAAGCCATCCTGGAACGCCTTGATGATGGTGTTGATCGGCATGCCGGAGGTCAGGCCGAGGAACGCGGCGGCGATGGTCAGGGCGATAAAGGGGTGAATCTTGAATTTGGTGATCAGGATAATCAGGCCGATTACCGTGACCACCGCATCGAGCAGCAGGAACGTCTCGTGGGACATGCCAAACATGGGGGGTGTCTCCTGGATTGTTGTTGTTATTAAAGCGGGTTGAACAGAAGTCGGGAGGACAGCGCTGTCTTTTTCAACATACTCATACCGCCTGTTTCAGGCCGTTGGCCTGCCACCAGACGTGAGCCTGCAGGGCCAGGTCTTCGACGCTGTGCACCGAGGCGTTGAGCGCCAGGGTCAGCGGCTCGCCTACTGGCGATTCGAGGGTGGCGAACTGGCTTTCGATCAACGTCGCCGGCATGAAGTGGCCCGGGCGGTGCGATACACGCTCGGCGGCGACTTCCGGGGTCAATTCAAGGAACACGAAACCCAGGCCCGGCAGGGCACTGCGCAGACGTTCGCGGTAACTGTGTTTAAGGGCCGAGCAGGTCAACACCGGGCGCTGGCCTTCGGTATCGACGCGACGCAGTTCATCGCACAGGCTGTCGAGCCAGCCGGCACGGTCTTCGTCGTTCAGGGGGATCCCCGCGCTCATCTTTTCGATGTTCGCGGCCGGATGGAAAGTATCGCCTTCAATGGCAGTGGCGCCGCTCAAATGGCACAGGGCCTGGCTGACGCACGTCTTGCCGCAACCGGCAACGCCCATGATGACCAGGGCGGTGATGGGATGACTCATATAACACCTCAGCGCGCAGACAGCGCTACCTTTGCTAGCTATGACTCTAGTGCACAGGCAGAAGTTGCCGACGCCTTCTTGTCGTTTTTTTGGGTTGCAGCAGGTTTGTTCCCGATGCCAAAGCGCGCAGATCAGGCAGGACCGCGCTCACGCATTTGCAGCTGCATCAGGACAGCGCTACCTTAGTGCCTTGATTTTTGTTTGGCAAGCCGCCCGATGACCTCCCCCAAGAACGATAAAAATACCCGCACCACCGGCCGTCCGACCCTCAGCGAAGTAGCCCGCCTGGCCGGCGTCAGCCCGATCACGGCCTCGCGCGCCCTGCGCGGGGTAAGCACGGTGGCCACCGAACTGGTGGAAAAAGTGCAGAAAGCTGCGCTCGAACTCAACTATGTGGTCAACCCCGCCGCCCGCGCGCTGGCCTCGGCGCAGAGCCATTCGGTGGTGGTGCTGGTGCCGTCGCTGTCCAACCTGCTGTTCATCGACACACTGGAAGCCATTCATCGGGTGCTGACGCCCAAGGGTTTCGAAGTCTTGATTGGCAACTTCCACTACTCGCGCGATGAAGAAGAAAACCTCCTACGCAATTACATGGCTTACCAGCCGCGCGGGTTTCTGCTGACCGGTTTTGATCGCACCGAGAGTTCGCGGCGGATGATCGAGCTCAGCAACATTCCCTGCGTGTACATGATGGAGCTGGACAGCGCCGCCGGGGTCAATTGCGTGGGTTTTTCGCAGTTGAGTGCCGGGGAAACTGCCGCCGAACACCTTCTGTCTCGCGGACGCAAACGCCTGGCCTACATCGGCGCACAGCTGGATCAGCGCACGTTGTTGCGTGGAGAGGGTTTCCGCAAGGCGTTGCAGAAGGCGGGCCGCTACGACCCGGATCTGGAAGTGCTGACGCCGCGTGCTTCGTCAGTCGGGCTAGGCGGCGAGTTGTTTGTGCAACTGCTGGCGGCGCACCCGGATGTCGATGCGATTTTTTTCGGCAACGATGACCTGGCCCAAGGTGCACTGCTGGAAGCCTTGCGCAACGGCATCAGGATTCCCGAGCAGGTGGCGATTCTCGGTTTCAACGATTTGCCGATGTCCGAGCACATGGTGCCCCGTCTGAGCAGCATCAATACTCCACGCGAAGCGATTGGCCGGCGGGCAGCGGAGCAGATGCTGACGTTGATGGCGGGCAACAAAGTGGCGCGTCCGGTTGAGGACATGGGCTTTGAACTGAAGGTGCGCGAGAGTACCTGACCCTTCACAAATGCTGAGTTGAAACACAACCCCTGTAGGAGTGAGCCTGCTCGCGATAGCGTTGTGTCATTCAACACATGCGTCGTCTGACACAACGCTATCGCGAGCAGGCTCACTCCTACAGGGGTTTTGTGTTGGGCTCAATGGCTGAGCAGGTCCACCAAGGCCTGCGCGCCCTTCTGCAATGGCTGGCTCTTGAGCCACACCGCGTGCACTGGCAGTACCAGACCATTTTCGATGTTGCGGAAATTCAGCCGTTTCAAGCGTCCGGCCTCCAGCCACGGCTGTACCACTGACAGCGGAAAATTGCCCCAGCCCAATCCCGCTTCAACCATTTCCATCGCCGTCTCGAGATTGTCCGTGCGCCAGTAGGATTCAGCCACCAACGGCCGGGTCTCGCTGATCGGCAAGTCACGACTGGCGACGATGATCTGCCGCACCTGCACCAGATCTTCGAGAAACACATCGCGCCCCTGCAGCAACGGACTGTCCGCCGCCAGCGTGGCGATCATGCGCTCGCTGCCGACGAACTGAAACCGCTCCAGCGCATTCACGCTCAACCCGGCGAAGGCCAGGCACACGCTGACCCGGCCGCTGTGCAACATCGCCAGCACATCATCCTGCGGCGCGGTCAGCACTTCGATGTCGAGCAGCGGATGCCGCTCGGCAATCACTTTGATCGCTGCCAGCAAGCGCCGCCGATCAATGTCCGCGACCACGCCGATCGACAACCTGCTTTCCAGCCCCAGCGACAACTCCACCGCGTGCACTTGCAGTTGCTTGAGCTGCTCGGCGATCAGTCGCGCGTGCGGCACCAGTGATTGGGCCATCGCCGTGGGTTGCGGTTCGCGATGGCTGCGGTCGAACAACGGGTAACCGAGTTCCGCTTCAAGGTTGGCAATGCCCATGCTCACCGCCGAAGGCACCTTGCCCAACTGCCGCGCGGCGGCGGAAAACGAGCCGCGCTCGATCACCGCGAGAAGCAATTCGATGCTGTCGCTGTTGAAATTCAACCTGCCCACCTATCAATAAAACTGAAAGCTGCCGACTTTTTCTGTCAGGTCTATTGAAGCTATCTTTCGTCGCCTTCGCCAGCCCCGCTGGCCAACATTCGGCAAGAAAGAGGCAAATCTGCATGCAAGGCGTGAAACGCAAACTGATCTATGTATCGCTCTACGAAGTGATCGGCATGACCTTCTCGGCCCTCGGTCTGGCGTTGTTGTCGGGCACTTCGCCGGGCAGCACAGGACCACTGGCAGTGATCATCACCAGCATCGCCGTGACCTGGAATTTCATCTACACCTCGTTGTTCGAACGCTGGGAAAGTCGCCAGATCTCACGCACCCGCACGGTGAAACGACGCATCGCCCATGCGGTCGGCTTTCAACTGACGCTGATCGTGTTTCTGATTCCGCTGATCGCGTGGTGGATGAACATCAGTCTGGTGCAGGCATTCCTGCTTGATCTGGCGCTGATCATTTTCATCCCGTGCTACACGTTCGTGTTCAACTGGCTGTTCGACCGCATCTTCGGCCTGCCGAGCTCTGCGCTGCCGGATTCTCCCGCTGCGGCATAAATCACTAATTCGTAAGAAGATATTGCGAGAAATCAGCGGTTTAACCGGGTAACCAGCCAATATTCACAATCCGTAAACTCCGATAGCAGGCTAAGCTTTTCCATCAATAAAAAATGGATCAGCTTATGACTGCTCACGCTCCCGCCGCCGCGCTCAGTGACGGCATCGACCCGGTACGCGCCGCCGAGATTTCCGCCCGCATCGACCGGCTGCCCGCTGTCGCCACGATCTGGCGTCTGGTGGCGCTGCTGTCGATCGGTGGATTTTTCGAACTCTACGACCTGTTCCAGACCGCCTACATCAGCCCCGGCCTGATTCGCGACGGCCTGTTTGCCACTGGCAACCAAGGCGTATTCGGCTTCTCCGATCAGGCGGCGTTTGCCTCGGCGACCTTCCTCGGCCTGTTTCTTGGCGCCAGCCTGCTCAGCCCGTTGGCGGATCGCTTCGGCCGCCGGGCGATCTTCACCTTCGCACTGATCTGGTACACCGTGGCCACGGTGCTGATGGGCATTCAGACCTCGGCGCTGGGCATCATCGGCATGCGTTTTCTGGTCGGCATCGGCTTGGGTATCGAATTGGTGACGATCGATGCCTACCTCTCGGAACTGGTCCCTAAACGCATGCGCAGCTCGGCGTTCGCCTTTGCGTTTTTCGTGCAGTTCCTCTCGGTGCCGGCGGTGGCCTTGATGTCGTGGTGGCTGGTGCCGCAAGCGCCGTTCGGCGTGTCAGGCTGGCGCTGGGTGGTATTGGCCAGCGCGGTGTTCGCGCTGTTTATCTGGTGGCTGCGCAAGCGTCTGCCGGAATCGCCGCGCTGGCTGGCGCAGCATGGCCGTTTTGACGAGGCCAACCGCATCCTCGATAACCTCGAAGCGCGCTGCGCCAAGGATCACGGCAAAGCGCTCGATACGCCGGAACCGGTGCCTGTGGATGTCGAAGGCAAGGGCCGCTTCGCCGATATCTGGCAGCCGCCCTACCGGCGCCGCGCGTTGATGCTGATCGTTTTCCACATCTTTCAGGCGATCGGTTTCTTTGGTTTCGGCAACTGGTTGCCGGCGCTGCTTTCCGGCCAGGGTGTCAGCGTCACCCACAGTCTGATGTACGCGTTCATCATCACCCTCGCCTACCCGCTCGGGCCGTTGCTGTTCGTCAAGTTCGCCAACCGCTTCGAAAACAAATGGCAGATCGTCGGCTCGGCCCTCGGCGCGATGACCTTCGGCACCCTGTTCGCCCTGCAGACCAGCGCGTTCGGGCTGATCTTCTGCGGGGTGATGATCACCTTTTGCAATGCCTGGCTGAGCTTCAGTTATCACTCCTATCAGAGCGAACTGTTCCCGACCAACATCCGCGCCCGCGCGGTCGGGTTCTGCTATTCGTTCAGTCGTTTGTCGACGGTGTTCAGCAGTCTGTTGATTGGCATGTTTCTGGATAACTTCGGCACGCCGGGGGTGTTGGCATTCATTGCCAGCAGCATGCTGATCGTGATGCTGACCATCGGCTGGTTCGGCCCACGCACGCGCAATCTGGCCCTGGAGAATATTGCCCATCGCTGAAGGCCAACACAGGACTCCACTGTGGGAGCGAGCCTGCTCGCGAAGGCGCCGTGTCAGACAGGCATGTATTAGCCGACATAACGCTTTCGCGAGCAGGCTCACTCCCACATTGGGCATTGGTGATGTTGAAACAGGTCAGTTCAATTGCAGGGTTTCATTGAACTGGCTGATCGCATCCACTACATGCCGCGAACCCTGCTGAATCTCGAGGATCACCTCGCCCGCCTCGTTCGCCAGTTCCACCCCCAGCCCGGTGCGACTCAAACTCGACTGCATACTCGACACTGCGCTCAGCGACAGGTCATGGTTCTTGCGCACCACGTCGACGATTTCTACAGTCGCCTGACTGGTGCGCGCCGCGAGGCTACGCACCTCGTCCGCTACCACGGCGAAACCGCGCCCGTGTTCCCCGGCACGCGCCGCTTCGATGGCAGCATTGAGCGCCAGCAGGTTGGTCTGATCGGCAATCCCGCGAATGGTCTGAACGATGCTGCCGATGATGTCCGACTGTTTGCTGACCGCATCGATGCTCACCGCCGCTTCGTTCAGATCGCGGGAAATGTCCTGAATGATCTGCACGGTCTGCTGCACCACCTGTGAGCCTTTTTGCGCGCAGGCGTCGTTTTGTACCGAGGTGCTGTGGGCCGATTCCGCAGCGTTTTGCAGGGTGGTCATCTGCCGGGTGATGTCGCTGGCGAACTTGACCACTTTGTACAGACGGCCCTTGGCGTCAAACAGCGGGTTGTAAGAAGCCTCCAGATAAACCATCTGCCCGGACTTGTTCTTGCGTTCGAAGCGGTGCGAGTGATATTCGCCGCGGTTGAGCGAAGCCCAGAATGCCTTGTACTGCGCGGATTCGGCTTCGGCGCGGTGACAGAACAGGCTGTGGTGCTGGCCGACAATTTCATTGTGCGTGTACTGCATGGTTTGCAGGAAGTTGTCGTTGGCGCTGATGACATGGCCTTCAGGGGTGAACTCGATCACTGCCATGGAACGGCCGATCGCCGCCAGCATGGCTTCTTCTTCATGCTCTTTGTTGATGCGTGCGGTGATGTCCGCCGCAACCTTGATGACACTTCTGACTTGTTTGTCGGGCCCAAATACCGGCATGTAACTGGCTTCAAGCCAGATTTCCCGGCCGCTCTTGTTCAACCGCAGAAATGTCCCGCTGAGGGGTTCGCCACGGGCCAGGTCGCGCCACAACTTCGCGTAGTCCTCGCTGCGATAAAAGCCTTCTTCGCAGAAGATCCGATGGTGTTTGCCGCGCACTTCATCGGCGCTGTAGCCCATGGTCTTGCAGAAGTTCTCATTGGCGTCGAGGACGATGCCTTCGGGCGTGAACTCGATCATGGCCATCGAGCGGCTGATCGCTTCGATTTTCGCGTTGGCCTCGGTCAGCGCGCAGCTGAAGCGCTCGATTTCCCGCAGGTCAGCCTTGCGATGTAGGTTGAACATGGTTGTATCACCTTCCGCGCGTTCTTTGATTTGATGAAAGTCCAGGTCCTTCAAGATCCACCACTACGTTCCACAGAACAGGCACACGCCTTCCTCCAAGGGAGGAAGTTGTCAGGTGATAAATGATGATCAATCGGAGGGGTCGTGCAGCGACGCTCTGATCAAGACATCCTTTTCTTGATAGCCCGGATGCGGGCCAGCCCTAACGCGTAGAAGAACTTCCATGTAGGTGACGCTCCTTGTTGGTTCAGTGTCGGTGCCTTGGATCGCGCACTCTGGCAGCATGAATCACGGACCAACCCTGCGCCGCTGTCATGGATGGCATGACGGTCGACATGGTTAGTTACCTGCAAGGATAGCCAGCCTGACGCCGGGCGCAAGGCCACTAGTCGGCCAGTATCTCGCATTTTTTGTACAAGAAACGGTTCAGCGCGGGGAAAAATGGTGCCTGGGCGGACGCTTTCGCGAGCAGGCTCGCTCCCACAGTTGGTACGCATTCCAATGTGGGAGCGAGCCTGCTCGCGAAGACGTCATGTGATGCACCACAAAAACATCGGAGAACAACTACAAACTACCCTTCACCTTATTCGCCACCTCCCCCGGCACCCACGCTGTCCACACCTGCGGCTGATCACGCAAAAATGCCTCGGCCACCGCTCGCGGTTGCAGGCGTTTTTCACTCATCCCCGCCAGTGTCTGGTTGAGCAGATCAATCGGCAGATCGACTTTTTCAAAGAACGCGACCAGCTCCGGGTACTGCGCCTTGAACGGCGCCGACACGCCAATCGCCAGGCTCGCCGGCATCGAACGCGTGCCCTTTGGATTCGGGTTGTTGGCATCGGCCAGGGTTTTCCATGCCTCGGCATCGAACGGTGGCTCTTCCAGCTTCACCAGTTTGAAACGCCCGAGCAGCGGCGTCGGCGACCAGTAATAGAACAGCACCGGTTTGCCGCGTTTGATCGACGACGCCACCTCGGCATCCAGTGCCGCGCCAGAGCCGGTACGGAAGTTGACGAAGCTGTCAGTCAAGCCATAGGCCTTGAGCTTCTGGCTGTTGACGATTTCCGAGGTCCAGCCGGTCGGGCTGTTGAGAAAGCGCCCACGCTTCGGGTCTTCCGGGTCACGGAACACATCCTTGTAGCGCGGCAGGTCGGCGACCGATTTCAACTCCGGCGCCAGCGCCTTGATCCCGCGTTCCGGGTCGCCCTTGATCACGTATTCCGGCACCCACCAGCCTTCGGTGGCACCTTTGACCGTGTCGCCGAGGCCGAATACCTTGCCCTCGGCGGCAGCCTTGACCCACGCCGGACTGCGCCCGGCCCACTCTTCGCCGATCACCTGGATATCGTTTTTCGCCAATGCTGCTTCCAGGCTGACGGTGCTGCCCGGAAGCGTATCGGTCGGATAGCCGTAGCCTTTTTCGACGATCAGGCGCAGCACCTCGGTGATGAAGCTGCCGCTCTCCCAAGTGATATCGCCGAAGTGGATGGGTGCGGTTTTCTCCGCCGCTGAAACAGCGCCGACGCTCAGGCTCAGCGCCAGCAGCGTGCGACCGAGCAGGGTTTTGATCGATGTCATGCAGACCTCTTTTCTTCCAGGAATTGGTTGGCGCTGTGGCGATCGCACAGCGCCTGGGAACGAGCCATGTACACGCTCACCGAACGCTGCGAGATGCCCAGTTCGGCAGCGATTTGCGGGTAGGTCAGGCCATCGATGCGAGCCAGCAGAAAGGTCGAACGAACCTTGGCCGGCAAGCGATGCAGGCTGCGATCGAGGCGATCGAGAGTTTGCGCGAACTCTGCAAGGTCTTCAGGCGAAGCTGCGACATCACGGTCGGACTGCGCGAGATGGCGACGCTGCAGATCCGCACGGCGCCAGTGTTGATAAAGCAGACGTTGCGCGATCGTCGTCAGCAAGGCGCGAGGTTCGCGAATCGCCGTCAGCGATGGGGCTTCGAGCAATTGGGCGAAGGTTTCGCCAGCAATGTCTTCAGCACAGGCCACGTCGCGCGAGTGTCGACGCAGGTAATGACAGAGCCAGCGATAATGCGCGCGGAACAGGCGTTCCACGGTGTCGCGATGGGATTGATCGGCGCCGGACATAGGGGCTCCTGGGCAAGGGTCGCTGAATGTCCGGTGTTCCGGTGGCGCGATCGTAGCAAGGCGCCTTATGCGTTAATAATATTTAAATCTTCTTTTTATATTCGATTGGGAAATTACAGCTAGTTAACGCAAATTGCTGTAACCGCGATCTACCGCCTCCCGTTGATAGGCAAGGAGGATCTGATAATCGTCTTCGCTGGCCGGCAAAATTTCAGGCAAACCCAAGGTCTGCATCACATCAGGCAATTCATTCAAGGCGCGATTCATCGCTTGCAGCAGCCGTTCGACCTGCTCGTCGCTGGCATTGACGGCAGTAATGAATGGCAAGGTCGGGCTCATCGCACTGCGCGCGACCACGCGCAAACCGCTGACTTCTTCCGGCGCATGCCGGGCGATATAAGCGAACGTGACGCTGTCGATCGCGGCCAGATCGGCGAGGTTTTCCCGCAGCCAGCGCAGGCTCTCGCGGTGACCGCCACTGATACCGACACTGGCGAAAAACCGGCCGTTTCGCTGCAACGGCGCCAGACGCTGGCGCAACAGGTTCATGCCGCTGTTGGAGTCTTCGCTGTTGATCACGCCACGGCTATGGCAAAACTCCGCCAAGGTGTCGCGCGGATCATCGGCGCGGCCAAGGATCAGGCTGCAATGCTGGCCGGCGCTGGCGTCAGGCAATTCATAGCGCGGCCGACCGATGACGCGAACCCGGCCACGCAGCGCTGTCATCAGCGGATAGCCGCAGGTCTGAGTGAGTAGCAGATCGGGTGATAACCACAGTTCGGGCAGCGTCAGGTTTGTCGCGTCGAGACGGCTATGGCCCAGGTGTTCGAGGATGCGCGTGAGCCACTGTTCATTGGCCATGCGGATGGGCTCGGGGGCTGGGTACATCAGCAGTTCGGCGTGGTGTTGGGTCATTACATATTTCTCCCCGACAACCAATTCCCCCTGTAGGAGTGAGCCTGCTCGCGATAGCGGTGTGTCAGTGACAAACTCAGTGACTGACACGACGCTATCGCGAGCAGGCTCACTCCTACAGGGGATTTGGTGTTCTTTGGATTAGTGGAACGGATGCTCCGGGCTATCAATCGGTTTGAAGCCATGTTGCCGCCACAACTGCCCATACCCGCGCACGACAAACCCGCCACTGCGCGCAATCCACTGCTCGCGGTGCAGCCGGTAGACCTTGGGCAAGTCGTACCACGCCAGCCCCGGCAAGTCGTGATGCACCAGATGAAAATTCAAGTTGAGAAACAGCCAGCGCCATGGCCAGCCGGCCTCGTTGAGCACGGTGCGCTGCTCGGCCTGGGCATGCGGTCGATGCTCATGAAACGAACGGATCATCGCGATCGACAGCGCCGGTACGCTGATCAGCAACAGGTAATGCCACACCGGCAAAATGCTGTAGCGGGCAATGAAACCCAGCATCAGTAGAGTGACGAAGCCGTGGCTCAACCACATCAGCCAGGCTTGCGGATCAGCGTTTCGCAAGCGCTGCAGCTCCTCGCGCGCTAACGCCGTCAACGCCAGCGGCGCGCCAATCACGAAGCGTCCGAGCACCGTCTTGTTCAGCCAGTGCACGCTGCGCTCGAACAACGAGCCGCCGTGCCAGTTGGCAGAGGTCAGATAGCGACTTTCCGGATCGATACCGGGCACCGTCAGATCGTCATCGCGGTGGTGGCGCAGATGACTGTCGCGATACAGCGTGTACGGATACCACACGGCAAACGGCGCGTAGCCGAGGATTTTATTGATGAATGTCGAGCGGGTCGGATGGCCGTGAAGCAGCTCATGCTGCAGCGACAACCACAACACCAGCAGCGGGATCAGCAGCAACGTACTCAAGCCGCGCCCCAGCCAGGCGCTGTTGAGTACGATGGCGAACCAGCCGGCGTACACACCGATCAGCAACAGCCAGGTCGGCCATTCGCTGCGGGCGGTAAAGCGCTGGCGCAGGGTTTCGATTTGCTGGCGATGCTCGGCATCAAAGTAAAAAGCCATGGCGCTGCTCGGAACGGGAATCGTCCCCTTCTGTGCAACGAGGCGGTGCAATCTTGCAGATTATTTTTCAGATGGAGTGGAAGCCCGAGAGACGGGCTTCCGAAGGGTTTGCTCAATGGCCGAAGATGTCGACTTTCTTGGCTTTCTTTTCTGCGCGTTTTTCAATCGCGGTCTTGGCCGGCTTCTTCTTCGCGGCTTTCTTTGAATCCATACCTTTGGACATGATCGGTACTCCACTCACAGGGATGTGAGATCAGGTATACACCTATCCCGACCGGCGCGTTCTTTTATAATCGGCGCTTTTCGAACCGACAGTCCGAACCATGCCCGACATCCACTACAGCCAGCTCGACGAACCGTTGTGGCCGCTAATGAACAAGTTCTACCGCAGCCACCAATCCTCGATGAAAGCCGTGCGCGAGGCGCAACTGTGGGTCGCGCGGCGCGACGAGATCGTGGCGGCGCTGTGCCTGCGGCCGGTATCGGGCGGCCGTTGGCTGACGGGGTTGTTTGTCGATCCGGCGTGTCGCGAGCAGGGAATTGCCGGGCAGTTGATTGCGGCGGCGGTCAAGGATGTCGACGAGCCGGTGTGGCTGTTTTGCCATCCGGATTTGCGCGGGTTTTATGAGCGGCGCGGGTTTAGCGTAGACCCGGCGCTGCCGCAAGCGATGGCCGAGCGGTTGAGCCGGTACGCGCGGAGCAAGCCGATGATTGCGATGGGGCTGGTTTAAGATCAAAAGATCGCAGCCTTCGGCAGCTCCTACACCGATCCCTGTAGGAGCTGCCGAAGGCTGCGATCTTTTGATTCTGGTTAATCGTCAGCGTTGGGATCGAGATCCGGGAACAGCACTTCAGTAAAACCGAACTTGCTGAAATCGGTAATCCGCGATGGGTACAGCCGGCCGATCAGGTGATCGCATTCATGCTGCACCACCCGCGCATGAAAACCCGAGGCCACGCGCACGATCGGCTCGCCCTTCGGATCAAAGCCTTCGTAGCGAATCTGCTGATAGCGATCCACCGCGCCGCGCAGGCCCGGTACCGACAGACAGCCTTCGAAGCCCTCCTCCATCAACGGATTCAACGGCGTGATCAGCGGATTGATCAGGATCGTCTGCGGCACCGCTTCGGCGTCTGGGTAACGCTCGCTGTGCTCGAAGCCGAAGATCACCAGTTGCAGATCGACGCCGATCTGCGGTGCCGCCAGACCAACGCCGCCGACGCTTTCCATGGTCTGGAACATGTCGTCGATCAGTTGCCACAGCTCGGCGCTGTTGAACATCTCCGGCGGTACCGGCGGGGCGATGCGCAGCAGGCGCTCGTCGCCCATTTTCAGAATTTCACGAATCATGGTCGCGCTTCATCAGTGTCCGGCTTGAGCGAGTGATCGCGGCCCAGGCCCGAGACGTGTTGTTTGGTGGATTCGTCGGGCTCGCCAGGGGCTTTCTCGCCCTTGTCCTTGCCTTCGGCGGACATGTGCTCGATCACCGCATTCATTTCCGCGCCGAGCAACAGTACCGCCGCGGAAATATAGAAATACAGCAACAGCACGATGATCGCCCCGATGCTGCCATACATCGCGTTGTAGTTGGCGAAGGTTTTCACGTAGAAGGCAAACCCCAGTGAGGCGAGAATCCACACCACCACCGCCAGCACCGAACCGGGGGTGATGAAGCGAAAATCCTGTTTGACGTCGGGCATCACGTAGTAGATCAGCGCCACCGCGACCATCATCAGAATCACGATCACCGGCCAGCGCGCAATCGTCCACACTGTGACGATGAAGTCCTCCAGCCCCACTTGTGCAGCAATCCAGCCCATCACCTGCGGCCCGAGGACCATCAGCGCCGCGGCGATCAGCAGCATGCCGGCGATGCCGACCGTGTAGACGATCGACAGGGGAAAGCGCTTCCAGACCGGCCGGCCTTCGACCACGTCGTAAGCGGCGTTCATCGCGCTCATCATCAGGCGCACGCCGGCGGACGCGGTGTACAGGGCGATAACGATACCGATTGAAAGCAGACCACCCTTGGATTGCTGCAGCTGATCGATCACCGGATTGACCTGCTCCAGCGCCTGCGGCGGCAGGACCAGTTCGGATTGCAGGCGCAGCCAGGAGAAGAAGTCCGGCAGATGCAGGAAACCGATCAGCGCGATCAGGAAAAGAATGAACGGAAACAGCGAGAACAGCATCTGGTAGGCCAGTGCCGAGGCGTAGGTCGACATTTCGTCATCGACGAACTCAGTGACCGTGCGCACCATCACCCGGTGCAGGGGCAGACCTTTCATGTCCGGAAATATCATTCGCGTCTCCTTGCGCCGCAAAAGGTTGAAGTCGTGGCGACTCAGGGGCCGTTGTTTACCTCAAGGTAGCCTGTTTGGCGATCCTTCGGCGGATGACCGCAGGGTTCTGATACAAAAACGGCCATCCTTGGATGGCCGCTCGTGTGATTCGTTCAAGGCTCGGTTACGCCTTGTCGACGCCTTTCTTCACAGCGTCCTTGGCGTTGCCGACCGCTTGCTGGGCTTCGCCTTTTTTCTCTTGAACTTTGCCTTCCGCGCGCAGTTTGTCGTTGTCAGTGGCCTTGCCGACGCCCTGTTTGACGTTACCGACAGCTTCGTTGGCCATGCCTTTTACTTTATCGCCTGTGCTACTCATGGTGTTTCTCCGTGATGCATATAGGGAAGAAAAGTCATTACGTAACGATTGACCGGTGCGCTTTGCGCCGAGTTTCATTTATTTTGCCGGCATTTCGTCGTGGCACGCAGGTTGCGCTTTATGTTTGCCGGCGTTGCCCCGAGAATGCTCAGCCTACGGGCGTCGCGCCCCGCACACCGATTCGCAGGAATGTCATGAAGCTCAATAAAACCCAGGCCATCGCCCGTCGCAACCAGCAACTGGGCGGCGCCGTGCTCGGCACTAACAACTGCCACTTTGCCGAACTGAACCGCAACCGCAACATCTGGTGGTTCGACTTGCCGGTTTCGCGCCTGGCCATCGGTCAGTACGAGTGGATTCACTTGCTGCTGCACACCCCGGCCACTGATGAGTTGCTGCACTTGAAAGTGCCAACGGTGTTCCTGCGCGAAAAGCTCGAAGGCCTGGTGATTCGCAACGAAGGCAAACGCAAGGCGGCGCTGAGCCTGGAATTGAGTGCGGACAAGGATTCGTATCTGCAGGACATGCGTCCGGCGGGGACCAATGTGAATTTTGCGCCGTTTCGTCAGTAGGATTTGTGGCGTCTGCCCTTCCCCTCACCCTAGCCCTCTCCCAGAGGGAGAGGGGACCGAATGGGGGATATTCAAGAGATACGCCGACCTGATCGAGCTTGCCGAATCCATAATCGCCTCGGTTTTTCAGGTCGATGCACAACCCCAGACACCTTGGTCGGCTCCCTCTCCCTCGGGAGAGGGCTGGGGTGAGGGGCCGCTTCACCGCATGATCAAAGCCCTGCTCTGCACCCACAAAAAAGCCCCGCATCTGCGGGGCTTCCTGTTCAAGCGGCGCTCTTGGCCTTGATCTTCTTCAGCTCTTCATCCCGCAATTCGCGGCGCAGGATCTTGCCGACGTTGGTGGTCGGCAGCGCATCGCGGAATTCCACCGAGCGCGGCACCTTGTAGCCGGTGACGTTGGCGCGCATGTGGTCCATGACCTGCTCCTTGGTCAGGGTCACACCCGGTTTGGCGACGATGAAAATCTTGATCGCTTCGCCCGACTTCTCGTCCGGTACGCCGATCGCCGCGCATTGCAACACGCCCGGCAAAGTCGCCAGCACGTCTTCCAGTTCGTTCGGATAGACGTTGAAGCCTGACACCAGGATCATGTCCTTCTTGCGATCGACAATGCGCATGTAGCCGTCCGGCTGGATCAGCGCGACGTCACCGGTTTTCAGCCAGCCGTCGCTGTCGAGCATTTCATCGGTGGCTTCCTGACGCTGCCAGTAGCCCTTCATCACTTGCGGGCCCTTGACGCACAGCTCGCCGATTTCGCCCAGCGGCTGCTCGACACCGGCATCGTCGATGACTTTGCACAGGGTCGACGGCACCGGAATGCCGATCGTGCCGATCTGGATGTGCTGGATCGGGTTGACCGTGGCCACCGGGCTGGTTTCGGTCATGCCGTAGCCTTCGCAGATGGCGCAACCGGTCACGGCTTTCCAGCGCTCGGCTGCGGCCAATTGCAGGGCCATGCCGCCGGACAGGGTGACTTTCAGCGCGGAGAAATCCAGCTTGCGGAAACCTTCGTTGTTGCACAGCGCCACGAACAGCGTGTTCAGCCCGACGAAGCCGCTGAACTTCCACTTCGACAGCTCCTTGACCATCGCCGGCAGGTCGCGCGGGTTGCTGATCAGGATGTTGTGGTTGCCGATCAGCATCATCGCCATGCAGTGAAAGGTGAACGCATAGATGTGGTACAGCGGCAGCGGCGTGATCAGGATCTCGCAGCCTTCGTTGAGGTTGGAGCCCATCAGCGCTTTGCATTGCAGCATGTTGGCGACCAGGTTGCGGTGGGTGAGCATCGCGCCCTTGGCCACGCCGGTGGTGCCGCCGGTGTATTGCAGCACTGCGACATCGCCGCTGTCCGGGTTGGCTTCGGCCACTGGCTGACCGTGGCCCTTGCTCAGCACGTCGTTGAACTTGATGGCTTTGGGCAGGTGATAGGCCGGGACCATTTTCTTCACGTACTTGATGACGCTGTTGATCAGCAGGCGCTTGATCGGCGGCAGCAGGTCGGCGACTTCGGTGACGATGATGTGCTTGACGCCGGTCTTCGGCACCACGGCTTCCGCCAGGTGCGCCATGTTCGCCAGGCACACCAGGGCCTTGGCACCGGAGTCGTTGAATTGGTGTTCCATTTCCCGCGCGGTGTACAGCGGGTTGGTATTGACCACGATCAACCCGGCGCGAATGGCACCGAAGACCGCGACCGGGTATTGCAGAACGTTGGGCAGTTGCACGGCGATTCGATCACCGGGCTGCAAGTCGGTATGCTGTTGCAGATACGCGGCAAAGGCACCGGAGAGTTCGTACAGTTCACCGTAGGTGATTGTCTTGCCCAGGTTGCTGAAAGCCGGTTTGTTGGCGAAGCGTTGGCAGGATTGCTTCAACACTGCCTGAATGTTCGGATACTCGTCTGGATTGATCTCGGCTGCGATTCCAGCCGGGTACTTATCCTTCCAAAAGTCTTCGATCATGGAAGCCCACTCCTCAGCAACGCGAATTCTTCACCGCATTTGATGCGATTATTATTGGTGTGTGTTTTGTATTGGTGAATCCGGCGTTTTACAGGCCGAGAAGTCACAAAGCGCGCCGAGAGTAGCAGCTTTGCCAAGGGTCGACCAGAGCCAAACGTGGGCCCTACAGTCATATTAATGACTCAAGACTTGCCAGCGGTCATTTTAGAGCAAAAATCCTATTAACCTGTGAAAGCCCCGCTGCCAGGGGGATTAAAAGCAAAAGATCGCAGCCTTCGGCAGCTCCTACATTTGGAATGCGTTTCCTGTAGGAGCTGCCGAAGGCTGCGATCTTTTCGCTTGTAACCTTTAGGCGATATCGCGCAACTCGCGCCGCAGAATTTTCCCTACAGGCGTCATCGGCAACGACTCACGCAGCACGATGTGTTTCGGCACCTTGTAGGCAGTGAAATTCTCTTTGCAGTAAGCCTTCAGCTCTTCCAGGCTGACGCCGGTTTCCCGCGCCACCACAAACAGCTTCACCGCTTCCCCCGAACGCTCGTCCGGCACACCGATTACCGCGCAGTTGGCGACCTTCGGGTGGGCCATGACCACGTCTTCGATTTCGTTCGGATACACGTTGAAGCCGGAGACGATGATCATGTCCTTCTTGCGATCGACGATGCGCACGAAACCGTCGGGGTCGATCACGGCGATGTCGCCGGACTTGAACCAGCCTTCGGCATCCAGCACCTCAGCGGTGGCCTCGGGTTTGTTCCAGTAGCCCTTCATGATCTGCGGGCCTTTGATGCACAGCTCGCCACGCTCGCCCAGCGGCTGCTCGACGCCGTCATCGTTGATGATTTTCACCAGCGTGCCCGGCACCGGCAGGCCGACGGTGCCGAGGCGCGACTGGTCGCCGTAAGGGTTAGTGCAGGCCACTGGCGAGGTTTCGGTCAGGCCGTAGCCTTCAGTGATGCGGCAACCGGTCATCTGCTCCCAGCGCTCGGCAGTGGCCTTGACCAGCGCGGTGCCGCCGGAGTTGGTCAGCTTCAGGCTGGAGAAATCCAGGGTCTTGAAATCGGGATGGTCCATCAGCGCAACGAACAGGGTGTTCAAACCCAGCAGTGCCGAGAAGCGCCAGTTTTTCAGTTCCTTGATGAAGCCGGCGATGTCGCGCGGATTGGAGATCAGCACGTTATGGTTGCCCGACACCATCATGCACATGCAATTCGCGGTGAAGGCATAGATGTGGTACAGCGGCAGCGGCGCGATCATCACTTCCTGGCCCTCGCGCAACAGCGGCTGACCGTCCGGGCCGAGCTGGGCAAGACAGGCGCGCACTTGCTGCATGTTCGCTACCAGATTGCCGTGGGTCAGCATCGCGCCCTTGGCCAGGCCAGTGGTGCCGCCGGTGTATTGCAGCACGGCGATGTCATCGAGGCCGACGCTCAGCGGTTTGATACCCAGGCCACGGCCCATGCGCAGCGCACTTTTGAAGGCGATCGCTTGGGGCAGTGAATACTCGGGAACCAGTTTTTTCACCTTGCTGACCACGGTATTGACCAGCCAGCCCTTGGCGGCGGGCATCAGGTCGCCCATCTTCGCTTCGATCAGGTATTGGATATCGGTGTCAGGCAGCACTTCCTGGACTTTCTGCCCGAACAGGTTCAAGTACACCAGCGCGCGCGCGCCGGAATCCTTGAACTGGTGGCGCATCTCCCGTGGCGTGTACAGCGGGTTGGTGTTGACCACGATCAGCCCGGCGCGCAAGGCGCCGAATACGGCAATCGGATAATGCAGAACGTTGGGCATCTGCACCGCAATGCGATCCCCCGGCACCAGATCGGTATGGGCCTGCAGGTAACCGGCGAACGCCGCGCTCTGGCGCTCGAGTTCGGCGTAGGTCAGGGTGATGCCCATGCTGCTGAACGCCGGGCGGTCAGCGAACTTCTTGCAGGAACGCTCAAACACTTCGATGACCGACTTGAACTCGCCCATGTCGATGTCCAGCGGTACGCCGGCCGGGCGTTTGTCATTCCAGAAATCAGGTTGCATTGTTCTTGTCCTCTTTACCTGAACCGATCCGGGAGCCGCTTTCTGTCGTTTCTGCTTCGTCCATTGAAGGCGAAAAGCACAAAGCGGAGCTTCACGGACACTAGCAGCTATGGCCATTGAGGCAAATATGACGCAAGCCGTCATTGATCGCGTGAATCTTCCCGCCGTGGCGTGGGCTGATCAGACGCGCTATACACTGTGGCGATGCTGAGCAAAGGAATCGCCATGACCCACGACACCTTCTGGCTGGACGCGAGTGACCGCAGCCGCCTGTACGTCAACCGCTGGCTGCCGGCCACGCCATTGAAAGCGGTGATTCTTCTCGCTCATGGCATGGCCGAGCACAGCGCTCGCTACGCCCGCCTCGCCGACACGTTTTGCGACAAAGACTATGGCGTCTACGCACCGGATCTGCGCGGCCATGGCCGCACCGCCGACAACGGCACCCTTGGCCATTTCGCCGATGACGATGGCTGGTGCAAGGTCGTTGGCGATCTGGCCAGCCTCAACCAGCACATCGGCCAGCAACATCCCGGCGTGCCGATCATTCTGCTCGGGCACAGCATGGGCAGTTATCTGGCCCAGGCTTATCTGCTGCACCACAGCGCCAGCCTGCACGGGGCGATTCTCAGCGGTTCGAATTTCCAGCCAGTGGCCCTGTATCGCGCCGCCCGGCAGATTGCCCGGCTGGAAAAACTGCGTCAGGGCGGCAAGGGTCGCAGCGCGCTGATCGAGTGGCTGTCGTTCGGCTCGTTCAACAATAAATTCAAACCGCTGCGCACCCGTTTCGACTGGCTGAGCCGCGATCCTGCCGAGGTCGACAAGTACGCCGCCGACCCGTTGTGTGGCTTTCGCTGTACCAATCAGTTCTGGATCGATCTGCTCGGCGGCTTGCAGCAAATCAGCAAAGCGTCCAATCTCGCGCAGATCGATCCGGGGCTGCCGCTGCTGGTGATTGGCGGCGAATGTGATCCGGTGAGCGAGGGCAAGCGTCTGACTGATCTGGCCAATGCCTTGCGCAGGGCCGGCAGCCAGCACCTGCAACTGAAGATCTACCCGCAGGCCCGGCACGAATTGTTCAATGAAAGCAATCGCGACGAAGTGACCGCCGATGTGCTCGCCTGGATCGACCAGGCCCTGAGCCATCCGCGCCCGCAGCGCAGCGAATAATTTTTTGTGGATTCACAGAAATCCGTCACAGGAAGCGATACCGATGACCCAGGTTACCAACATCCCTTACGAAGCCCTCGAAGTCGGCCAGACCGCCAGCTACAGCAAGACTGTCGAAGAGCGCGACATTCAGCTGTTCGCCGCGATGTCGGGCGACCACAACCCGGTGCACCTGGACGCCGAGTTTGCCGCCGCGAGCATGTTCAAGGAACGCATCGCCCACGGCATGTTCAGCGGTGCACTGATCAGCGCAGCGGTCGCTTGCGAACTGCCTGGGCCGGGCACTATTTATATCGGTCAGCAGATGAGTTTTCAGAAACCGGTCAAGATCGGCGACACGCTGACGGTGCGTCTGGAGATTCTCGAGAAACTGCCGAAATTTCGCGTGCGCATTGCCACTCGCGTGTTCAACCAGCGTGATGAGTTGGTGGTGGATGGCGAGGCGGAGATTCTCGCGCCGCGCAAGCAGCAGACGGTGACGTTGCCGACATTGCCGGCGATCAGTATTGGTTGAATGATTTGTACGGTGGGTGTCAGGTAGAACCTTTCCCCCTCACCCCAGCCCTCCCGAAACGTCGGACCGCCCCCAAGGGGGCGAGGGGGAAAGGGAGCAGATTTGAGTGTTTTTCAAATCCTCAATCGACTCGATCATTCAGGTCGATGTTTAGCGAAAGACACCTCGGTCAGTCCCCTCTCCCTCCGGGAGAGGGCTAGGGTGAGGGGCTTTTCCTGCGGGCACAAAAAAACGCCAGACAAGCTGGCGTTTTTTGTACGCGAAAGACTCTTACGATTTGGCACGAGCCTGGTTACGCAGGGCTTTCACCTGGTCGTGGTTGCGTTGTACGCCGTGGTACTGACGCTCAACCAGGTCACGAATACCCACCAGATTGTGCTTGGTGATTTTTTCCAGCGCTTCTTTGTAAGCCTTCAGCGCATGGTCTTCACCGCGCTCGGCTTCGTTCAGCACAGCCTCTTCGTCTTTGCCGGTGAACATGGATTTGACGTCGACCCAGCGACGGTGCAGGTCACCGGCAACGCTGGTCGAGGTTTCCGGATCACCGCCCAGCGAACGTACCTGAGCCTGCAGCTCGGCGGCTGCGGTGGCGCAGTCGGCGGCGCGAGTCACAAACAGGGATTTCAGTTCTGGATGCTTGATGTCTTCGGCGCAAGTCTTGAACCCTTCCTGACCGTCCTTGCAGGTTTCAATCAGGTCGTTGAGTACAGAAATGGCTTCTTTATTCATGTCGGTCATTTTTCAATTCCTTGCGATGGGTTGAAGATGCAAGGGATATTGCAGTGTGCGTGCCAGCTTTCTGATCGGATAGAAAGGCTTTTATTTCAATTAGTTACGAAAGATTGAACCATCTGTATGCTGGTTTTTTGCATGATCTGTCATTTGGCCTGCATGCAGAATGCCTGTATTTTCCAGACTGATCTGAAAACCAACGAAGCGTGCTGATGAATCCGGAAAAACTCGAACTGCTGATCACCCGCGAGATGCCTTTCGGCAAATACAAAGGCCGAATCATTGCCGACTTGCCTGGCCCCTATCTGAACTGGTTTGCCCGTGAAGGCTTTCCCCACGGCGAACTCGGTGGTCTGCTCGCGCTGATGCAGGAGATCGACCACAACGGCCTGTCCGACCTGCTTGAGCCGCTACGCGCCAAACACGGCAAACCCGCCCCGCGCCACTGAAGCGCCCTCCTCTCTTGAGCCACGCCGACCATGCCTGACAACACCCGCCGAGCCCGTGACGAAGCTTTCTGGCAAACCTTTTCCGACCGATACGATGTGCAGCCCGGCCCGGTCAATCTGGAGAACGGTTACTTCGGGCGCCTGTCGCGTACGGTGATCGAGGAATACCAGCGCAACATCGAGCTGATCAACACCAGCAACTCGGTTTACGTGCGCCAGCGCTTTGAACAGCACGACAACCTCGAGATCCGCGCGCAACTGGCCGAACTGATTGGCGTACGCGCGCAAAGCGTGGCCCTGACGCGTAACGCCACCGAAGGCCTGCAATCGCTGATCCGCAATTACAATCGCCTGCAGCCGGACGACCAGGTGCTGATCTGCGACCTCGACTACGACACGGTCAAAGGCGCCATGCGCTGGCTGGCGAAACACCGCGGCGTCGAGGTGATCGAAATTGCCCACCGCCATCCGGCCAGCTTCGACAGCCTGCTGGAAAGCTATCGCGAGGCTTTTGTCCGCCACCCGAAACTGAAATTGATGGCCCTGACCCACGTCACCCACCGCACCGGTCTGGTCATGCCGGTGCAGGCCATCGCCGCGCTGGCCAAAGAGCATGGGGTCGACATTATCCTCGACGGTGCCCACGCCCTCGGCCAGATCGAATTCGATCTACAAGCGTTGGGCATCGCTTTCGCCGGCTACAACCTGCACAAGTGGATCGGCGCGCCGCTGACCCTTGGCTTTATCTACATCGCCCCGCAGCGTCTGGCCGACATCGATCCGGACATGGGCGAGATGCATTATCCGGTGACCGACATTCGCGCGCGCACCTCGTACAGCACGCCGAACATTCCAGCGCTGATGACCCTGCCGCTGGTGTTCGAAGAGCACAACGCCCTCGGCGGTGCCGCAGCCAAAAGCGCACGCCTGAATTACCTGCGCAATCTCTGGGTCAGCGCCGTGCGGCACCTGCCGGGCATCGAAGTAATGACGCCGGATGACCCGCAACTGAATTGCGGGATCACCTCGCTGCGTTTCACGCGTCATGAAGATCAACAGGTCATGGTTGAGCGCCTGCTCAACGAGTTCAACCTGTTCACCGTGGTGCGCACCGGCGCCGCGTCCGGGCCATGCATTCGCATCACGCCGGGGCTGACCACCACGGCTGGCGAGATGGAGCTATTGGTCCACGCGTTGAACCACCTGCGCTAAAACCGCACAGCGTTATTCTTTTCGTAGCCTGCGAGGCCGATCTGCGAAGACACGGCAAAGGTATCGATGCCGAGGGTCTGGCAAGCGAAGGCGCCGTCTTCGAGATCCTCTCCGGCGATCGGCTGCAGCACCAGCCGTACAGCGTCCTCGGTGACGAGTGCGCAGCTGCAGCGGCCGGGCAGATGCAAGGTTCCGGCCCAGGCCTCGTGGTGTGCTGGCGCGCCGTTATCGTCACTGGGGATGTATACGTTCAGAGTGAGGCACGACGTGCCCGGCACCGGGCGATCCGGATAGACGCTGGTAAAACGGACGATGCCATGGTTATCGGTCAATTGATCGCCGCCCAGGCAGATGTTGGTATCGATCGTCTGTTGAATGCGCACCAGCGCGCCGCTGACCGGCTGGCCAGTCATGGCGTCGGCCAGCGACAGACGCAGGATCAGTGGTAGGCCTTCGACGCCTTGACTGATGTTGCGCACCTGCGGTTGGCTGCGCCGATCGCGACTGCCGAGCGCCAGCCGCTTCGCTTGATAACGGGAATGTGGCGCAAGGGGCAGAGACTGAAGGTCGTCCATGAGGAGTTCTCTCTTCCATAAGATGAACGCAGGTTAACCCCGGCGAACGGACCGCGTGCGTTAACTATGTATCGCGGCATGTATGTTTACTTTCTTCGGCGCAAAAAAAAGGTGCGCCGACCAAGCGCACCATAAAGCCGTAAAGCACACAACGAGGTGTAGGGGTAAAGATCAGTCCAGCAGCGCCAGGGCCTCTGCGGTGCATTCCTGAATGCGGGCCCAGTCGCCGTTCTTGATCCACTCAGGATCGAGCATCCAGCTACCGCCCACGCACATGACGTTTTTCAGCGCCATGTAGCTCTTGATATTGGCCGGGCCGACGCCGCCAGTCGGGCAGAATTTCACTTCGCCGAACGGACCACCGAGGGCCTTGATTGCCGCTACGCCACCGCTGACTTCCGCCGGGAACAGCTTGAAGCGGCGATACCCAAGACCGTAGCCTTCCATGATCCCCGAGGCGTTGCTGATGCCCGGCAGCAGCGGAATCGGGCTGTCGACGCTGGCTTCGAGCAGGTCGCGGGTGATGCCCGGGGTAACGATGAATTGCGAACCGGCCGCTTCCGCCGCCGCGAGCATGTTGCGATCGAGCACGGTGCCGGCACCGGTCATCAGTTCCGGACGCTGTTCGCGCAGGATCTGGATGGCTTTGAGGCCGAACTGCGAACGCAGGGTCACTTCCAGCGCGGTCAGGCCACCGGCGGCGAGGGCGTCGGCCAGTGGCAGCACGTCCTGTTCGCGGGCGATGGTGATCACCGGCAGGATCCGCGCTTTGGCGCAGAGACTGTCGATCAGGGCAACTTTGTCCGCCATGGAAACGGTCGGGGATGGGGTTGTCATAGCGGCTGTTCCTTGGCTCATGGGCACCAGTAAATCTCTAACGTAGGTTGCAGAAACGCGCGCACCGGCATGGCCGCGACGTCATCGGATGCCAGCGCGGCATTCAGGGTGGTCAGTTTCGATTGACCGGAAATCGACAGAATCTTGTGTTTGGCCGAAGCCAGCAGCGCACGGCTCATGGTCAGGCGCTGACGTGGCACGCTGGGCGCCAGCATCGGCCAGCAACGGCGCGTGCCATCGGCTTGCAGGGCTTCGGCGAGGTTCGGGCTGTCGGGGAACAGCGACGCGGTGTGACCGTCATCGCCCATGCCCAGCACCAGCACGTCGATCGGTGGCAGCTCGGCGAGCAGACGATCAGCCTGTTCAGCAGCCTGCTCGACGTTGGCCGCCGCGCTGTAGAGGCTGAGGAACTGCGCCTTGGCTGCCGGGCCTTTGAGCAGGTATTGCTTGAGCAGGCCAGCATTGCTGTCGGCATGTTCAACCGGCACCCAACGTTCGTCGGCCAGGGTCACAACGACCTTCGACCAGTCCAGCTCCTGCCTGGCCAGGTGCTGGAAAAACGCCACCGGGCTGCGCCCGCCGGACACCACCAGCACCGCGTTGCCGCGTGCCGCAATGGCTTCGCTCAGTTGTTTGGCAACGTTCAGCGCCAGGCCTTCGGCAAGCAAAACCGGGCTGTTGAATTCGCGGGCAGTCACGCCCGTCGGCAGTTGCACATCAGATATCGCCATACCACGACCTCCCGTCCCGCGTGATCAAAGCAATGGAGCTCATCGGCCCCCACGACCCGGCCGCATACGGCTTGGGCGCGTCGCCGGATTTTTTCCACCCGGCGATCAGCTGGTCACACCACTTCCACGCGGCTTCGATTTCATCTTTACGGACAAACAGGTTCTGATTGCCGTTCATCACTTCCAGCAACAACCGCTCGTAGGCATCGGGGATCCGCGCGCTACGCCAGGTGTCGGAGAAATTCAGTTGCAGCGGCCCGCTGCGCAGTTGCATGCCCTTGTCCAGGCCCTGCTCTTTGGTCATCACTCGCAAGGAAATGCCTTCGTCCGGTTGCAGGCGGATGATCAGTTTGTTGCTGATCTGCAGGCGCTGCTCCGGGGCGAAGATGTAGTGCGAGGGTTCCTTGAAGTGGATGACGATCTGCGACAGCTTCTGCGGCATGCGCTTGCCGGTACGCAGGTAGAACGGCACACCGGCCCAGCGCCAGTTGCGGATATCAGCTCGCAGGGCGACGAAGGTTTCGGTGTCGCTCTGGGTATTGGAATTCGGTTCTTCGAGGTAGCCCGGTACCGATTTACCTTCGCTGTGACCGGCGATGTACTGGCCGCGCACCACTTGTGTAGTCAGGCCTTCCGGGCTGATCGGCGCCAGCGCCTTCAGCACCTTTACTTTCTCGTCACGGATGCTGTCGGCGGAGAGGTCGGCCGGTGGGTCCATGGCGATCAGGCAGAGCAACTGCAACAGGTGATTCTGGATCATGTCGCGCAGTTGGCCAGCCTTGTCGAAATAGCCCCAACGGCCTTCGATGCCGACCTTCTCGGCCACGGTGATTTCCACGTGGGAGATGTAATTCTGGTTCCACTGGGTTTCGAACAGGCTGTTGGCGAAACGCAGGGCGATCAGGTTCTGAACGGTTTCCTTGCCCAGATAGTGGTCGATGCGGTACGTGCGGTCTTCCGGGAAGAACTGCGCCACCGCGTCGTTGACCTTGCGCGACGATTCCAGGTCAGAGCCGATCGGCTTTTCCAGGACCACGCGGGTGTTCTCGGCCAGACCGACTTTTTCCAGGTTCTCGCAGATCGCGCCGTACACCGCCGCCGGCGTAGCGAAGTAGGCGATCATGCGCTGGCTGCTGCCGGCCAGTTCCGCCAGCGCCACGTAATCTTCGGCCTTGAGGAAGTCGACGTGCAGGTAGGTCAGGCGCGCGAGAAAACGCTCGGCCACGGTTTCGTTCAGCTCTTTGCCGACGTAACGGCGCAATTCGGCGGCGATGAACGCCATGTGCTGCTGCTCGCTGCCGGGCTCACGAGCCAGCGCGATGATCCGCGTGTCTTCGTGCAGCAGGTCGGCACCGTCAAGGTGATAAAGGGCAGGAAACAGCTTGCGCAGGGCCAGATCGCCAAGCGCGCCGAACAAGGCAAAGGTGCACGGTTCAACCGTAATGGAAGGCATGATGTTTGTTCTTTTATCAAGTTAAGCTACAAATACCTTTTTTCAAGGCATCACTCAAGGGAAAATGTAGTAATAACCACAACATTTTCGCAGAATACTCAATCCGAGTGGTGGTCGCCCGGACGCATCAGTAGGATAGGCCACCGTCACGGGCCATATCAAAGGCCCAATTTGCATAGCCCGACGCAACTCTGCGTTGGTGAATCAGGAATTCCATATGGACCGCGTGCGAAATTTACTGGAACAGATCCAGAGTCGCCTTGAAGAGCTGAACAAGGCCGAACGTAAGGTCGCCGAGGTGATCCTGCTCAACCCGCAGCAGGCCACCCGCTTCAGCATCGCCGCCCTCGCCCAGGCCGCCTCGGTGAGCGAACCGACGGTCAACCGTTTCTGCCGTTCATTCGGTGTCAGCGGTTATCCCGAACTCAAGCTGCAATTGGCCCAGAGCCTGGCCAGTGGCGCGGCGTATGTCAGCCGCGCGGTCGAGGCCGACGACAATCCCGAGGCATACACGCAGAAGATTTTCGGCAGCGCCATCGCCTCGCTGGACAGCGCTTGTCAGGCGCTGGACCCGAACCTGATCAGCCGCGCCGTCGACCTGTTGATCCAGGCGCGGCAGATCCACTTTTTCGGCCTCGGTGCTTCGGCCCCGGTGGCGCTGGACGCGCAGCACAAGTTTTTCCGCTTCAACCTCGCGGTCACTGCGCATGCCGACGTGCTGATGCAACGGATGATTGCTTCGGTGGCGCACACCGGTGAGTTGTTCGTGATCATTTCCTACACCGGGCGTACGCGCGAACTGGTGGAAGTGGCGCGGATCGCCCGGGAGAACGGCGCGTCCGTGCTGGGCCTGACGGCGGAGAATTCGCCGCTGGCCAAGGCCAGTACGCTGAGTTTGAACATTCCGCTGCCGGAAGACACCGACATCTATATGCCGATGACCTCGCGGATCATTCAGTTGACCGTGCTGGATGTTTTGGCGACGGGGATGACCTTGCGCCGTGGCGTGGATTTCCAGCCGCATCTGCGCAAGATCAAAGAGAGCCTGAATGCGAGCCGGTATCCGGTCGGGGATGAATTCAATTAGGACGCTTCGCGTAAAAGATCGCAGCCTTCGGCAGCTCCTACAGGAACGCATTCCAAGGTAGGAGCTGCCGAAGGCTGCGATCTTTTGATCTTCAGGCCGCCGCCCACGCCTGCAAGCTCAAATGCGCCTTCTCCCCCGGCGCCAAATGCAGACTGTCGGTGCCGCCCGCCGCGGCTTCTACACAAACGAATTCCGATACTTCGTCCCAGCTCACTCCCAGCAACGGTCGCGCTCCCGGATGCCACACGACGGTGTCGCCACTGTCACCGGTATCGATGCACAACTCGCGCTGCCAGGCGTGATCCTTGAGCTGCAATTCGCCGTCATGCTGGAACACCCGCTGACAACCGCCATCGACGCGCAACTCACCTTCCTGCTGGCAAACCTGACGGTTCAACTGGTCATAACCCTGCGCGCCTTCGAGGCCAGACAGCGCTATCTCACCGACATCGCCAATACGCCAGTAAGCGTGCAAAGCCTGGCTCAACTGGCACGGCATGTCGTCCTGATGCTCAGTGCTCAGGCGCAATTCCATGCGTTCGCCCAGATGCGCGTGCAGGTCGACCTGCCAATCGCACAGCTGCAATTGCCAGTGCAGACGCACGCCGTCTTCGGCGCTGCTGCTGTCGAGTAGTTTCCAGTCGAGCAATCGCGCCCAGCCATGGGACGGCCAGGCATTTTCGCTCGGATGACGTCCATACCACGGCCAGCACACCGGCACGCCACCGCGGATCGCGCCGACATGCGGCCACTTCGCCGCGCACCACAACCACGGCTTCTGCCCGCGCGGTTGAAAGTGCAGCAACTGCGCGCCCTGACGACTGAACACCGCCTGACACAGCGGATGATCGATCACCAGCACATCGCGCATCTGATAGCGCTCCCAGGCGAACACCGGTCGCTCGCGCAGGGACTTGAAGAAGCGTTGCAGCGGATGCTCATGCATTTGCCACGATCCTGAAATCATTGGGCTGCGCCTCGCCCCAAAAAAAAGCGGACAGCCTGGGCTGTCCGCAAAATGCGCACATAGAGAGGAGCTTATCGCAGACGCGTCAGAACGTTGACTGAATTTTCAGGCCAGCGACCAAAGCGTTATCGACTTCATCCACACCGCCCGGATGGGTGATGTATTGCAGGTTGGGACGCACGGTCAGCCAGTTGGTGACGTGGATGCCGTAGTTGAGCTCGTAGTTGTATTCGGTTTCACGAATCGGCGAGAACGCGGCGTTGTCGTAGTCGGAGACACCGTTGGAAGCGTTCAGCAGTTCAGCGTTGCGCTTGACGTCCTTGTTGACGTGGATACGCGCCGCGCCGATACCGATGTCATCCTTCGGACGCGCATCGAACGGGCCTTTGTAGACAAACATCACCGACTGGTAGTTGTCAATGAAGTTGGTGTCCTTGTCGTGGAAGGTCGCGTTGGCGGCGATGTTCAGACCGCGAGTAGCATCACCGTTGTGGCTGGTGAGTTGCTGTTGCGCGACGAACCAGTAGCCGTGCTTGCTGCTGTGCGACTTGTAGTCGTCACCGGTGGTTGCCGCGTCGAAACCGTTGACGTCTTCGCGAACGTCGTCGGCATCGGCCGTGCTCTTGTAGTAACCAACGCGGTATTCGCCCGGCAGGCTGTTGACCTTCGGCGACCAGACCAATTCAACCGGCAGCACGGTACCCTTGGTGCCGCTGCCGCTGAGCTTGAAGCCGTTGCCGTGTTCCAGCTGCGACGGGTTCTGGTTGTACGCGCCGATTTGCGCATAGAGCTCGTCGTTGATGTTGTACTTCACACGGATCGCGGCCTGGCTGACTGGCCAGTTGTACCAGATGTTGGTCGCCCAGTTACCCACTTGCGAACCGCAGAACGCGAGGTTCTGGAAGTCGCACGGGAAGGTGTTGAAGTCTTCACCTTCGCCGAAGTAACCGGCCTTGACGTCGAGCTTGTTGTCGAAGAACTGGTGCTGGATCCACAGTTGGGTCAGACGCACCATGTGGCCACGGCCGTAGACTTCCTGCGAGGAGCTGAGGGTGCCGGCACGCGGATCGCCAACGCGGTCGTTGGAGATGTTGTAGCCGTTACGGTTGGTCAGCTGGATTTTCGCTTGCGTGTTGTCCCAGCCCCACAGTTTCTGCAGGTCGAGGGCCACGCCGAGGCCGAACTGGTCGCTGTAGCGGCCGGTCTTGTCGTCGTCATAACCACCGTGCAGGTTGGCGCCCATCTCGCCAACGTAGTCGCCTTTGATGTCGATACCCTGCTCGATCAGCCTGGTGCGCTCGCCGCCCCAGTCGCCGGTCATCCATTTGGAGTCGGAGCTGAAGGCATCCGCCGCCATTGCGTTACCGGCCAGCACCAGTGCAGCTGCCGCAGAAACCTGGCAGATCAACCGGGCATTGACGTGTTTCTTTTTCATCCCTACATCCTCGTCTTTATTGTTATTAACTGTTTTTATCTAACGCGGTTTACATAAAGTGCGGTGCTCGACAGGCCGGGCACCGCGTGCTCCTTGTAGGAGTGAGCCTGCTCGCGATAGCGGTTTTACATTCAACATCTCTGTCGACTGATACACCGTCATCGCGAGCAGGCTCGCTCCTACACTGTTTTTCAGCGCCCTTTGAATTGGGCGACGTTCGCAGACCGCGCATCGGTCTGTGGTTGGCCGGCAGTGCCGAGGCGCTCACCGGTATTGGCGTCGAACAACAACACTTTCGATGGATCGAATTGCAGCGTCAGGCTTTCGCCCACCTGCGGTGCCACGTCCGGCGCCAGTCGGCAGCAGACCTTGGTGTCATTCAGATTGACGAACACCAGCGTGTCCGGACCGGTCGGTTCAGTGACCTGCACTTCGGCACGGATGCTCGGCAGACCATTGCCCTCGCCATTCGCCAGCACGATCTGCTCCGGGCGCAGGCCGAGGATCACTTCGCGGTCTTCGAGCCCGGCGTCCTGCATGCTCATCGGCAATTCGCAGCGCGCCTGACCGCTGTCGAGCAGCGCCAGCAGACGACCGTCCTTGCGCTGCAGACGCAGGGGGATGAAGTTCATCGGCGGCGAACCGATGAAGCTGGCGACGAACAGGTTCGCCGGGTCGTTATAGATGTCTTTCGGCGTGCCGAACTGCTGGATGATGCCGTCCTTCATCACCGCCACTTTATCGCCCAGAGTCATCGCTTCGATCTGGTCGTGGGTCACGTAGACCGTGGTGGTTTTCAGGCGCTGGTGCATCAGTTTCATTTCGGTGCGCATCTCGACGCGCAGCTTGGCGTCGAGGTTCGACAGCGGTTCGTCGAACAGGTAGATCTTCGGCCGCCGCGCCAGGGCACGGCCCATCGCCACACGCTGTTGCTGACCACCGGAGAGCTGGCCCGGCTTGCGATTGAGCAGGTGTTCGATCTGCAACAGCTTGGCGACGCGGGCGACTTCTTCGTCGATCGCTGCCTGCGGCATCTTGCGAATTTTCAGGCCGAACTCTATGTTCTCGCGCACGCTCATGGTCGGGTACAGCGCGTAGGACTGGAACACCATGGCGATGTCGCGATCCTTCGGGCTCATGCCGCTGACGTCCTGATCACCGATCATGATCGCGCCGCCGGTGATGGTTTCCAGACCGGCGATGCAGTTCATCAAGGTCGATTTGCCGCAGCCCGACGGGCCGACGAGGATCAGGAATTCACCGTCCTTGATCGACAGTTCGATGTTCTTCAGGGTGTCCGGCAGACCGGCCCCGTAGGTCTTGTTTACGTTGCGAAGTTCAAGCGTAGCCATGATTACCCCTTGACCGCGCCGGCCGTCAGCCCGCGCACGAAATACTTGCCTGCGACCACATAGACCAGCAGGGTCGGCAGGCCGGCGATCATCGCCGCTGCCATATCCACGTTGTATTCCTTGGCGCCGGTGCTGGTGTTGACCAGGTTGTTCAGCGCCACGGTGATCGGTTGCGAATCACCGCTGGAGAACACCACCCCGAACAGGAAGTCGTTCCAGATCTGGGTGAATTGCCAGATCAGGCAGACCATGATGATCGGCGTCGACATCGGCAGGATGATGCGGCGGAAAATCGTGAAGAACCCCGCGCCATCCAGACGTGCGGCCTTGACCAGCGCATCGGGAATGCTGACGTAGTAGTTGCGGAAGAACAGCGTGGTGAACGCCAGACCGTAAACTACGTGGACGAAGACCAGCCCGGTGGTAGTGCTCGCCAGGCCCATCTTGCCGAGGGTGAACGAGGCCGGCAGCAGCACGGTCTGGAACGGCAGGAAGCAGCCGAACAGCAGCAGACCGAAGAACAGCTGCGAACCCCGGAAACGCCACATCGACAGCACGTAACCGTTCAACGCACCGATGGCCGTGGAGATGATTACGGCCGGTACGGTGATCTTGATCGAGTTCCAGAAGTAGCCATCAACCGTGGCCCAGGCCTTGACCCAACCGATGCCGCTGACCACGGTCGGCCAGCTCAACAGGTTGCCGGTGCTGATGTCTTCCGGAGTCTTGAAGCTGGTCAGCAACATGACCACCAGCGGCACCAGATAGAGAAACACCGCGAAGATCAGCACCGCGTAGATCGCGATGCGGCTCAAGCTGATGGCGGGTTTGGCAGCGAGACTAGTCATGACGCTTGGTCCTCAGCTCGGAGTACAGGTAAGGCACGATGATCGCGAGGATCGCACCGAGCATCAGAATCGCACTGGCCGAGCCCATGCCCATCTGGCCGCGACTGAAAGTGAAGGAATACATGAACATCGCTGGCAGGTCGGAGGAATAACCCGGGCCGCCGGCGGTCATTGCCGCAACGAGGTCGAAGCTCTTGATCGCGATGTGCGCAAGGATCATCACCGCACTGAAGAACACCGGACGCAGGCTTGGCAGTACGACTTTCCAGTAGATGCGCGGCATGCTCGCGCCGTCGATCTGCGCGGCACGGATGATCGATTGATCAACGCCACGCAGGCCGGCGAGGAACATCGCCATGATGAAGCCCGAGGCTTGCCACACAGCGGCAATCACCAGGCAGTAGACCACGCGATCAGGGTCGATCAGCCAGTCCAGACGGAAGCCTTCCCAGCCCCAGTCACGCAACAATTTGTCCAGGCCCATGCCCGGGTTGAGCAGCCATTTCCACGCGGTACCGGTGACGATCATCGAGAGCGCCATCGGGTACAGGTAAATGGTGCGGATAAAGCCTTCGCGACGGATGCGCTGGTCGAGGAACACCGCCAGCAACACGCCGATCACCAGGGTGATGCCGATGAACATGCCGCCGAACACGGCGAGGTTCTTGCTCGCCACCCACCAGCGATCGTTGTCGAACAACCGCGCGTATTGCGCCAGACCGGCCCACTTGTAGTTGGGCAGGAAGGTCGACGTGGTGAACGACAGAATGAACGTCCACAGGATGTAGCCATAGAAGCCCACCAGCACGATGAACATGCTCGGCGCCAGCACCAGTTTCGGTAGCCAGCGCTGCAATGCATCGAACGGCGAGGCCTTGCTGAACACAGCAACAGAACTCATGGGGAAATCCACAATAAGGGTTTACGAAAGCATTCTCCTTGTAGGAGTGAGCCTGCTCGCGATTACGGTGTGTCAGTCACTCAGACGGTGGCTGACAGATTGCTATCGCGAGCAGGCTCACTCCTACAGGGGCCAAGCATTACTTGGCCGACTGAACTGCCGCGCCAAGTTTCTTCGCAGCATCGGCCGGGTCGGCTTTCGGGTCGTTGATGTAGTTGGTGACTACGTCAAAGAACGCGCCCTGCACCGCCAGCGTGGTCGCCATGTTGTGCGCCATGCTTGGTTGCAGGCCGCCGGACTTGGCGTCCGCGAGGAAGTCCTTGGCAGCGGTCTGTGCGCAGGAATCGAAGCCGAGCTTGTCCATGTTGTTCAACATGTCGTTGCGAACCGGGATCGAGCCTTTGTTGATGCTGAAGACTTTCTGGAAGTTCTCACCCAGCACGACTTTGGCGATGTCCCGCTGACCGGCCGCAGTGCCTGCGTCCTTCTGCTTGAACACGGCCAGCGAGTCGATGTTGTAGGTGAACGCCTTGTCGGTGCCCGGGAACGCTACGCACTCGTAGTCCTTGCCGGCGACTTTCTTGGCGGCGGTCCATTCGGATTTGGCCCAGTCACCCATGATCTGCATGCCGGCCTTGCCGTTGATGACCTTGGCCGCTTCGAGGTTCCAGTCCTGGCCTTTGCCGTCCGCGTCCATGTAGGTCGCGACTTTCTTCAGCTCAGTGAGCGCCTTGACCATTTCCGGACCGGTCAGCGCCTTGTTGTCGAGATCGACCAGGGCTTTCTTGTAGCCATCCACGCCCATGACCGAGAGCACCACGGCTTCGAACACGGTGCTGTCCTGCCAAGGCTGACCGCCGTGGGCCAGCGGAATGAAGCCCGCCGCTTTCAGCTTGTCGCCGGCGGCGTAGAACTCTTCGAGGGTGGTTGGATTCTTGGTGATGCCGGCTTTCTTGAAGACTTCCGGGTTGATCCACAGCCAGTTCACACGGTGAATGTTCACCGGCACGGCCACGTAATCACCGTCGTACTTCACGGTATCGGAGACTTTCTTGTCGAGCAGACTGTCCCACTTTTCCGACTTGGCGACGTCTTTCAAAACGTCAGTGTCGAGCAGACCGGTCGACGCCCATTCCTGGATGTCCGGGCCTTTGATCTGGGCGACGCCAGGCGGGTTGCCGGCAACGGCACGGCTCTTCAGCACGGTCATGGCAGTCGCACCGCCACCACCGGCGACAGCGCCGTCCTTCCAGGTGAAACCGTCTTTTTCGACTTGGGCCTTGAGCACATCAACAGCGGCTTTTTCGCCACCGGAAGTCCACCAGTGCACGACTTCGACCGAACCTTTGGAATCGGCAGCGGAGACACTGAGCGGCAGGATTGCGAGCGGGAACAGGGAGGCGACAGAAATGACAGTAGCGAGGCGAGAAATCGCATTCATTCGAGATGTACCTTTCTTGTTGTTATGCATTGCAAGTCTGGTGCTTGCGCTGCACGGAGTTTAAACAGAGCGTTTCGCTTCGCAGGTAACGAAGGGACGCGTAAATGTCACGACATGGTTACACAGGAACAGGCCGAGATAACCGCGCCAAAGCCGTGGCCATGCTTGGCGCCAGCGGCAACCGCGGAATCAGCACAGCCTGCCAGGCGTGATACAGATCGGGCTTGCCCGGCCAAATATCGGCACTGGGCACATTCTGCGGATTGAGTTCGTGGTGCCAGCTGCCGTTGCAGCGGTCGATGAAATTCGTCTCACAGAATTCCCAGAACAGTCGGTACCAGGTTTCGTATTGCGCGTCGCCGGTACGTTTGAGCAAGGCACTGGCGGCGGCGCTGGCTTCGGCATGCGTCCAGTGCAGGCGATGGCGAACGACGGCCTGGTTATCCCAATCGAGGGTGTAGACGATGCCCGGCGCACCATCGACATCCCAGCCGTTGCGGCAATTGTGTTCGAAGAGTTTTTGCGCATCGGTCGCCAACCAGCCCGGCGTCAGCATGCCAGCCTGCACCCGCGCGGCTTCAAGATGCAGCAGCAAGCGCGCCCATTCGAAACCATGGCCCGGCGTGGTGCCGTAAGGACGGAAACCATCAGCAGGATTGTCGTGGTTGTATTCGCGTAGCGGCTGCCAGTCGCGATCGAAGTGTTCGATGACCATGTAATCATTGGCCGCCGCGTGACCGTGGATCACCCGCTCGACGATGCGCTGGGCGCGCACCAGCCAGCGCGGATCTTCGGTGACATCAGCCAGCGCGAGGAATGCTTCGGTCGCGTGCATGTTGCTGTTGGCGCCGCGATAGGCTTCTTCTTCGCTCCAGTCGCGATTGAAGAATTCGCGCATGGCGCCCTCTTCTTCGCTCCAGAAATAAGTGTCGATGATATCGATTGCGTCATCGAGCAAGGCCTGGGCGCCGGGCCGTTGCGCGACCACGGCGGAACTGGCGGCGAGCGCGACAAAGGCATGCAGATAGGCGTTCTTGCCGGTGTTGTCGTCGCGGTGCCGGGCAACTGCAAACCAGCCACCGTGCAGCGCATCACGCAGCGGCCCGCGCAGGGCGGCGATGCCGTGATCGATCAGCTCGGCGAACCCCGGCAGCCCCTGAATGTGGGCCATGGCGAAGCTGTGGGTCATGCGCGCGGTGTTCATGGTTTCGGCTTGCGCGTGCGCCGGCAGACGGCCGCGCTCGTCGAGGTTGCCGAAACCTTCTGGCAGCTTTGAGGCCTTGGCAAAATCCAGCAGACGCAGGCCTTCGGCGGCAAGCCATTGCTGGTGGGCAGGGGCATTCAGCCAACTGCTGAAGTCTGGGTGAAAGGTGTCCATGGAGTGACCCTTTTTTGTTGTTAGGACTGCGGGCAGTCTAAACAACGGGCCGGGGCGGGCTTGTAACGAAGGGGACGGGGTTTGTCACTAGCCTGTGACATTAGCAAAGCAAAGTCAAAAGATCGCAGCCTTCGGCAGCTCCTACATGGAAACGCATTCCAAATGTAGGAGCTGCCGAAGGCTGCGATCTTTTGATCTTCAATCAACCGAACGCGGCAACTGCAACGTCACCCGCAACCCACCCTCACGCAGATTCTGCAACGTCACTTCCCCGCCATGGCTATGGGCAATATTGCGCGCAATGCCAAGACCCAACCCATAACCCTGCTGCTGCCCCGCCAACCTGAAGTGCGGTTCGAACACCTGCTCCAACCGCTGCTGCGGCACGCCCGGCCCTTCATCGTCGACGTGCAAAACAAACGCGCTGTCATCGTCATCGATGTGCAGGTGCGCGTTCTGTCCATACTTCAAGGCGTTGTCGATCAGGTTGCCGATGCAGCGCTTGAGCGCCAGCGGCTTGCCCGGATACGCCGACAGCGCGCGCCCATGCTGGGTTACACGACCGTTGCCATTCGGCGCCAGGTACGGCTCGACCAGACAATCGAGGACATGGTTGAGATCCACCGGCTCGATGTTCTCGTGGATGTCGGTGTCTTTCACGCATTGCAACGCGCCTTTGACCAGCAGCTCCAGCTCATCCAGATCGCGGCCGAACTTGGCTTGCAGCTGTTCGTCCTCGAGCAGCTCGACGCGCAAACGCAAGCGGGTGATCGGCGTGCGCAAGTCGTGGGAAATCGCGCTGAACAACTGGCTGCGCTCGGTCAGGTAGCGGCTGATGCGTTCGCGCATGGTGTTGAACGCGCGCCCGACCTCCACCACTTCACTGCCGCCGCCCTCCGCCACTGGCTCGACGTCGGCGCCCAGCGACAGATCCCGCGCCGCCCGTGCCAGACGCTTGAGCGGCCGGCTCTGCCAGTGCACGAGCAGGCCGATGAACAACAACAGAAAGCCGCTGGTCAGGACGATGAACCACACCTGCTGCGCCGGCAGGCCTTGCTCTTCGAGACTGGTGTAGGGCTCGGGCAGCAACGAGGCGATGTACAACCACTCGCCCGGGGCCATCTGAATTTGAGTGACCAGCACCGGCGGATTCACCGGTTCAAGCGTCAACGCGTAATGCGCCCAGGAGCGCGGCAATTCATCGAGTTTCAGTCCGGCGTTGAAAATGCGCAGGTCTTCGGGACTGACGAAGGTCACCGAAATATCCGTGTCATGGCCAAGCGACTGGCGCAGCACCTCATCCACCGCTTGCATCACCGCGGCCTTGCGCGGCGTCACTGGCAGCACGTCCATGCCCAAGGGCTTGTCGTTGAGGGTCACGACAAACCGGGTGCCGCCCATGCTGCGCAATTGATCGAGCACCAGCGGTCGATAGGCCACCGGCAAGGAACGGAAATAACTGACGCTGGCGGTCATCGAATGGGCCAGGCTGCGGGCGCTGGTGACCAGGCCTTCGAGCTGGGTGGCGCGCAACTGCGAAACCCAGATCACACTCGACAGCGTCTGTGCGAACAGCACCGCCAGCAGGGTCAGCAGCAACATCCGTCCGAGCAATGAGCGCGGCACCGGCACGCGGCTGGCGAACTTGCGCAGCGCCTCAGTGAGCATTGCCGGCAACCACATTGGCTGCCAACTGATAACCGCTGCCACGTACGGTGCGAATCAGCCGTGGCGGTTTTTCGGTGTCGCGCAGGCGTTGGCGCAAACGGCTGACGGCCATGTCAACGATGCGATCGAGCGGCATCAGATCGCGGCCACGGGTGGCATTGCCGATGGTGTCGCGGTCGAGGATTTGCTGCGGGTGGTCAAGGAACAGTTTCAGCAGAGCAAAATCGGCGCCGGAAAGAATCACTTCCTCGCCGTCGGTGTGGAACAGCCGATGACTGACCGTGTCCAGGCGCCAGTCGTCAAAGGCCAGCACTTCGCTGCCGCTGCGTTCGTGAGCGAATTGCGCGCGGCGCAGCAAGGCCTTGATTCGCGCTTGCAGTTCGCGCGGGCTGAACGGTTTGCCGAGGTAGTCGTCGGCACCGAGTTCCAGACCGATCACCCGGTCGGCTTCGTCGGAACTGGCGGTCAGCATGATGATCGGCACCTGCGCCTGACGCGGATGCTGACGCACCCAACGGCACAGGCTGAAACCGTCTTCGTCGGGCAGCATGACATCGAGGATCACCAGATCGCTCGGCGCCTCGTTGAGCGCCTGACGAAAACCGGCGCCATCGGCGGTGGCCCGCACCTGAAACCCGGCGCGGGTCAGGTAGGTTTCCAGCAACTCGCGTATTTCCTGGTCGTCATCGACCAACAATATCGACTTGTTGACTGAGCTCACTTCGAAGGCATCCTTGTTGTTGGAGTTGGGGCGGATTATGCCTTAAGCGCTGATTTTACAAACACCACAAAACCACTGTGGGAGCGAGCCTGCTCGCGAATCGGGTTTACCTTCAACGCATTTGCTGACTGATACACCGCTTTCGCGAGCAGGCTCGCTCCCACACGGGCGATTGCATTTCAGGGTCGAGTCGCTTGATCCAGCGCCACACCGGCGCCGACCAGGCCGGAATACGGTGCCGTCACCAGCCACACCGGAATGCCTTTGAAGTAGTCGCTCATGCAGCCCTTGTCGGCGAAGCAGCGAGCGAAGCCGCTTTCGAGGAAGAAATCGGCGAAGCGTGGAATCACCCCGCCGACGATAAACACACCGCCGCGCGCGCCGGTGGTGAGCACATTGTTGCCGGCGACGCGACCGAGCCAGCAGCAGAACTGCTCGAGCACTTCCAGAGCAATCGGGTCACCGGCCAGACCGGCGGCGGTGATCGCCTCTGGCGTTTCAAGCGTAGGCTCATGGCCATCCACCGCACAGATCGCCCGGTACAGCCGCGGCAGGCCGCCGCCGCTCAACGCGGTTTCCGCGCTGACATGGCCGATCTCGTTGTAGATGTGCTGCCACAGTTGCGTTTCGCGCGGGCTGCTCAGCGGCAGGTCGACGTGGCCGCCCTCGCCCGGCAACGCGGCAAAGCGACCTTCGCCGAGGTCGAGCAAGGTGCCGACACCCAGGCCAGTGCCCGGGCCGATCACCACCGCCGGGCGCAACGGCTCCGGCGTGCCTTCGCAGACCACGCGGAATTCGCCCGGCTGCAAACGGGTCATGCCCAGCGCCATCGCCGAGAAGTCGTTGGTCAGCAACAATTGGTCGACCTGCAAGGTCTTGCAGAACGCGCTACGACTCAGCCGCCAATGATTGTTGGTGAACTTGAATTCGTCGCCGCTCACCGGTCCCGCCACCGACAGGCACACCGAACCGATTGAACCCGGCGCCAGGCCAAGACCGCCCAGGTACAAGCCGATCGCCTCTTCCGGCGTCGCGAAGTCGGCCGTGGCCAGCACCTGAACCGATTGCAGTTGCTGGTTTTGCCACAACGCGAAACGCGCGTTGGTGCCTCCGATGTCACCGACCAAAGCCAGTTTCAATTAAGCGTCTCCAGGGCAGAAGTGAAGGCGCTGGCGCCCTGCTCCGCCGAGCTGAAGGCCATGCGCATGAAGCCAAACAACTCGCGGCCGCTGCCAATGTTGTTGCCCAACAGGCCCTTGGCAGGTTCGCGCGCTGCAAATTCGGCGGCGTCGACCTTGAGTTCCAAGGTGCCTTTGACGCCATCGACGCGGATGATATCGCCCTCTTGCACCCGCGCCAAAGCACCACCGACATAAGCTTCGGGGCTGACGTGAATCGCCGCCGGGATTTTCCCCGACGCGCCGGACATGCGCCCATCGGTCACCAGCGCTACTTTGAAGCCGCGATCCTGCAGCACGCCGAGGAACGGCGTCATCTTGTGCAGCTCCGGCATGCCGTTGGAACGCGGGCCCTGGAAGCGCATCACCGCGACAAAATCCTTCTCCAGCAGACCGGCCTTGAACGCATCGGCCAGATCCTGCTGATCCTGGAAGACCATCGCCGGTGCTTCGACGATCTGGTTTTCCAGCGCGACGGCAGACACTTTCATCACGCCGCGACCGAGATTGCCTTCCATCACCCGCAGTCCGCCTTCTTGCGAGAACGCACGGGACACCGGACGGAGGATGTTTTCGTCGAGGCTGTCAGTCGGGCCTTCGCGCCAGACCAGCTCACCGTTATCGAGGAACGGTTCCTTGGTGTACTGGCTCAGGCCATGACCGAGCACGGTGTTGACGTCTTCGTGCAGCAGACCGGCGCCTAGCAGTTCGCGAATCAGGAACGACATGCCGCCGGCGGCCTGGAAGTGATTGATGTCAGCTTTGCCGTTCGGATAGACGTGGCTCAGGGTCGGCACGACTTCGGAGAGGTCGGCCATGTCTTGCCAGGTCAGTTGAATGCCCGCGGCCATGGCGATGGCCGGCATGTGCAGGGTGTGATTGGTCGATCCGCCAGTGGCGTGCAGGGCAACGATGGAGTTGACCAGCGCCTTCTCGTCGACGATTTCGCCGATCGGCATGAAGTTGCCGTTCTGCTTGGTCAGGCGCGTGACCTGGTGCGCGGCTTCGCGGGTCAGCGCGTCGCGCAACGGTGTATTCGGGTTGACGAAGGACGCGCCCGGCAAGTGCAGGCCCATGACTTCCATCAGCAACTGGTTGGTGTTGGCGGTGCCGTAGAACGTGCAGGTGCCCGGGCTGTGGTAGGACTTCATCTCCGATTCCAGCAGCTCTTCACGGGTGGCCTTGCCTTCGGCGTACTTCTGGCGGACGTCGGCTTTTTCCTTGTTGGAAATCCCCGAAACCATCGGCCCGCCCGGGACGAAGATCGTTGGCAAATGACCGAAGCGCAGCGAGCCCATCATCAAGCCCGGAACAATCTTGTCGCAGATGCCGAGCATCAGCGCACCGTCGAACATGTTGTGCGACAGCGCCACGGCGGTCGACATGGCGATCACTTCGCGACTTGGCAGGCTCAGTTCCATGCCCGGCTCGCCCTGGGTCACGCCGTCACACATCGCCGGAGTGCCGCCGGCGAACTGGCCGACCGAGCCAATCTCGCGCAGTGCATTCTTGATCTGTTGGGGGAAAACTTCGTACGGCTGGTGCGCCGAAAGCATGTCGTTATACGAAGACACAATGGCGATGTTCGCCGAGTTCATCATCCGCAGGCTGTGCTTGTCTTCCGTGCCGCACCCGGCCACGCCGTGGGCGAAGTTGGCGCATTGCAGCTTGCCGCGCATCGGGCCGTCGGTGGCAGCGCCGCGAATCAATGCAAGGTAAGCCTGACGCGTGGCGCGGCTGCGGGCGATAAGCCGTTCGGTGACCTCAAGAACGCGGGGATGCATGTGTAGAACTCCAGGCTAACGGATGTGGCGACCTGATTGTCTATGCTGGTCAAACGCCGTTGTTGTTGGAATGACAGACGGCTTTTTTGACCATTCGGACCAGTTGATTCAGGTCACTCGTTGTAGATAAAACAAAATATTGCCACTAAAAAGGCTTGTTTTCTATTTTTATGCGAATAATCTTGTAATTCAAACAACAAAACGACGGCGGCGCTGTTCCATGACTCTTCGAATCGCAATCAATGGTTTTGGCCGCATCGGCCGTAATGTCCTGCGCGCACTGTATACCCAAGGCTATCGTCAAGACCTGCAGATCGTCGCGATCAACGATCTGGGTGACAGTTCGATCAATGCCCATCTGCTCAAATACGACACCGTCCACGGCACGTTCGACGCCGAAGTGGCCCACGATAACGAGAGCCTGACGGTCAATGGCGACCGCATCGCGGTCAGCGCCATTCGCAACCCGGCCGACCTGCCATGGGCTGCGGAAAAAATCGACGTGGTCTTCGAATGCACGGGTCTGTTCACCGACCGTGCCAAAGCCGCCGCGCATATCAGCGCCGGCGCCCGCAAGGTAATCATCTCAGCGCCGGCCAAAGGCGCCGACGCCACTGTGGTTTATGGCGTCAACCACGATATCTTGCGTCAGTCGCACCAGATCATTTCCAACGCCTCGTGCACCACCAACTGCCTGGCGCCAGTGGCGCAGGTGCTGCATCGCGAGCTGGGCATCGAAAGCGGCCTGATGACCACCATCCACGCCTACACCAACGACCAGAACCTTACCGACGTCTATCATAGCGACCCGTACCGCGCCCGTTCGGCCACGCAGAACATGATCCCGAGCAAGACCGGCGCTGCCGAAGCGGTGGGCCTGGTGCTGCCGGAACTGGCCGGCAAACTGACCGGCATGGCCGTGCGTGTGCCGGTGATCAACGTGTCGCTGGTCGACCTCACCGTGCAACTGAAGAAAGAAGCCAGCGCCGACGAAGTCAACGCCCTGCTGAAAGCGGCCAGCCAGCATTCGAAAATCCTCGGTTACAACACCTTGCCGCTGGTTTCCAGCGACTTCAACCACAACCCGCTGTCGTCGATCTTCGACGCCAACCACACCAAAGTCAGCGGCAAGTTGCTCAAGGTGCTGGCCTGGTACGACAACGAATGGGGCTTCTCCAACCGCATGCTGGATAACTGCCTGGCGTTGTGTAACGCCGAATAATTCCAGGTATTCAACCAATCCCTGTGGGAGCGAGCTTGCTCGCGAAAGCGATCCGTCAGTCGATATTCAATTGCCTGACACCCCGTCTTCGCGAGCAAGCTCGCTCCCACATGTGATCCGATTTCAATTTGAAATCAGCACTTGACCATTCAGCTGGATGATAAGCATTATCATTCGCTCGAAATGAATCAGGTCCTCCCGTGAGTCAATCGCGCTTCAACCACGTCTTCCTCGCCCAGCGCACTTCCCTGCTGCGCACGCTGGAACGGATGGTCAACAATCACAGCACCGCTGAGGACCTGTTGCAGGAGACTTACCTGCGCGTGACCCGCGCGTTGCGCGAGCGGGCCATCGATCACCTTGAACCCTTTGTCTTCCAGACCGCGCGCAATCTGGCGCTGGATCATTTGCGTGCGCGCAAGATCCATGCGCGAACCATGATCGATGATGTGCCGCAGGACGTGGTGCAGAGCATCGCCGCGCCGGCCAGCAGCGCGGAAGACGCCGCCCACGCCGAACAACTGCTGGAGCGTTTGAACGTGAGCCTCAGCCAACTCAGCCCACGCCAGCAGCAGATCTTCATCCTCAGCCGCCTGCACGGGCACAGCTATCAGGAAATCGCCGACGAACTGCACGTGTCGCTGAGCACCGTGCAGAAGGAACTGAAACTGATCATGACAATTTGCATCGGCGTCGCCGAACGCTTGAATGGCGACTGAAGCTGTAGGGCTTTTCTGTAAGTGGCAGGATCGACTGCACTGATCACCGTGCTTTGCTACCCTTGCCCGACTTTTACGCTGCAATAAAAAACAGCCGTGCACAGACACTGCCGAGGAACCACCGTGACGCACACCCACCGCCCGCCTTCGCCCGATTCGGCGCGGGACGCTGCAGCTGCAATGGACCAGGCGCTGGACTGGCTCATCGTGCTCGGCAGCCCGGACGAGGAACAGACCCGGCAATTTCATGCCTGGCTGGCGGCGGATCCGTTGAATGCCGAGGCGTTCGTCAAGGCCCAGGCGATCTGGGACGGCCCGCAAGTCGCGCTGTGCGCCGAAGCCCTGGCAGCAAAACCGGCAAAGATCACTTTCCTCAAACGCTTGCGTCCGCACTGGAAACCGCTGGCCAGCGCTGCGGTGTTGATCCTCGGTCTGTTCAGCTTCAGCAACCTGCCGATGCGCCTGCAGGCCGATCACCTGACCGTGGTCGGCGAGCGCCAGCGCCTGCAACTGGAAGACGGCTCGAAGGTGCTGCTCAACACCAATTCAGCATTCTCCAGCACCATCAATGATCAACAACGTGTGGCCCGGCTGTTTCAGGGCGAGGCGTTCTTCGAGATTGCCAGCGGCCGCAATCAGCCGCTGGAGATCGACGCCGGGCCGGTCACGGCCAGCGTGCACGACACCGCATTCGCCGTGCGCTACCTCGACGGGGTCGCGCAAGTGAATGTGCAGCGTGGCGATGTCGATCTGCGCGCCACCCACAACGATGCCCGCGTGCGCCTGCGTGCCGGGGAAAGCATTCGGATCGGTCCCAACGGATTTGATCGTCCGGCCAAGCTCGACGCCAATGCCGATCTGGCCTGGATTGAAGGCCGTCTGGTGTTCGAGAACTGTCCGCTGAATCAGGTCCTGGCAGAGCTGCGCCGCTACTACCCGGGCTGGATCATCAACAACAACGAGCGCCTGGCCGACGTCGCCGTCACCGGTAATTACCGTCTCGACCAGCCGCTCGACGTGGTGCGCTCCCTCGCCCACATCACCTCGGCGCGCCTGCAGGAATTCCCTGCGCTGGTGATCCTGAACTAAATGAGAATTATTTTTACTCGATAGCCAACGGCAGTACGTCTCGTTATAGCCAATGCAATTGATTCGCATCTAACCATGCCGATCAGCACCTATAAAGATTCGTGCGACACGGAGCGCTATCGATGTCCTCACGCCTTACCCGCCAGACTGCTTCCCCCTCCCGCGTACTGTCCCTGCTGACCGCGGCCATCCTCATGGCCGGCACCGCGCCGCTGCTCGCAGCCACCGAGCAACCGGCGCGCAACATGGGCGACTACCCGTTCGCCATCGGCCAGCAATCGCTGGTTTCAGCGCTGAATGCCTTTACCGCCGTGACCGGTTGGCAGGTCGGCTTGCCGGCAGAGCTGGGTCAGAACGTCTCGTCGCCGGGCGTGCGCGGTTCGCTGCCGCCGGAGAAAGCCCTCGAGCGCCTGTTGGTGGGGACCAACCTGAGCTTTCGCAAGCTGAGCAACAACAACGTCGTACTGGAAAAACGCAGCGGCAGCGGCACGCTGAATCTCGATCAAGTGACGATCAGCGCGACGCGTCAGGAACAGTCGGTCAACAGCGTGCCTTCGACAGTCAGCGTGCATGATCGCGATGAACTCGACCGCAACAACGTCAACACCATCAAGGATCTGGTGCGCTACGAGCCGGGCGTTTCAGTCGGCGGTGCCGGTCAGCGCGGCGGCATCAGCGGCTACAACATTCGCGGTATCGACGGCGACCGCATCCTGACTCAAGTCGACGGCGTGGAGATCCCCAACGGTTTCTTCAACGGCCCGTACGCCAAGAGCCAGCGCAACTACGTCGACCCGGAAATCGTCAAACGCGTGGAAATCCTCCGCGGCCCGGCCTCGGTGCTGTACGGCAGCAACGCCATCGGCGGCGCGGTCAGCTATTACACGCTGGACGCCGACGACATCATCAAACCGGGCAAGGATGTCGGCGCGCGGTTGAAAAGCGGTTACAGCTCCGCCGACGACAGCTGGCTTAAATCCGCCACCGTCGCCGGGCGCAGCGGTGAGTTCGACGGTCTGCTGCATTACAGTCAGCGCGACGGTCACGAAAGCGAATCCTTCGGCAACCACAACGGCACTGGCCTTGCGCGCACCGCGGCCAACCCCGAAGACGTCCGTGCGACCAACGTGCTGGCCAAGCTCGGCTGGAACTACAACGACGATTCGCGCCTGGGCCTGACCTACGAAAAGTACAAGGACGATCGCGACACCGATCAGAAAAGTGCCTACGGCGGCCCGTACTTCAACGGCGCCCCGACCATCCCTGACAGCGTACTGCCTGGCGGCATGTACCAGTGGCGCACCGGCAACGACACCATCACCCGCGAGCGTTTCGGCATCGAACATTCCTTCGCCCTCGACAGCCTGCTGGTCGATAACGTCAAGTGGAGTCTCAACCATCAGACTGCCAAGACCGACCAGAGCACCGAAGAGTATTACTTCCCGATGACGCGCCGGGTGCTGCGTACCCGCGACACGATCTACCAGGAAAAACAGTGGGTGTTCGACGCGCAACTGGACAAGGCCTTCGCCATCGGTGACACCGATCACCTGCTGACTTACGGCACCACGATCAAGCAGCAGAAAGTCACCGGCTCGCGCAGCGGCGACGGCACATGCCTGGCAGTCGGTCGCGGCTGCACGGCGATCGGCGCGACCAGTGCGGCGGACGTGCTGGCCAAGGCCAGTGATTTCCCCGATCCGACCATCAACACCTACAGCCTGTTTGCCCAGGATCAGATCAGTTGGAACGACTGGACCTTCCTGCCGGGTCTGCGCTACGACTACACCCAGCTCAAGCCGCACATCACTGAGGAGTTCCTCAACACCGTGAACGCCGACGGCCAGGGCACGGTCAGCGACAAGAACAAGACCTGGCACAAAGTCTCGCCGAAATTCGGCCTGACCTATGCGCTGACGGAACACTACACCTGGTACGGCCAGTACGCCGAAGGCTTCCGCACGCCGACGGCGAAAGCGTTGTACGGGCGTTTCGAGAACAACACCAGCGGCTACACCGTCGCGCCCAACTCCGACCTTGAGCCGGAAAAAAGCAAAGGCTTCGAAACCGGCCTGCGCGGCAATTTCGAGCAGGGTTCGTTCGACGTCGCGGTGTTCTATAACAAGTACCGCGACTTCATCAACGAAGACGCGGTCAAGCCGGGCGACGATCAGTTGACCTTCCAGAGCAACAACATCAAGCGCGCCACGATCAAGGGCGCGGAAGTCAAAGGTCGCTTGAATCTGGATGCCTTCGGCGCGCCGCAAGGCCTGTACACCCAAGGCTCGATCGCTTACGCCTACGGTCGCAACAACGACAATGGCGAACCGATCAACAGCGTCAACCCGCTCACCGGCGTGTTCGGCCTCGGTTACGACCAGCACACCTACGGCGGTTTGCTGAGCTGGACCGTGGTGAAGAAGAAGGACCGTGTCGACGACAGCAACTTCAAATCGCCGGACGGCGTCAGCAGTCAGTTCAAGACCCCGGGCTTCGGCATTCTCGATCTGGCCGGCTATTACAAAGTCACCGACGACGTCACCGTCAGCGGCGGCCTCTACAACCTGACCGACAAGAAATACTGGCTGTGGGATGACGTGCGCGGTTACGACAGCGTCGGCGAAGCTTCGGTGACGCAACCGGCCAATCTCGATCGTCTGACCCAACCGGGACGCAACTTCGCGATCAACCTGATCTGGGACATCTGACCCGCCCGGCCTCACTGCGCGTGTTATCGCCGCGCAGTGGGTTTTTTTACTGTCCGGCGCCCTCCCGTACGTCTTGTTATCAAGCGCCTCATTCATCAAGGACACCCCCATGACTGCCTCGGAAAAAGCCCTGCGTTCGCAACGCCTGAACCAGATCACCCATGAGCCGCACAGCAAACTCGATGCGCTGGTCAAAGCCCACGCACCGTTCGAAAGTCGCGCCAGCTTCGCCCGTTTCGTCGTCGCGCAATACCTGTTCCAGGCGGAACTGGTCGAGCTGTACAACGACACTGAACTGACCGCGATCGTCCCTGACCTGCCGGCCCGTTGCCGCGCCGAAGCGGCCAAGGCTGACCTCGCCGACCTCGATACCGACGTCCCGGCCCCAGTGGCTGGCGCGCTGAAAAACCCGAGCAAGGCGCGCGCACTGGGCTGGATCTTCGTGTCGGAGGGTTCCAAGCTTGGCGCGGCGTTCCTGATCAAGCGCGCCGTGGCGCTCGAGCTGAGCGAAACCTTCGGTGCCCGGCATTTGGCTGAACCGCAAGGTGGCCGCGCCGAGGGCTGGAAAAGCTTTGTGCGCACCCTTGATGCGTTGCCGTTCACGGCAGAGGAAGAGGCCGAAGTGGAGCAAGGCGCGCTGGACGCGTTCAACCGCTTCACCGTGCTGCTGGAACAGGCTTATGCGACAGAAGCCGAACCGGCCTGACTGTCTGGCCAACCCCGTCCTACTGTGGGAGCGAGCTTGCTCGCGAAGACGGCGGCACATTCAACGTCAATGTGTCTGATCCACCGCTTTCGCGAGCAAGCTCGCTCCCACAGGGTTCCCGGCAAGTCTGTAGAATCCCCGTCTCGCCATATCCATTCGCTGAGCCCATGCCCGCACCCGCCCCATCAAAACTCGTCCGTCTGCTGTTCGCCCTGCTGGCCTATGTCAGCCTCGGCATTGGCCTGATCGCCATCGTCGTGCCCGGTCTGCCGACCACCGAGTTCATCCTCCTTGCCGCGTGGGCCGCGACCCGCAGTTCGCCGCGCCTGAGTGCCTGGCTGGAAAATCACCGCCTGTTCGGGCCGATCCTGAGTAACTGGCGCAACGGCAAGATCATCGCGCGCAAGGCCAAGCTCAGTGCGACCGTGAGCATGCTGCTGTGCGCGACATTGATGCTGGTGCTGCTCGATCACGGCTGGCCGATCTATCTGGCGATCGCCGGGATGGGCCTGGGCAATCTATGGATCTGGTCGCGTCCGGAATCCCCCGTCGCTGCAGCGAAACATTCCTGTAATTAAAGACTTTTCAGCACTTTCCCCTGCGCAAACGTTTAGCGGCGACCGTCCGTCGGCGAGCGCCTCATGCCGTCTCGCTCGACGCCGATGAGCATTGAATGGCGCTGAATGGATTTGGCAAACCGGGCTGCGGCCCAGGCCACCTGTTTATTCCATTCGCGAGATCGCCCCATGTTCGACGCTCTGTCCATTCGCCTGAAAATCGTCCTGCTCTCCGGCCTGTGCCTGCTCGGAGTGGTGGCGCTGATTGTCAGCATGAACATCTACCAGACCAACCAGAACGACGAGCTGGTCAGTCAATCCAGCAACCAGTTGCTCACCGCCAGCGTGCAGAACCTGCTGCAGGCCAAGGCTGCCGAGCAAGCGGTGCGGGTGCAGAAAACCTTTGGCGAAAGCCTGCTGGTGGTCACCGCCCTCGCCGACCAGATCAAGGATCTGCGGACGATGGCGGCCAAGCGTTCGCTCGAAGCCGGCGCTGTTCGTGAAGAGTTGAATCAGAGCCTGAAAACCGCGTTCGAGCGCAACGATAAAGTCCTCGGCATCTGGCTGGCTTTCGAACCCAACGGCCTCGACGGCAAGGACAGCGAGTTCGCCAACGACGCCGCGCGGCAATCCAACGAGGCCGGGCGCTTCGCTTCTTACTGGAGCCGTGCCGCCGGCGCTGCGCTGAATACGATCATGGTCGAAGATGACCTGACCAAGACCACTCTCAGCGTCAGTGGCACGCCGTATAACAGCTGGTACACCTGCCCTCGCGACAACAAGCGCACCTGTCTGCTCGACCCGTATGCCGACACGGTTGGTGGCAAGGAAATGCTCATGACGACCATTTCCGTACCGCTGCTGGTCGACGGCAAAGCGATCGGCGTGGTCGGTGTCGACATCGCCCTCGACGCGCTGCAAGCCGCCGCCGTCGACTCGCAGCGCAGCCTGTTCAACAACGCCGGCCACATGTTGATCGTCTCCGGCAGCGGCGTGCTGGCGGCCGACAGTGCTGACGCGACGCGGGTCGGCAAAAAAATCAGCGACACCCTCGGCGCTGACGGCAAGGACGTATTGCAACTGGTCGGCAGCGGCACGGCGAAAATCCTCGAACAGGGCGATTTGATTCGCGCGGTTTACCCGGTTGATCCGATCGGCAATTCGCGGGCGTGGGGCGTGGTCATCGACCTGCCCAAACAAGTGCTGCTGGCTGACTCGGTGAAGCTGCAAGCGGTGCTGGATGATGCACAGGAAACCGGCGTGATCACTGCTCTGCTGGTCGCCGTGGTGGCCGGTCTGGTCGGCCTGCTGCTGATCTGGCTCACCGCCTCCGGGGTCACCCGTCCGATCAACAGCGTCGCCGACATGCTGAAGAACATTGCCAGCGGCGAAGGCGATCTGACCCAGCGTCTGAACTACAGCAAGAAAGACGAATTGGGCGAACTGGTGAACTGGTTCAACCGTTTCCTCGACAAGCTGCAACCGACCATCGCGCAGATCAAACAGAGCATCACCGAAGCCCGTGGCACGGCTGATCAGTCTTCGGAAATCGCCCGGCAGACCAGCGAAGGCATGCAGGTGCAGTTCCGCGAAATCGATCAGGTCGCCACCGCGTCCAACGAAATGAGCGCCACCGCCCACGATGTCGCCAACAGTGCCTCGAACGCCGCCAACGCGGCCAAGGGTGCCGATCAGTCGGCGAAGGACGGCATGGCGATCATCGAGCGCAGCACCCGCGACATCAATCAACTGGCCGATGAAGTCAGCAAAGCGGTGACCGAGGTCGAAGCGCTGGCGGTCAACAGCGAGCAGATCGGTTCGGTGCTGGAAGTAATCCGCAGCATCGCCGAACAGACCAACCTGCTGGCCCTCAACGCTGCCATCGAAGCTGCGCGCGCCGGCGAAAGCGGTCGCGGTTTTGCCGTGGTCGCTGACGAGGTGCGCAACCTGGCCAAACGCACGCAGGATTCGGTGGAGGAAATCCGCGTGGTCATCGAGCGCATCCAGACCGGCACCCGTGGCGTGGTCGCGACCATGCACTCGAGCCAGACCCAGGCGCACAACAACGCCGGGCAGATTCGTCAGGCGGTCGATGCGCTGGGCAAGATCAGCGACGCGGTGACGGTGATCAGCGACATGAACCTGCAGATCGCCAGTGCCGCCGAAGAACAGAGCGCCGTGGCTGAAGAGGTCAACCGCAACGTCTCGGCGATTCGCACCGTCACCGAAACCCTCACCGAGCAAGCCACCGAATCAGCGGCGATCAGCAGCCAGCTCAACAGCCTCGCGAGCCAGCAGATGAAATTGATGAATCAGTTCCGCGTGTAACAATCCAGCATAAATCCCTGTGGGAGCGAGCCTGCTCGCGAAGAGGTCGTCATATCCAACATCAATGTTGACTGACACGACGCCTTCGCGAGCAGGCTCGCTCCCACAGGGAACGGGTTCACATCCTGGTTTCATCTAAACCGCGATTTTTTTGCACTATCATCCCCCTCTCGTTCCGGAGGGCCTTCGATGACTGATCTGCTCGCGTCCATCCAAACCGCACTCGGCCTGCCCCGCAGGCCAATCCCCTTCAACGGTAACGGCGCGCTGCCCTCGGCGTTCGCGGTCACCGAACTGGCCTGCGCCAGCATTGCCGCTGCCGGCCAAGCGGTCAGCGAACTGCTCCACCAGCAAACCGGCCACTTGCCGGCCGTTGCGGTTGATCGACGCCTGGCCTCGTTCTGGTTCTCCACCTCGCTGCGCCCGATCGGCTGGCAAGTGCCGCCGCTGTGGGATCCGGTCGCCGGCGACTACGCGACCCGGGACGGCTGGGTCCGCCTGCACACCAACGCCCCGCATCACCGCGCCGCCGCTGAACGGGTGCTTGGCGCCTGCGCCGACCGTGCAGCAATGGCGGCGAAAGTTGCGCAATGGGCAAGTGCGGATCTGGAACAAGCGGTGGTCGACGCCAAGGGTTGCGCCGCCGAGATGCGCAGTTGGGCGCAGTGGCAGCAGCACCCGCAAGGGCTGGCAGTGAATGCTGAGCCGTTGGTGCATTTCATTGCGCAGACAGACGAACACCGCGCCGAATGGCAAGGCTCGATCGCACGACCTCTGGCCGGGATCAAGGTGCTCGACCTGACCCGCGTGCTCGCCGGCCCCACCGCCAGCCGCTTGCTCGCCGGATTGGGCGCCACTGTGCTGCGCATCGATCCGCCGAGCTGGAACGAACCCGGCGTGGTTCCGGAAATGACCGTCGGCAAACATTGCGCGCGGCTGGACCTGCAGACTCCGGCGGATCGCGCGGTGTTCGAAGCTTTACTGAAAGACGCCGACATTCTGCTGCACGGCTACCGCGCCGATGCTCTGGAACACCTCGGCTTTGGTGTTGAGCGCCGTCGACATTTGGCACCGGGGCTGATCGACGTCTGCCTCAACGCCTACGGCTGGAGCGGGCCGTGGCAGAACCGCCGGGGCTTCGACAGCCTGGTGCAGATGAGCAGCGGCATCGCCGAGGCCGGACAGCGCTGGAAGCACAGCGATAAACCGACGCCGCTGCCGGTGCAGGCGCTGGATCATGCAACCGGGTATCTGCTGGCGGCAAGTGCGATCAGGCTGCTGACTGAACGCATGGCCAACGGTCGCGGGGGTTCGGCGCGGTTGTCCTTGGCGCGCACGGCGAAGCTGTTGATCGAGCATGGGCCTGGGACGCATGACCCGCTGCGGGCCGAAGACGCGCTGGATCAGGATTCGGCGATTGAACATACCGCATGGGGCCCGGCGCGGAGGTTGCGCGTGCCGGTGCAGATCAGCGGGACGGCGGTGCAGTGGGATTTGCCGGCAACAGAGTTGGGCTCGCATCCTGCGCAGTGGCTCTAGAAGATGCCCCTCACCCCAGCCCTCTCCCGGAGGGAGAGGGGGCCGACCGAGGTGTCTTGCGCTATACGTCGACCTGAAAAAACCAGTCGATTATGGATTCGGTAAAGGTCTTTCACGTCGGCGTAATTCGCCAATATCCCCCGGTCGGCCCCCTCTACCTCCGGGAGAGGGCTGGGGTGAGGGGCCGCTTTTCAGATCACAACGCCAGCACCCCGCTATACAACCCATACGCCGCCATCCCCGCACCAATCACCACGCAAGCAAAAATCCCCTTCTCCACCGTGGTAAAAACCGGCTGGCCCTGTTCATGCTTGGCCTTGGCAAACAGAATCACCCCGGGGGCATACAACAACGCCGACAACAGCAGATATTTCACCCCACCGGCATACAACAGCCACACCGCGTAAACCAGTGCGATGCCGCCAATCAGCAGATCCTTGGTGCGTTCGGCCGAGGCGTGTTCGTAGGTTTCGCCGCGCCCGCTGAGCAGCACCGCGTAGGCCGCCGACCACAAATACGGCACCAGAATCATCGACGAGGCCAAGTAAATCAGACTGGTGTAAGTACCCGCCGAGAACAGCGTGATCAGCAGGAAAATCTGGATCATCGCATTGGTCAGCCACAACGCGTTGACCGGCACGTGATTGTTGTTTTCCTTCTTCAGGAACGCCGGCATGGTCTTGTCCTTGGCCGTGGCGAAGAGAATTTCCGCGCACAGCAAAGCCCATGACAACAATGCGCCCAACAGGGAAATCGCCAGCCCGACGCTGATCAGCAACGCGCCCCACGGCCCGACGATATGCTCAAGCACCGCTGCCAGTGAAGGGTTCTGCAGATTGGCCAGCTCCGGCTGGCTCATGATCCCCAGCGACAGCACGTTGACCAGCACCAGCAGCGCCAGCACGCCAAGAAAGCCGATCACCGTGGCGCGGCCGACGTCGCTGCGTTTCTCCGCACGGGCCGAGTAGACGCTGGCGCCTTCGATGCCGATGAACACGAACACGGTGACCAGCATCATGTTGCGCACCTGATCCATCACTCCGCCGAAGTTCGGATTGCTGCGGCCCCAGATGTCGCGGGTGAAGATGTCAGCCTTGAACGCCACGGCAGCGATGACGATGAACATGATCAGCGGCACGACCTTGGCCACGGTGGTCAACTGGTTGATCAGCGCCGCCTCCTTGATTCCGCGCATCACCAGGAAATGCACCGCCCACAACAGCACCGAGGCGCAGCCGATGGCGATCGGCGTATTGCCCTGGCCGAACACCGGAAAGAAATAGCCGAGGGTGCTGAACAGCAAGACGAAATAACCGACGTTGCCCAGCCACGCGCTGATCCAGTAACCCCACGCCGACGAAAAGCCCATGTAATCGCCGAACCCGGCCTTGGCGTAGGCGTAGACGCCAGAGTCCAGTTCCGGTTTGCGATTGGCCAGGGTCTGAAAGACGAACGCCAGGGTCAGCATGCCGATCGCAGTGATGCCCCAGCCGATCAGGATTGCCCCGGCATCGGCGCGCGCCGCCATGTTCTGCGGCAACGAGAAAATCCCCCCGCCGATCATCGAGCCCACCACCAGCGCGATCAACGCACCAAGGCGCAGCTTTTGCGTCGGTTGCGACATGCAGATCTCCTTGGAAAAGCCGCTGTTGTTTATTTGTAACAACAGCTGACTAAAAAGCTAAGAGTAGATGACGTTTATCAGGTAATACGTGACCGGGCACACTTTTATATAGCTGATGACGATAACGCGTAGCACGTTAATTCAGTTTTGTGCGCTGATCCTGATAATTCGATTCTGTACTGGAAACAGATGACGGACATTTGCCAAACACGCAAAAGCAACTAGCGTCATAGTTCGAAAGCATTAATAGCTATTCCCACTTGCGTCAGCGAAACGGCTCTGTCTCGGGCCTTTCAGAGCACAGCGTTATGCCCGCAACGGGTGGATAAGTCATTCATTAACAATGGAATGTGGCCATGCACTGATCCAAGTCAGCTCTTCGAACAGACAACGGTACTAGGCTGTGAGCTCTCCTTTCCTGCAATGGAGTCATGCAAATGTCTGAAGCGCCCGGAAAACTAAGACTCGGTGCACTGGTTGCACTGGTAGTCGGCTCAATGATCGGTGGCGGGATATTTTCCTTGCCACAAAACATGGCCGCCAGCGCCGACGTCGGTGCCGTGCTGATCGGCTGGGCCATCACCGCAGTCGGCATGCTCACCCTCGCTTTCGTCTTTCAGACTCTCGCCAATCGCAAGCCTGACCTGGACGGCGGGGTCTACGCCTACGCCAAGGCAGGATTCGGCGACTACATGGGTTTTTCGTCTGCCTGGGGTTACTGGATCAGCGCCTGGCTGGGTAACGTCGGCTACTTCGTTCTGCTGTTCAGCACTCTCGGCTACTTCTTTCCGATCTTCGGCGAGGGCAATACCCCGGCAGCGGTGATAGGCGCGTCGTTGCTGCTGTGGGGCGTGCATTTCCTGGTGTTGCGCGGGATCAAGGAAGCGGCGTTCATCAACCTCGTGACCACGGTCGCCAAGGTCGTGCCGCTGCTGCTGTTCGTGCTGATCGCCATCTTCGCGTTCAAACTGGACATCTTCACCGCCGACATCTGGGGCGTGAAAAACCCTGATCTGGGCAGTGTGATGAACCAAGTGCGCAACATGATGCTGGTCACCGTCTGGGTGTTCATCGGCATCGAGGGCGCGAGCATCTTCTCCGCCCGCGCCGAGAAACGTTCGGATGTGGGCAAGGCCACCGTGATCGGCTTCATCACCGTGCTGCTGTTTCTGGTGCTGGTGAACGTGCTGTCTCTGGGCATCATGACTCAGCCGGAACTGGCGAAACTGCAGAACCCGTCGATGGCCGCCGTGCTTGAACACGTGGTCGGGCACTGGGGCGCGGTGCTGATCAGCGTTGGCTTGATCATTTCGCTGCTGGGGGCGCTGCTGTCATGGGTGCTGCTGTGTGCGGAGATCATGTTCGCCGCAGCCAAAGACCACACCATGCCGGAATTCCTGCGCAAGGAAAACGCCAACCACGTGCCGGTCAATGCCCTGTGGCTGACCAACGCCATGGTGCAGGTGTTCCTGATCATCACCCTGTTCTCGGCCAGCACTTACCTGTCGCTGATCTACCTCGCCACTTCGATGATTCTGGTGCCGTATCTGTGGTCGGCGGCCTATGCCCTGCTGCTGGCGGTGCGTGGCGAGAGCTACGAAGGCTTTGCCGCCGAGCGGCGCAAGGATCTGATCATCGGCGGTATCGCCCTGATCTATGCGGTGTGGTTGTTGTACGCCGGCGGGGTCAAGTACCTGCTGCTGTCGGCCCTGCTTTATGCGCCCGGCGCAATCCTGTTCGCCAAGGCCAAGCTGGAACTCAAACAACCGGTTTTCACCAACGTCGAGAAGCTGATTTTCGCTGCAGTGGTCGTGGGCGCCGTGGTGGCGGCCTACGGTCTCTACGATGGCTTCCTGACGCTGTAACCCCTGATTGATTGTCATCTGGAGGAACACAGAAATGACCACGGAAAAAGTGAAGTACGGCGTCCACTCCGAAGCCGGGAAACTGCGTAAAGTCATGGTTTGCTCCCCAGGTCTGGCCCATCAGCGGCTGACCCCGAACAACTGCGATGAGCTGCTGTTCGACGACGTGCTGTGGGTGGCGCAGGCCAAGCGCGACCACTTCGACTTCGTCACCAAGATGCGCGAGCGCGGCATCGACGTGCTGGAAATGCACAACCTGCTGACCGACATCGTTGCCATCCCCGAGGCGCTGGACTGGATTCTTGAACGCAAGGTCACCGCCGACTCGGTGGGCCTGGGCCTGATCAGTGAAGTGAAATCCTGGCTGAAAAGTCTCGAGCCGCGGCACATCGCCGAATTCCTGATTGGCGGCGTCTCGGCCGATGATTTGCCGGACAGCTTCGGTGGCAAGACCATCCAGATGTTCCGCGACTTCCTTGGGCATTCCAGCTTCATCCTGCCGCCGCTGCCCAACACCCAGTTCACCCGCGACACCACTTGCTGGATCTACGGTGGCGTGACGCTGAACCCGATGTACTGGCCGGCGCGCCGTCAGGAAACCCTGCTGACCACCGCCATCTACAAATTCCATCCGCAATTCACCAACGCCGAATTCGAGATCTGGTACGGCGACCCCGACAAGGATCACGGCAACTCCACCCTTGAGGGCGGCGACGTCATGCCGATCGGCAACGGCGTGGTGCTGATCGGCATGGGCGAGCGCTCATCGCGTCAGGCCATCGGCCAACTGGCGCTGAACCTGTTCAACAACAAAGCGGTGGAAAAAGTCATCGTCGCCGGCCTGCCGAAATCCCGCGCGGCAATGCACCTGGACACCGTGTTCAGCTTCTGCGACCGCGACCTGGTGACGATTTTCCCGGAAGTGGTCAACCAGATCGTCGCCTTCACCCTGCGCCCTGACGAAAGCAAACAGGGCGGCATCGACATTCGCCGCGAAGAAGGCAGCTTCCTCGACACCGTCGCCGCTGCGCTCAACCTGCCGAAACTGCGCGTGGTGGAAACCGGCGGCAACAGCTTCGCCGCCGAACGCGAGCAATGGGACGACGGCAACAACGTGGTGGCGATGGAGCCCGGCGTGGTCATCGGCTACGACCGCAACACCTACACCAATACCCTGCTGCGCAAGGCTGGCGTGGAAGTCATCACCATAAGCGCCGGCGAACTCGGTCGCGGCCGTGGCGGCGGCCACTGCATGACCTGCCCGATCGTGCGCGACCCGATCGATTACTAAACGACCGTCCCCCCGGCCGCACCCATCCCGTAGCGGCCGGGCCGATTACCGAATCCAAGGAGAATCATCATGGCGTTTAACATTCACAACCGTAATTTGCTGAGCCTGGAACACCACACCCCTCGCGAATTGCGTTACTTGCTCGACCTTTCTCGCGATCTGAAACGTGCGAAGTACACCGGCACCGAGCAACAGCATCTGAAGGGCAATAACATCGCCCTGATCTTCGAGAAAACTTCGACCCGCACCCGTTGTGCATTCGAAGTGGCGGCCTATGACCAGGGCGCCAACGTCACCTACATCGACCCGAACTCCTCGCAGATCGGCCACAAGGAAAGCATGAAGGACACCGCCCGCGTGCTCGGGCGCATGTACGACGCCATCGAATACCGTGGCTTCAAACAGGAAATCGTCGAAGAGCTGGCCAAGTTTGCCGGGGTGCCGGTGTTCAACGGCCTGACCGATGAATATCACCCGACCCAGATGATCGCCGACGTGCTGACCATGCGTGAGCACGCCGACAAGCCGATACACGAAATCAGCTACGCCTACCTCGGCGATGCGCGCAACAACATGGGTAATTCGCTGCTGCTGATCGGCGCCAAGCTCGGCATGGACGTGCGCATCTGCGCGCCAAAAGCCCTGTGGCCGCTGGACGATCTGGTAGCGCGCTGCAAAAAATACGGTGAGGAGAGTGGCGCACGCATTACCCTCACCGAAGATCCGAAGGAAGCGGTCAAAGGCGTCGACTTCATTCACACCGACGTCTGGGTATCGATGGGCGAACCGGTGGAAGCCTGGGCCGAGCGCATTCAGCAGCTGCTGCCGTACCAGGTCAACGCCGAGCTGATGAAAGCCACCGGCAACCCGCGCACCAAGTTCATGCACTGCCTGCCGGCATTCCACAACAGCGACACCAAGGTCGGCAAACAGATCGCCGAACAATATCCGCATCTGAAAAACGGCATCGAAGTGACCGACGACGTGTTCGAGTCGCCGGCCTGCATCGCCTTCGAGCAAGCGGAAAACCGCATGCACACGATCAAGGCGATCCTGGTCTCGACCCTGGCTGATCTGTAACGCCACTGAGCTCCCACTGAAGGAACAGGAAACAAAAAATGTGGGAGCGAGCTTGCTCGCGAAAACGGTGTGTCATTCACCAGCGATGTCGACTGAAATGACGCATTCGCGAGCAAGCTCGCTCCCACAGGGATCCCGGTTTCGACAGAGAGATCGAGTCGTTTGCCATTCCTCTGCTTAGAAGGATTGCATCATGCGTATCGTCGTAGCCCTGGGCGGTAACGCCCTGCTCCGCCGTGGTGAGCCGATGACCGCTGACAACCAGCGCGCCAACATCCGCATCGCCACCGAGCAAATTGCCAAGATCCATCCCGGCAACCAACTGGTCATCGCCCACGGCAATGGCCCGCAAGTCGGCCTGCTGTCGCTGCAAGCGGCGGCCTACACCTCTGTCACTCCGTATCCGCTGGACGTGCTCGGCGCCGAAACCGAAGGCATGATCGGCTACATCATCGAACAGGAGTTGGGCAACCTGCTCGACTTCGAGGTGCCGTTCGCCACCCTGCTCACCCAGGTCGAAGTCGACGCCAACGACCCGGCCTTCAAGAACCCGACCAAGCCGATCGGCCCGGTGTACGAAAAAGCCGAAGCGGAAAAACTCGCCGCCGAAAAAGGCTGGGCAATTGCTGCCGATGGCGACAAGTTCCGCCGTGTCGTCGCCAGTCCACGGCCGAAACGCATCTTCGAAATCCGCCCGATCAAGTGGCTGCTGGACAAGGGCAGCATTGTGATCTGCGCCGGTGGCGGCGGCATTCCGACCATGTACGACGAACAGCGCAATCTCAAAGGCATCGAGGCGGTAATCGATAAGGACCTGTGCTCGTCGCTGCTCGCCGAACAACTGGAAGCCGACCTGCTGGTGATCGCCACCGACGTCAACGCGGCGTTCATCGACTATGGCAAACCCACCCAGAAGGCCATTGCCGAAGCCCACCCCGACGAACTCGAACGCCTCGGTTTCGCCGCCGGCTCGATGGGGCCGAAGGTGCAGGCAGCCTGTGAATTCGCGCGCCATACTGGCAAGGTCGCGGTGATCGGTTCGCTGGCCGATATCGAAGCCATCGTCCAGGGTACTGCCGGTACGCGGGTCAGCACGGCGAAGCCGGGGATCAGCTACCGATAACAATAAACGCGGGGGCAGGCACAAAACCTGCTCCGCTCCCATGCCTTGAAAGGAGTAGCTCAATGGCCCAATTCGAACCCGGTCACCTGCATATCGAACGGCACGCGTTGACCGACGATGACGTCAATTACAACGTGCATCTGGACTATGAAGTGTTCACCGATCCGCAGAAAGGCAAAGGGATTCAGTTCACCCTGCATGGCAGCATGCAGGGCAAGGACATGAAGGAAACGTTTTTCCTGCCCAAGGAAGAGGCTTACAACTTCGCCCGCGATGTCACGCGGATTGCCGAGAAGTACGGGATCCCCAAGGCCCATAGCCAGATCGGCTCGGTGCACAAGCATTACGATCTGATGTTTGAAGACATTCGGCAGAAGCTGAATATGCAGTCGGGGGATCCGGTCAATCTCGAGCATTTCGAATAACTTCCTTTCCACTGATCGTTCCCACGCTCCGCGTGGTAATGCATCCCGTGACGCTCCGCGTCACAGCGGACGCGGAGCGTCCGTGGCGGCATTCCCACGCAGAGCGTGGGAACGATCAGCGCAGGGCCACAGATTTCACCATTAGCCCGCCCCAAGGCATACTTGCGCCCTCCGCTCTGCAGATCACTGAACCGCCCCCATGCGTATCCACGTCAGCTTCATCGACCGCGTCGGCATCACCCAGGAAGTCCTGGCTATCCTCGGTGGGCGCAATCTCAATCTGGATGCGGTGGAGATGATTCCGCCGAACGTCTACATCGACGCGCCGACCCTGAGCCCGCAAGTGCTCGAAGAACTGAAAGATGCGCTGTTCCGGGTACGCGGCGTCGAGGCGGTAACGGTGGTCGACATCCTCCCCGGCCAGCGTCGGCACCTTCAGCTCGACGCCTTGCTCGCGGCCATGACCGACCCGGTGCTGGCCCTCGACAGCGCCGGCCAAGTGCTGCTGGCCAACCCGGCGTTGATCGCGTTATACGGTCGCGAGCCGGCCGGCGAAAGCGTCTCGGCGCTGTTCAATGATCCCGGCCTGCTCGACACGCTGCTCGAAAATGGCTTTCGCCTGCCGCTGCGCGAGATCACCGTCAACGGCCAGACCCTGTTGCTCGACGCCACGCCGATCACCGACGCCGGCGCCCTGCTGACCCTCTTTCAACCGAACCGCATCGGCGAACAACTCTCGGCATTGCACCACGACCACGCCGAAGGCTTCGACGCCCTGCTCGGCGAGTCCCCGGCGATCCGCACCCTCAAGGCCCGCGCGCAAAGGGTCGCGGCGCTTGACGCACCTTTATTGATTCAAGGCGAAACCGGTACCGGCAAAGAACTGGTGGCCCGTGCCTGTCACGCCATCAGTGCTCGGCATAGCGCACCGTTTCTCGCCCTCAACTGCGCGGCGCTGCCGGAGAACCTCGCCGAGAGCGAACTGTTCGGCTACGCGCCCGGCGCCTTCACCGGCGCGGCGCGTGGCGGTAAACCGGGGCTGATGGAACTGGCCAACCAGGGCACGGTGTTTCTCGATGAAATCGGCGAGATGTCGCCGTACTTGCAGGCCAAGCTGCTGCGTTTCCTCAACGACGGCAGCTTTCGTCGGGTGGGCGGTGATCGTGAAGTGAAGGTCAACGTGCGCATCCTCAGCGCGACCCACCGCGATCTGGAAAAAATGGTCAGCGAAGGCCTGTTCCGCGAAGACCTGTTCTATCGCCTCAACGTGCTCAACGTCGAAGTGCCGCCGCTGCGCGAGCGCGGCCAGGACATTCTGTTGCTGGCGCGATATTTCATGCAGCAGGCCTGCGCGCAGATTCAGCGCCCGGTCTGTCGCCTGGCGCCGGGGACTTATCCAGCGCTGCTCGACAATCGCTGGCCGGGCAACGTGCGGCAATTGCAGAACGTGATTTTCCGCGCGGCAGCGATTTGCGAGAGCAGCCTGGTCGATATCGGCGACCTCGATATCGCCGGCACCTCCGTCGCGCGCCAGACTGACACCGACGTCGACAGCCTCGAACAAGCGGTCGAATCCTTCGAAAAAGCGCTGCTGGAAAAGCTCTACGTCAGCTACCCCTCGACCCGCCAACTGGCGAGCCGCTTGCAAACCTCGCACACCGCCATCGCCCATCGCCTGCGCAAGTACGGCATTCCCAACAAACCCTGAGATCACCACCGATCTCCCTGTAGGAGCTGCCGAAGGCTGCGATCTTTTGACTTGGTTTTTGAAGATCAAGATCAAAAGATCGCAGCCTTCGGCAGCTCCTACCGTCCGGGTTCCCAGTTCAGGAATGATATCGCCCTATCTGAAAACGACCTCCACCTGTACCGAAAGCGCTACAGCGGAACGATATCGCTACACACGCCTATGATCAGCGCTGCGCAACGCTTTGATCCCGTTCAGCTTTTTTCCTCGTTCTACGCTGTAGCGATTTCGCTACAGCGCCGGCTTACCGAGAAACACCAATCAAATACAAGTGATTGATTTATATGGGGAAATCAACCTTGGCCGCATTCTTGCTAATTATCTCCTCATCTATCAAGGGCGTCCCCGCCCCACGCTTTCCACCGCGTCCACCAGACGAGTCTGGCCCCCGAGGAGTTTCCATGAGCGAGTTGCGTTTTACTGAAGATCACGAATGGCTGCGCACCGGAGCCGACGGCAGTGTCACTGTCGGCATCACCGCGTTTGCGCAGAACGCCTTGGGCGACGTGGTATTCGTGCAACTGCCTGAGCTGCAGGCTTACGAAAAAGGCGCCGAAGCCGCCACCGTGGAATCGGTGAAAGCCGCCAGCGGCGTATACATGCCGCTTGATGGCGAGGTGTTGGAAGTCAACCCGGCACTGCAAGACGCCCCGGAACTGGTCAACGAAGATCCGCTGGGTGAAGGCTGGTTCTTTCGTTTCCAGCCAAGCGACGCGTCTGCCGTTGCTAAACTGCTCGATCAGGACGCTTACGACCGTCTGATCAAAGCCCAAGCCGAAGCCTGAGGAATTACGCCATGACCCAGATCAATCTCGGCACCGCCAACGAATTCATCGCCCGTCACATCGGCCCGCGTGCCGCTGACGAGCAGGCCATGCTCAACAGCCTCGGCTTCGATTCGCTCGAAGCCCTGAGCGCCAGCGTCATCCCGGAAAGCATCAAGGGCACCAGCGTGCTCGGCATGGACGACGGCCTCAGCGAGGCCGACGCCCTGGCGATGATCAAATCCATCGCCGGCAAAAACCAGCTGTTCAAAACCTACATCGGCCAGGGCTACTACAACTGCCACACGCCGTCGCCGATCCTGCGCAACCTGCTGGAAAATCCGGCCTGGTACACCGCTTACACACCCTACCAGCCAGAAATCTCCCAGGGCCGTCTCGAAGCGCTACTGAACTTCCAGACCATGATCAGCGACCTCACCGGCCTGCCGATCGCCAACGCCTCCCTGCTCGACGAAGCCACCGCCGCTGCCGAAGCCATGACCTTCTGCAAACGCCTGAGCAAGAACAAGGGCAGCCACCAATTCTTCGCCTCGATCCACAGCCACCCGCAAACCCTCGATGTGCTGCGCACCCGCGCCGAGCCGCTGGGCATTGACGTGGTCGTGGGCGATGAGCGCGAGCTGACTGACGTCACGCCGTTCTTCGGCGCACTGCTGCAATACCCGGCAAGCAACGGTGATGTGTTCGACTACCGCGAGCTGACCGAACGCTTCCACGCCGCCAACGCTCTGGTGGCCGTGGCCGCCGACCTGCTGGCCCTGACGCTGCTGACCGCACCGGGCGAATTCGGTGCCGACGTGGCGATCGGTTCGGCGCAGCGCTTCGGCGTACCGCTGGGCTTCGGTGGCCCGCACGCCGCTTATTTCTCTACTAAAGATGCGTTCAAGCGTGACATGCCCGGCCGTCTGGTCGGTGTCTCGGTCGACCGTTTCGGCAAACCGGCCCTGCGTCTGGCGATGCAGACCCGCGAGCAACACATCCGCCGCGAAAAGGCCACGTCGAACATCTGCACCGCCCAGGTGCTGCTAGCCAACATCGCCAGCATGTACGCCGTTTATCACGGCCCGAAAGGCCTGACCCAGATCGCCAACCGCGTGCATCACCTGACCGCGATCCTGGCCAAAGGCCTGACCGCTCTCGGCGCTCAAGTCGAACAAACCAGTTTCTTCGACACCCTGACCGTCGCCACCGGCGCACACACCGCCGCGCTGCACGACAAGGCGCACGCTCAGCAGATTAACCTGCGTGTGATCGACGCTCAGCGTCTGGGCCTGTCGGTCGACGAAACCACCACTCAGGCCGACATCGAAACCTTGTGGGGCCTGTTCGCCGACGGCAAGACCTTGCCAGACTTCGCTGCGCTGGCCGCTTCGGTTCAAAGCACCATCCCTGCTGCGCTGGTACGCCAGTCGCCGATCCTCAGCCACCCGGTGTTCAACCGTTATCACTCGGAAACCGAGCTGATGCGCTACCTGCGCAAACTGGCGGACAAGGACCTGGCGCTGGATCGCACCATGATCCCGCTGGGCTCGTGCACCATGAAACTCAACGCTGCCAGCGAAATGATCCCGGTGACCTGGGCTGAATTCGGTGCCCTGCACCCGTTCGCCCCGGCCGCACAAAGCGCCGGTTACCAGCAACTCACCGACGAGCTGGAAGCGATGCTTTGCGCTGCTACCGGTTATGACTCGATCTCGCTGCAACCGAACGCCGGTTCGCAGGGTGAATACGCAGGTCTCCTGGCGATCCGCGCCTACCACCAGAGCCGTGGCGATGAGCGCCGCGACATCTGTCTGATCCCGTCGTCGGCCCACGGCACCAACCCGGCCACCGCGCAAATGGCCGGCATGCGCGTGGTCGTCACCGCGTGCGATGCCCGTGGCAACGTCGACATCGAAGACCTGCGCGCCAAAGCCATCGAGCACCGCGAACACCTCGCTGCATTGATGATCACTTACCCGTCGACCCACGGCGTGTTCGAAGAAGGCATCCGCGAAATCTGCGCGATCATTCACGACAACGGCGGCCAGGTGTATATCGACGGCGCCAACATGAACGCCATGGTCGGCCTCTGCGCACCGGGCAAGTTCGGCGGTGACGTGTCGCACTTGAACCTGCACAAAACCTTCTGCATCCCTCACGGCGGTGGCGGCCCGGGCGTCGGCCCGATCGGCGTCAAATCGCACCTGACCCCATTCCTGCCGGGTCACGGCCAGATGCAACGCAAGGAAGGCGCGGTCTGCGCGGCACCGTTCGGCAGCGCGAGCATTCTGCCGATTACCTGGATGTACATCCGCATGATGGGTGGCGCCGGTCTGAAGCGCGCTTCGCAACTGGCGATCCTCAATGCCAACTACATTTCCCGTCGCCTCGAAGAGCATTACCCAGTGCTGTACACCGGCAGCAACGGCCTGGTGGCGCACGAGTGCATCCTCGATCTGCGTCCGCTCAAAGACAGCAGCGGCATCAGCGTCGATGACGTCGCCAAGCGCCTGATCGACTTCGGCTTCCACGCCCCGACCATGTCGTTCCCGGTCGCCGGCACGCTGATGATCGAGCCGACCGAAAGCGAATCCAAGGAAGAGCTGGACCGCTTCTGTGACGCGATGATCCGCATCCGCGAAGAAATCCGCGCAGTGGAAAACGGCACCCTGGACAAGGAAGACAACCCGCTGAAAAACGCCCCGCACACCGCAGCGGAACTGGTCGGCGAATGGACCCATCCGTACAGCCGCGAGCAAGCGGTGTACCCGGTCGCGTCGCTGATCGAAGGCAAATACTGGCCGCCGGTCGGCCGGGTCGACAACGTCTTCGGCGATCGCAACCTGGTGTGCGCCTGCCCGTCGATCGAAAGCTACGCTTAATGGAATGAGGGGCGGGTTTACCTGCCCCAATTTCAGCATCACCACAGATCCCCCCCTGTGGGAGCGAGCCTGCTCGCGAAAGCGTAGTGTCAGTTAATGAAAGGTTGTCTGACCCAACGCTTTCGCGAGCAGGCTCGCTCCCACAAGGGATCTGCTACCGATTTCGGACTTTCGCCAATTCCTATAACAAGAAACCGGAGAACCACTCATGTCGTTAAGCGTGTTCGACCTGTTCAAGATTGGCATCGGTCCCTCCAGTTCCCACACCGTCGGCCCGATGCGCGCTGCGGCGCGTTTCGTCGAAGGCCTGCGCCGTGAAAACCTGCTGGCTACCACCGCCAGCGTGCGCGTCGAGCTGTACGGTTCGCTCGGTGCTACGGGCAAAGGTCACGGCAGCGACAAAGCCGTGCTGCTCGGCCTCGAAGGCGAGCACCCGGACAGCGTCGACACCGAAACCGTTGCCGCGCGCCTGCAGGAGATTCGCGGCAACGGCCGGCTGAATCTGCTCGGCGAGCACAGCATTGCGTTCAACGAGAAAGAACATCTGGCGATGATTCGCAAACCGTTGGCCTACCACCCCAACGGCATGATCTTTCGCGCCTTCGACGCGGCCGGAATTCAGGTCCGCAGCCGCGAGTATTATTCGGTGGGTGGCGGTTTTGTTGTCGATGAAGACGCGGCCGGTGCCGATCGCATCGTCGAAGACGCCACGCCGCTGACCTTCCCGTTCAAAAGCGCCAAGGACTTGCTTGGCCATTGCAGCACGTACGGGCTGTCGATCAGCCAGGTGATGCTCACCAATGAAAGCGCCTGGCGGCCGGAAGCCGAGACTCGCACCGGCCTGCTGAAGATCTGGCAAGTGATGCAGGATTGCGTCGCTGCCGGCTGCCGCAACGAGGGCATTCTGCCGGGCGGCTTGAAGGTCAAGCGCCGGGCCGCGGCGCTGCATCGGCAACTGTGCAATAACCCGGAATCGGCGTTGCGTGATCCGCTGTCGGTGCTTGATTGGGTCAACCTCTACGCACTGGCGGTCAACGAAGAAAACGCCAACGGCGGGCGCGTGGTCACTGCGCCAACCAATGGCGCGGCCGGGATCATTCCGGCGGTGATGCATTACTACATGCGTTTTATCCCCGGGGCGAATGATGACGGCGTCGTGCGCTTTCTGCTCACTGCTGCGGCCATCGGCATTCTCTATAAGGAAAACGCCTCGATCTCCGGCGCCGAAGTCGGCTGTCAGGGTGAAGTCGGTGTGGCCTGTTCGATGGCGGCCGGCGCCCTGTGCGAAGTGCTCGGCGGCAGCGTGCAGCAAGTCGAGAACGCCGCGGAAATCGGTATGGAACACAACCTCGGCCTGACCTGCGACCCGATCGGCGGCCTGGTGCAGGTGCCGTGCATCGAGCGCAACGCGATGGGCTCGGTGAAAGCCATCAACGCGGTGCGCATGGCCATGCGTGGCGACGGTCAACATTTCGTCTCCCTCGACAAAGTCATCCGCACCATGCGCCAGACCGGCGCCGACATGAAAAGCAAATACAAGGAAACCGCCCGCGGCGGTTTGGCGGTCAACATTATCGAATGCTGATTACGAAACGTAACTAGCCCCCTCTCCCTCCGGGAGAGGGCTGGGGTGAGGGGTTCTTGATCTTGCCTCTCACCCGCAACCCAAATTCAAAGGAGCCACGCATGTCCACCGAACAACTCTCGAAAACCCCGCTGCACGCACTGCACCTCGAACTTGGCGCGCGCATGGTGCCGTTCGCCGGCTATGACATGCCCGTGCAATACCCGCTCGGCGTGATGAAAGAACACCAGCACACCCGCGAACAGGCCGGGTTGTTCGACGTTTCGCACATGGGCCAGATTCGCCTGACCGGTGCCAATGCCGCCAAAGCCCTTGAAACCCTGGTGCCGGTGGACATCATCGACCTGCCGGTAGGCATGCAGCGTTATGCGATGTTCACCAACGAAAGCGGCGGCATCCTCGATGACCTGATGGTCGCCAATCTGGGCAATGACGAACTGTTCCTGGTGGTCAACGCCGCGTGCAAGGATCAGGATCTCGCACATCTGCACAAACACATCGGCGATCAGTGCACCATTACGGCGCTGTTCGAAGAGCGCGCCCTGCTCGCTTTGCAAGGTCCGGCAGCCATAACCGTGCTGGCGCGTCTTGCGCCGGACGTGGCGAAGATGACGTTCATGCAGTTCAAGCGCGTGTCGTTGCTGGGCGTGGATTGCTTTGTCAGCCGTTCGGGCTACACCGGTGAAGACGGTTTTGAAATCTCGGTACCAGCCGCTGAAGCGGAAAAACTCGCTCGCGCCCTGCTCGCCGAACCAGAGGTTCAGGCCATCGGCCTCGGCGCTCGTGATTCGCTGCGTCTGGAAGCCGGCCTGTGCCTGTACGGCCACGACATGAACACCGAAACCACGCCGATCGAAGCCAGCCTGCTCTGGGCGATCTCCAAGCCACGCCGCGCCGATGGCGCACGGGCCGGCGGTTTCCCCGGCGCGGAGCAGATTTTCGCCCAGCAACAAAACGGCGTTGCACGCAAACGCGTCGGCCTGCTGCCACAGGAACGCACGCCGGTGCGTGAAGGTGCAGAGATCGTCAACGAGGCTGGCGAGATCATCGGCAGCGTCTGCAGCGGCGGTTTCGGTCCGACTCTGGGCGGGCCACTGGCGATGGGTTATCTCGATAGCGCTTACGTCGCGCTCGACACGCCTGTATGGGCCATCGTCCGTGGGAAAAAGGTGCAGATGCTTGTAAGCAAAATGCCATTTGTTCCACAACGCTACTATCGCGGTTGATCGACTGTTTCTATAAGTAACGCGATTGCGTTATACGTGCACTAATGTGTAACGCAATCGCCATAAAACAGTGCGTTTTTTAACACTCGCTTCGAATATGAACGTTGCTTATAACGTTTGCAAAAATTAGAACCAGACAATCGTCTAAGACAGTACTAGTGAACTGCCGAACTATCATCAAGGGCAGTAAAACCGGGGCCTTCGCAGGGCTTGTTTTTTCTCCCGTAGTTGGCGTAGAGTTTGTCCACTGTGTTTGCATGGGTCAGCTTGGAATCGTGACCTGGGCAGTAGCCTACAAGTTAGCTACATCCCGCTCGACGTCTTCTTACTCCTTGCAACCAGCTCCAGTACTCTTTCATGTGAAAGGGGCTGTCATCAATTTATGCGTCAAAGGAAATAAGAAATGTCCACACGTCAGAGCGGTACCGTCAAGTGGTTTAACGACGAGAAAGGTTTTGGTTTTATCACTCCAGAAAGCGGTCCGGATCTGTTCGTACATTTCCGCGCCATTCAGGGCAACGGCTTCAAAAGCCTGAAAGAAGGCCAGAAAGTGACTTTCGTTGCTGTGCAAGGCCAGAAGGGCATGCAGGCTGACGAAGTACAAGCAGAAGCCTGATCTTCTGATACGAAAAAGCCCCTGATATTGATATCAGGGGCTTTTTTGTGCGCGCCAATCCGTAAAATGGCGCTTCCATCCGCGTCCAGAGGCTGCCATGTCGAAACACCTGCTCACGCCGCAAGGGGACTTTCCTCCCGTTGCTCTTGGTCGTCGTCTGGCTGCGATGTTCTATGACTTCCTGCTGTGCACCGCCCTGCTGATCGTCACCGGTTTCATCTATAAATTGATCCAGGCCGCGATCATCGGCGAAGAGCGCTTGCGGGCGATGACCGACGCCGGCCAGCTCGACGGTGATCCCCTCTACTCCACTGTGCTGCTGTTGGTATTGTTCGGCTTCTTCGCCAAGTTCTGGACCCATGGCGGGCAGACACTGGGCATGCAGGTGTGGGGCATTCGCGTGCAGAACGGCGACGGCACAGCGATCAGCCTGTGGCAGGCGCTGTTGCGCTTTATGGTGTCGATTGCGTCGTGGCTGTGTATCGGGCTGGGATTCTTCTGGTCGCTGTTCGATAAGCAGAAGCGCACGTGGCATGACATCTACTCCGATACCCGCCTCGTCCGGGTCCCGAAGAAGACCAAATAATTTCCAGACACCAAAAACTACTGTGGGAGCGAGCCTGCTCGCGAAGGCGTAGTGTCAGCCAACATTTATGTCTGCTGATTCACCGCCTTCGCGAGCAGGCTCGCTCCCACAGGTTCTGGGGTGTGTCTGAAAGAGCTTAGGCGTTACCCGCCAATTTCATCCGCGCCGCCTGGGTGAAATCAAGCATGCGCTTCAACGGGCGGATCGCCTGCGGAATCAACGCCGGATCAACGAAGATCTCGTTCGTGCCTTCCTTCAGGCTCTTGAGCGTGCGCTCAAGGGTGTTCATGGCCATCCACGGGCAGTGCGCGCAACTGCGGCACGCCGCGCCGTTACCGGCGGTTGGCGCCTCGATGAAGACCTTGTCCGGACACAGCTGCTGCATCTTGTAAAAGATGCCACGGTCGGTCGCCACGATCAGGGTCTTGTTCGGCAGGCTCTGTGCAGCAGCGATCAACTGACTGGTGGAACCGACGGCGTCCGCCAATTCGATCACCGACGTCGGCGATTCCGGGTGCACCAGAATCGCAGCGTCGGGATACAGCGCTTTCATGTCTTCGAGCTGCTTGGACTTGAACTCTTCGTGAACGATGCAGGCACCGTCCCAGAGCAGCATGTCGGCGCCGGTCTTGCGCTGGATGTAAGTGCCCAGGTGCTTGTCAGGTCCCCAGATGATCGTTTCGCCGTTGTCCATCAGGCTTTCGACGATTTCCAGTGCACAGCTCGACGTCACCACCCAGTCAGCCCGAGCCTTTACGGCGGCGGAAGTGTTGGCGTAAACCACTACCGTGCGCTCCGGATGCTGATCGCAGAACGCCGAGAACTCGTCGACCGGGCAACCCAGGTCCAGCGAGCAGGTCGCCTCAAGCGTTGGCATCAGCACGCGTTTTTCCGGGTTGAGAATTTTTGCCGTCTCGCCCATGAATTTGACGCCGGCGACCACCACGGTCTTGGCGGGATGTGCGTTGCCGAAGCGGGCCATTTCCAGGGAATCGGAAACACAGCCGCCGGTTTCTTCGGCCAGGGCCTGGATCACCGGATCACAATAGAAGTGGGCCACGAGCACCGCGTCCTGAGCCTTGAGCTCGGCGGCGATGGCGGAACGGTAGTAGGCCTCCTCCTCTGCCGTCAGCGGTTTGGGCTGCTTGGCGTCGAGGTGGGCTTGAACCAGAAGGCGTTCGGAAATCTGCGTCATGTTCGCAAGACCTGCAGGCGCATTCGCGCGAAAGTCGAGTATACACCCGGCTCCGGACCGCTAGAGGGTACCGCCGGGAGAGTGAGTATCATCAGGCACGGACAGCGTTGAAGCTGCGCAAGGCTACAGAATATCCCGTTGATACAAAAGATGATTCTGACCTGTGTCAGGCCGGGCGGCGCTGAAATGCAATGCAGCCAAATCGCAGGCAAAAAAAAACCCGGAAATCCTCACTTTCGTGGGCCTTCCGGATTTTCTAAACCGCCAAATATGGTGGGTCGTGTGGGATTCGAACCTACGACCAATTGGTTAAAAGCCAACTGCTCTACCAACTGAGCTAACGACCCGCTGTGTGGTGGCGCGTATAATACTGATTTTTAAGGACTATTCAACACCTTTTTTGAAAAAGATCAAAAATAAGGGGTTGGGTCGCTTACACCGGCGGCCGCGAAGCCTTCTGCACGCAGGCGGCAGCTGTCGCATTTGCCGCAGGCGCGGCCGTCATCGTCTGCCTGATAGCAGGAAACCGTCAGGCCATAATCCACGCCGAGCTTCACGCCCGCCTGGATGATCTGCGCTTTGCTCAGATTCTGCAACGGTGCCTGAATGCGGAAGCCGTTGCCTTCCACGCCCGCCTTGGTCGCCAGATTGGCCATGCGCTCGAACGACTCTATGAACTCGGGACGGCAATCCGGGTAGCCGGAATAATCCACTGCATTGACGCCGATGAAGATGTCGCGCGCGCCGAGCACTTCTGCCCAACCCAAAGCCAGCGACAGGAACACGGTGTTGCGCGCCGGCACGTAAGTCACCGGAATGCCTTCACCCAGCTCTTCCGGAATGTCGATACTGGTGTCGGTCAGGGCCGAACCGCCCATGCCGTTGAGATTCAGGCCGATGACCTTGTGCTCGACCACGCCCAGATCGCGAGCGACGCGGGCGGCGGCGTGCAATTCGGCATGCGAACGCTGGCCGTAATCGAAGCTCATGGTGTAGCAGGCGTAGCCTTCGGCGCGGGCCATCGCGACGACGGTGGCCGAGTCGAGGCCGCCGGACAGCAGAATGACCGCTCGTTTTTCGGTAGTGTTCAGTTGTTCAGTCATCTCAGCGCCCCGGCTCGTCGTTCCAAAGATATTTATGCAGCTGCAATTGCAGGCGTACCGGCAGATTGTCCGCCACCACCCAGTCCGCCAGCTCGCGAGCATTGAGGTCATGGTGGCTTGGAGAAAACAGCACTTCGCCGGCACGCTGGTCGAGACCGTACTGGATCAGCTTGGAGACAGCCCAGTCATAGTCCTCCCGCGAGCAGATGACAAACTTCACCTGATCGTTGCGGGTCAGCAGTTCGATGTTCTCGTAACGGTTGCGATGAGCTTCTTTCGAGCCCGGCGTTTTCAGATCAACCACGCGACTGACGCGTGAATCCACCGCCGAGACGTCGAGGGCGCCGCTGGTTTCCAGCGAAACCTCGTAGCCGGCATCACACAACCGTTCAAGCAAAGGAATAGCGTTTGGCTGGGCCAACGGCTCACCGCCGGTGACGCAGACGTAGCGCGGACGGTATCCGGCCACTTGCTCAAGGATGTCGTCGAGGCTGCGGACGGTGCCACCGCTGAACGCATAAGCGCTGTCGCAGTATTGGCAACGCAACGGGCAACCGGTCAGGCGCACGAAAACCGTGGGCAGCCCGGCAGTCCGAGTTTCCCCCTGCAACGAGTAGAAAACTTCGGTGATTCTCAATGTGTCTTGCATAGTCGCCACGGGCGTAACAGCTAAACAGGCTGTCCGCCTCCGTCAGGCACTTCAGGCAATCCCGCCAACGCGTAGACCGCAAGAAGCGTGTTTCAGAAAAAGGGCGTGAATTCTAACGAAAAAACCCGCGACAAGCGCGGGTTTCTTCAAAACACGGATAAACAGGCTTACATGCGCTGCAGATCACGCTGGGCCAACTGCGCGGCGGAAGTGCCCGGATACTGGGACACCACCTGCTGCAGAATGCCTTTGACCTTGTCCGTGTGACCGAGGCGGCGTTCTACGTCAGCCAGTTTGTACAGTGAGTCCGGCACTTTGTTGTGCTTGGGATACAACTGCGAAACCTTGGCAAAAGCCTGACCTGCACCTTGCAGATCACCCTTGGCCAGGTTCACTTCGCCCAACCAGTATTGGGCGTTGCCCGCGTACTGGCTGTTGGGGTACTTGCGCAGGAAAGCGGCGAAGGCCTGGCTGGCCTTGTCGAAATCCTTGGCTTTGATCAGGTCGAAAGCGGCATCGTAATACAGCTTTTCCTTGGCCGGATCAGCCGGTTCGCTACCCGCAGCAGGGGCTTGGGCGGCCGCAGCAGCACCCGCGCCTGCGGCAGCACCGGCAGCAGCACTTGCATCGCCGCCGGCAGAAGAATTCTCGGGAGTCGCGGCTGGTGCAACGCCGGATCCTATGCGCCGATCAAGATCCTGGTATCGCTCCAGGGATTCCTGCTTCATGCGCGCAACCTGATTCTGCAGTTCTTCGATCACGCCCTGTTGGCGCGAGATCTGATCCTGCATCTGTTGCAATTGGTTGAACAGCATGCCTTGTGCCGAGGCAGGGGCCGAAGCCGCTCCCCCGGCATAGGCGCCGTTCGTACCGTAACCCGCAGGCGGATAACTGCTCCCGCTATTGTTATAACCGGAGTTGTCATCGACCACAGGAACCGCAGCCCACGCCGCAAGCGGCGCGAGACTGAGAGCCAGAACAGTTACAGCACGACGGCACGTTCGCATATCGAATTACTTACGCAGTTCGACGCGACGGTTCTGGGCCCAGGACTGCTCGTCGTTGCCGGTAGCAACTGGACGCTCTTCGCCGTAGGAAACCAGTTCCAGCTGAGCTGGGGAAACACCTTGCAGTACCAGGTAGCGCTGAACGGCTTTCGCACGACGCTCGCCCAGTGCCATGTTGTACTCACGAGTACCACGTTCGTCGGTGTTGCCTTCCAGAACAACGCGAGCGCCGTTTGCTTTCAGGTCTTTGGCGTGAACGTCCAGAGCGCGCATGGCTTCTGGCTTCAGGTCCGAGCTGTCGTATTCGAAGTAGAAGGTGGTGATTGCGCGCAGAGCAGCTTCTTCGCTCAGGGAGCCGTCAACGGCACCGGTGTTTGCGCCGTAACCAGCGTTTGGATCAACAGCGCCTTCGCCGGCGTTGTCGCCGCCTTTGGACGAGCAACCTACAGCTACAGCCATGGCCAGAGCCAGCGCAGCAAATTTACCAAACTTCAGCATTTCCATCGTGAAACTCCTAATGAACCCCAGTGTGTTAAGTAAAACGTGTAGCGCCCGCTCACTTCAGGTAAGGGGACCAGGACGGTTCTCTGACTTCGCCTTGAGCGGTAGGAAGCGGGAGCCTCACGCGTCCATTAATGGACACGAGCATCAAGACTCCCCGGCCCTGTTGGCGGGTGGCGTAGATTACCATGGTGCCGTTGGGCGCAACAGTAGGTGACTCGTCCAGAGTGCTATCAGTGAGGATCTTTACACTACCCCGCTGCAGATCCTGAGCTGCCACCTTGAAATTGGTGAAGCCATCCTGACGATGGATCATCACCAAAGTCTTTTCATCAGCCGACAGTTTCGGGTTGGCGTTGTAGTTGCCCACGAACGTCACACGCTCGGCACCACCGCCACCGACGCTGGTTTTATAGATTTGCGGCTTGCCGCCACGGTCCGAGGTGAAGTAGATGGTCGAGCCATCCTTGCCCCAGAACGGTTCGGTATTGATGCCCTGGCCATTGGTTACGCGACTGATCTGACGCGAACCAAGGTTCATCACGTAGATGTCCGGGTTACCGTCTTTCGACAGCACGAATGCCAGGCGATTGCCATCCGGCGACCAGGCTGGCGCACCGTTCAGGCCTTCGAAGTTGGTGATCTGCTCACGGCGACCGGTGTCGATGTTCTGCATGAAGATGCGCGGACGCTTCTGCTCGAACGACACATAGGCGATACGCTTGCCGTCCGGGGCGAAACGCGGCGACAGGATCGGCTCACGCGATTGCAGCAGGGTCACTGCGCGGGCGCCGTCATAGTCGGAACGCTGCAGGGTGTAGCGCGTGTTCTTCTCGGAGAAACGCTCAGCCGTTACGTACAGCAGACGCGTCGAGAAGGCACCTTCGATACCGGTCAGCTTCTGGAACGACTGATCGGAGATGAAGTGCGCCATGTCGCGAATCTGGTCAGTAGTGCCGGAAACACTGCCGTCGGCCACTTTCTGTTCGGTGGCAACGTTGAACAGTGCCCACTGCACCTGCAGGCGACCGCCCGCTGGCGCGATGCTGCCGACCATCATGTACTGAGCACCCACCGCCTTCCAGTCACGGAAGATGATTTCGCTCGGCTGGCTTGGCTGGCTGATCATGTTGGCTTTCGGAATCGGCGAGTAATAGCCCGAGTTGCGCAAATCGTTGCCAATGATTTCAGCCATGTCATCAGGCAGCACGGCGCCGCCCTGCATGCCGAACGGTACGACGGCGATCGGAGTGGCCCGATCGCTGCCGCTGGTGACCAGAATGTTCTTTTCATCTGCCGCCGCGATCCCTGCCATGCAGCAGATCACGACCAGCATTCCTCGAAGAAGGTTTCTCACAAGGCTAGATCCTCAGGTGTGAATGTCATCTTGAATGAACGATACGGAGCGAAATCGCTCGGCTTCATTCCCTGCATTTCTGTCAAACGTCCAATATTCTTCACTGCCGCGACTGCCGAGGCATCGAACGGACCGTCACCGCTGGACTTGGCCACGCTGACCGAAGTCACCGTACCGTCCGGCAACATGCCGATTTGCAGCACGACTGTCATGCCTTTGCGGGCCGAAGGAGGACGAGCCCAGCCTTCTGCTGCGCGAGCGCGAATCAGGTCATCGAAACTGCCGGCGACTTCGTCACCCTGCTCATCGGCCAAGGCCTGCTGGCGCTGCGGCGTGTCGGAAAGCAGATCTGCCAGGGCCTGAGCCTTTTTGTCTTCGGCGGATTTGCGTGCCGCTTCCTGCGCTTTTTTCTTCGCAGCATCGGCAGCAGCTTTCTTCTTCGCTTCTTCGGCGACTTTCTTCTTCGCCTCTTCAGCTTCAGCTTTCTTCTTGGCGTCTTCGGCGGCTTTCTTCTTCGCGTCTTCGACGATCTTTTTCTTGGCTTCTTCAGCAGCGGCTTTCTTCGCCTCTTCCTCAGCAGCCTTCTTCGCTTCGTCTTCGGCCTTCTTCTTGGCTATATCAGCCAATTGTTTCTCTTCGGCCTTTTTGGCTTCGGCTTTCTTCGCGTCGTCAGCTTTCTTGGCTTCATCAGCCTTTTTCGCTTCGTCCGCTTTTTTCGCCTCGTCGGCCTTCTTGGCTTCCTCGGCCTTTTGAGCCGCTTCCTCTTTCTTTTGTTCCGCCGCCTTCACCGCTTCCTGCTCGATCTTTTTCTGTTCCATCTGTTCGACTTCGGTCTGGCGCGCGGCGGATTTCTTCGCCTCACCCGCAATCTTCTGATTGGTCTGGGTGGTTGCCTGACTTTTCGATTTCAGCTGGTACAGAGTCGCCTGGACGATCGGCTTGGCCGGCGGCAGTTCGGGCGTGAAGGCAAAACTGACGAACAGCATGCCGAATACCAGCACGTGCAGGACAATTGCCAGAACACTAGGCCAGAAGTAGCTTTCCGAGGCGGACGGCTCTCGCTGTTGCTGCATCAGGGGGCCTCGGTAATCAGACCAACGTTACCGACCCCGGCTTTCTGCAACCCGCCCATGGCGCCCATGACGGCGCCGTAGTCGACAGTCTTGTCGCCACGAATGAACACCTGGGTGCGTTTGCCGCCCTCGGTGCCGGCGCGGATGATCTTGGTCACCGCGTCGGTCATTTGCGGCAGGGTCATGGCCCTGTCCTGTTGCTTCTCGGTGTCGACTTCGCTGCCAAGGTTCCAGTAGTAGGTCTTGTCAGCCTTGATCGAAATGGTCAGGACCTGGGTGTTGTTGTCCTGCGGCAAGGCTTCGCTGGAAACCTTGGGCAGATCAACCTTCACGCCCTGATTGAGCATCGGCGCGGTCACCATGAAGATGACCAGCAGCACCAACATCACGTCGATGTAGGGCACCACGTTCATCTCGGCGACCGGCTTGCGCTTTTTGCGAGCTCGAGCGATTAAAGCCATCGGGAAATACCTGCTTATTCTTCGCTGGTGTGCACTTTGCGGTGCAGGATCGCCTGGAATTCATCGGCGAAGGTGTAGTAACGGCCCAGCAAGGTCTCGCTGCGCGCAGCAAAACGGTTGTAAGCGATAACGGCCGGGATCGCGGCGAACAGGCCGATCGCGGTGGCGATCAGGGCTTCGGCGATACCCGGAGCTACGGTGGCCAGGGTCGCCTGCTGGGCGCTGGCCAGACCACGGAAGGAGTTCATGATCCCCCACACGGTACCGAACAGACCGATATACGGGCTGACCGAACCGACGGTGGCGAGGAACGGCAGGCTCTGCTCGAGTTTCTCTTCTTCACGAGAGATGGCGACGCGCATTGCACGGGCCACGCCTTCCATTACTGCTTCCGGGTCGACACCTGGCTGCTGACGCAGACGGGAGAATTCCTTGAAACCGGCACGGAAGATCTGCTCCACGCCCGAATCCGGATCGGGATTGCTGCCGGCCTGACGGTACAGTTTGGACAGATCGATACCCGACCAGAAGCGCTCTTCGAAGCTCTCCAGGGCGCGTCGACCGGCACGCAGCAAGTTGCTGCGCTGAAAGATCATGATCCATGAGGTCACCGATGCGGCCACCAGGGTCAACATTACCAACTGCACCACGATGCTGGCATTGCTGACCAGGCTCCACATGGAGGAATGGTCGACGACGTTAGCTTCCACGCTTTATCTCCTGCTTTGAGTGTGTACCCGGGCCGACCGCGTCGGCGAAGGCCGCACGCAGGTCTTCGGGAAGGGCCCGGGGTTTCAAACTGTCGGTGCGCACGCAGGCCACCAAAAACTGCCCTTCGCAGAGCAGCACATTATCCGTGGCCCGCCTGACCTGCTGTCTGAAGCGCAGGCTGGCACGGTTCAATTCGATTACATCAGCGCTTACCAGCAGTTCGTCGTCCAGTCGCGCCGGCGCGTGATAACGCGCTTCGCTGGAATGCACGACGAACAACAGGTCCTCTCCGGCCAGCTGCGATTGGGCAAAACCCAGTTCCCGTAGCCGTTCGGTTCGAGCCCGTTCCATAAACTTGAGGTAATTAACGTAATACACGATGCCGCCCGCATCGGTGTCCTCGTAATAAACGCGACAACGATGTGCGAACGGCTCAAGCCCGTTTTGCGCGCGCATACTCTAGTGCTTACTCCTCAGGTTGCCAATCCGGCCAGACAACTGTTTTTCGTGGTTTCAAAGCTTTAACGCAAAAGTACCGTCGTCTGACAGTACAAACCCTGAATAAATCACCAACAAATGTGTATCAATCGTCGACGGCGTCGAGAAACTCGTCTGCCACGGGCATCTCGCCCATGCGTGACGGCACATTCAAACCGAAATGCAAATAGGCATGCCGCGTTACCACCCTGCCCCGTGGCGTGCGCATGATGTAGCCCTGCTGGATCAGATACGGCTCGAGCACGTCTTCAATGGTGTGGCGTTCTTCGCTGATCGCCGCCGCCAGACTGTCGATACCGACCGGACCGCCATCAAACTTCTCGATCATGGTCAGCAGCAGTCGCCGGTCCTGATGATCGAAACCGTGTTCGTCGACATCCAGCAGGTTCAGCGCCAGATCCGCCACGGCTTTGGTGATATGGCCCTTGGCGCGGACTTCGGCGAAGTCGCGCACCCGTCGCAGCAAACGGTTGGCGATTCGCGGGGTGCCACGGGCGCGACGGGCGATCTCGAACGAGCCTTCCGGGTCCAGCGGCAGACCGAGAATCGCCGCCGAACGACTGACGATCGTTGCCAGGTCGGCGGTGCTGTAGAACTCCAGGCGCTGGACGATACCGAAGCGATCACGCAACGGGTTGGTCAGCATGCCCGCACGGGTGGTCGCACCGACCAGAGTGAACGGCGGCAGATCCAGCTTGATCGAGCGCGCTGCCGGCCCTTCGCCGATCATGATGTCGAGCTGGAAATCTTCCATCGCCGGATACAGCACTTCTTCAACGATCGGCGACAGACGATGGATTTCGTCGATGAACAACACATCGTGCGGCTCGAGATTGGTCAGCAACGCCGCCAGATCCCCCGGGCGCTCCAGCACTGGGCCTGAGGTGCTCTTGATCGACACGCCCATTTCCTGGGCAATGATGTTCGCCAGCGTGGTTTTGCCCAGCCCCGGCGGGCCGAAGATCAAGGTGTGATCGAGGGATTCGCTACGGCCTCGGGCAGCCTGGATGAACAGTTCCATCTGCTCGCGCACGGTCGGCTGGCCGATGTAATCGGCCAGACTGACCGGACGAATCGCCCGGTCCTGGACTTCTTCGCGCTCGCGCGGGCTGTGCGCGGCGGCGATCAGACGATCAGCTTCAATCACTTAAATCATTCCCTTCAGAGCGCGGCGGATCAGGTCTTCGCTGCTCAGGTTCTTGTCTTTGATCGCGGAAATCGCCTTGCTCGCTTCCTGCGGCTTGTAGCCCAGGGAGATCAGCGCACTGACGGCATCGGTCTCGGCGCTGTTGACCGGCGCCGGGCCGTCCGGCTGATTCGGCACCAGCGCGAACATCGCCGGCGAAGTTTCCCAGGCTTTGAAGCGGTCTTTCAATTCGACCAGCAAACGCTCGGCGGTCTTCTTGCCAACCCCCGGCACCTTGGTCAGCGCCGAGGTGTCCTGAGACTGCACGCAACGCACCAGTTCATCGACTTCCAGGCTCGACATCAGTGCCAGCGCCAGTTTCGGCCCGACCCCGTTGAGACGGATCAGCTCACGAAAGAAGTCTCGCTCACGTTTGCCGGCGAAACCATAGAGCAATTGCGCATCTTCGCGTACGACCAAATGGGTATGCAGGGTCAGCGGTTCACCGACCGACGGCAGGCGATAAAGGGTGGTCATCGGCACTTCCACCTCATAGCCGAGGCCGTTTACATCGAGAATCAGGTGCGGCGGCTGTTTCTCAGCCAGGGTGCCGCGCAAGCGTCCAATCACGTTTTGAATCCTTGAGCGCTGGCCAGCCGTGGGCTGGCGACGATTGAAGGGGGCTTGCGCGCCGGCAACACAGGCACCGAAAAGCCACCTTCAGGAAAATTGATGCTGATGCTATCAGAGACGCAGGCGCCCGCCACGACTGCGTGCGGTTCCCAGACCATGGGGGAGCAGGCTTGAGCGTGTATGCGCATGGCAGATGGCGATCGCCAGGGCGTCGGAGGCGTCGATTTGCGGCTTGCTGGTCAATTTGAGCATGTGCATGACCATCATCTGCACCTGCTCTTTATTGGCCGCACCCGTGCCGACCACAGCCTGCTTGACCTGAGTCGCGGTGTATTCGGCGATTTCCAGACACTCTTCGGCGCCGGCGACAATCGCCGCGCCGCGCGCCTGACCGAGCTTCAGCGCCGAGTCGGCATTTTTCGCCATGAACACCTTTTCGATGCCCATGGTCACCGGGCCGTAGGTCTTGATGATCTCGCGCACGCCGCGATAGACGATTTGCAGACGCTCATGCAGCTCGCCGGATCCGGTGCGAATGCAGCCCGAGGCCACATAGATGCAGCCGCCCCGCCCGGTATCGCGAACGATCCCGTAACCGGTGATGCGCGAACCGGGGTCGATACCAAGAATTAGAGTCATAACGCCTGCAGAAAATAATGCGGAAGCTGAGGGTACATGTAGGAGCTGCCGAAGGCTGCGATCTTTGTGTTTTTAAAAGATCAAAAGATCGCAGCCTTCGGCAGCTCCTACAGGGGAAGTGTAGAGCCAGCAAAAAACTGCGACCTTTCTATTTACATCAGCCTAGCTGAGCAGCCACGTCTTCCGGGATATCCGCGTTGGAATAGACGTTCTGCACGTCATCCAGATCCTCGAGCATGTCGATCAGCTTGAGCACCTTTTCGGCGCCTTCCAGATCCAGCTCGGCGCTGGTGGTGGGCTGCATGACGATTTCCGCGTCGTCGCCCTTGAACCCGGCCGCTTCCAGCGCGTTGCGCACCGCATAGAAACCGGTGAACGAGGTGAACACGTCGATCGAACCGTCTTCGTGAGTGACCACGTCATCGGCGTCGGCCTCCAGCGCTGCTTCGGTCAGTGCGTCTTCATCGACGCCTGGGGCGAAGCTGATCTGGCCCTTGCGCTCGAACAGATACGCCACCGAGCCATCGGTGCCGAGGTTGCCGCCACACTTGCTGAACGCGTGACGCACCGCTGCGGCGGTGCGGTTGCGATTGTCGGTCATGCACTCGACCATCACCGCCACGCCGCCCGGGCCGTAGCCTTCGTAGGTCAGTTCTTCAACATTGTCCGCTTCGGTGGCACCGGCACCGCGCGCGACGGCGCGGTCGATGATGTCGCGGCTCATGTTGGCGCTCAACGCCTTGTCCAGGGCCAGACGCAAACGCGGGTTGGAACCCGGATCACCGCCACCCTGACGGGCGGCAACGGTCAGTTCACGGATCCACTTGGTGAAGATCTTGCCCCTCTTGGCATCCTGACGTTCTTTGCGGTGCTTGATGTTTGCCCACTTGGAATGACCTGCCATAACTTGCTCCGAATGCTCTTTGAAACCTTGCCCGCCCTGCCGAGGCAGCGGCCGGCAATTGAAAAATTCGACCTGAGAAAGAAAAAAGGCGCATCCGAAGATGCGCCTTCAGGCCCGTCTTACTCAGCCTTTGGCGTTTCGCGCAGGCGAATGTGCAGCTCGCGCAATGCCTTGGCATCGACCACGCCAGGAGCCTGCGTCATCACGTCGGCAGCACTCTGGGTTTTCGGGAAGGCGATCACTTCACGGATCGACTGGGCGCCGGTCATCAGCATCACCAGACGGTCCAGACCGAAGGCCAGACCACCGTGCGGCGGTGCACCGTACTTCAGCGCGTCAAGCAGGAAGCCGAACTTCTCTTCCTGCTCCGCTTCATTGATGCCCAGCAGGCGGAATACCGCTTGCTGCATTTCCTTGCGGTGGATACGGATCGAACCGCCGCCCAGCTCGGTGCCGTTCAACACCATGTCGTACGCACGGGACAGTGCGGCGGCCGGGTTGGCTTCGAGTTCCTGCGGGGTGCACTTCGGTGCGGTGAACGGGTGGTGCAGCGCGGAGAAGCTGCCGTCGTCGTTCTCTTCGAACATCGGGAAGTCGACGACCCACATTGGCGCCCACTCGCAGGTCAGCAGCTTGAGGTCGTGACCGAGCTTGATACGCAGCGCGCCCAGGGCTTCGCTGACGATCTTGGCCTTGTCGGCACCGAAGAACACGATGTCGCCGTCGACTGCGCCGACGCGATCGAGGATCACGTTGAGCTTGTCTTCAGGAATGTTCTTCACGATCGGCGATTGCAGACCTTCAACACCGGCAGCACGCTCGTTGACCTTGATGTACGCCAGGCCCTTGGCACCGTAGATGCCGACGAACTTGGTGTAATCGTCGATCTGCTTGCGCGGCATGCTCGCCCCGCCTGGAACGCGCAGTGCGGCGATACGGCACTTGGGATCGTTGGCCGGGCCGCTGAACACCTTGAATTCAACTTCCTTGAGCTGGTCGGCAACGTCGACCAGTTCCAGCGGAATACGCAGGTCCGGCTTGTCCGAACCGTAGCGGCGCATGGCTTCTTCGAAGGTCATGTGCGGGAATTCGCCGAATTCCAGATTCAGCACTTCCTTGAACAGGTTGCGGATCATCTGCTCGGTCAGGCCCATGATCTCTTTTTCATCGAGGAAGCTGGTCTCGATGTCGATCTGGGTGAATTCCGGCTGACGGTCGGCACGCAGGTCTTCGTCACGGAAGCACTTGGCGATCTGGTAGTAACGGTCGAAGCCGGCGACCATCAGCAGTTGCTTGAACAGCTGCGGCGATTGCGGCAGGGCGAAGAACGAACCGGCATGGGTACGACTCGGCACCAAATAGTCACGCGCACCTTCTGGGGTGGCACGGGTCAGGATTGGCGTTTCGACGTCGAGGAAGCCGTTCTCGTCGAGGAAGCGGCGGATGCTGGTGGTCATGCGCGAACGCAGACGCAGCTTCTCGGCCATTTCCGGGCGACGCAGGTCGAGGAAGCGGTAGCGCAGACGGGTTTCTTCGCCGACATCGGAGAACTCGTTGAGCGGGAACGGCGGGGTTTCCGACTCGTTCAGCACCTCAAGCTCATAACCCAGCACTTCGATCATGCCCGAAGCCATGTTGGCGTTGGTCGCACCGGCCGGACGCAAGCGCACCTTGCCGGTGATCTTCACGACGTATTCGCTGCGCACGCGATCGGCGGCGGCGAAGCTCTCGGCGCGATCCGGATCGAACACCACCTGGGCCAGACCGTCACGATCACGGATATCGAGGAAAATCACCCCGCCGTGGTCGCGGCGACGGTGAACCCATCCGCAAAGGGTAATTTCCTGACCTTCCAGGCTTTCGTTCAGTTGGCCGCAATAGTGGCTGCGCATCATGGTGTGGTTCGCTTCTCGTAATTCGAAATTCGGTGGAGATCCCGCTGCCTTCAAGCAAGGCGGAAACTCACGCGTGTCGTTCGTTCAGGGCTTGAACCCTAGTCAGCTTTGTCGCCACCGGCCAGATTCTTCTTGGCTCCGGTCTTGAAATCGGTCTCGTACCAACCGTTGCCGCTGAGGCGAAAACCCGGCATGGACAGCTGTTTCTTCAGTTCGGGCGCCTGGCAGGCAGGGCAGTCGATCAACGGCGCGTCGCTGATCTTCTGAATGGCTTCCAACTGATGACCACAGGAAGCACATTGGTAATCGTACATTGGCATGGGGGTGTCTCGGCGATCAGATTGCTGCCGCGCGCAAGGCTTGCGGCGAAAGCGCGGGATTATATCGATTAAATGCAGGCTGTGCAGCCGTAACACTGCACAGCCCGCAACCTCGTTGCAACCTCCGTTTCAGCGCGAAACGGCGGGTGCGGGGTTTTTGATCCCGTTCATGACGCAAACTACCCGTACCAGCGCACTGAAATTCTTCACCCCGCCGTGACGCAGATGCACTTCACGATCGACGTGGGATAACAGTGTGCTGATCGAACAATGATTGTCCTCGGCCATGCCGCCGAGAATGTTCCAGTAGACCTGCTCGAGTCGCAGGCAGGTCGCAAAACCGTTGAGGCGTATTGATCGGGACAAGGGCCGGATCAGATTCATGTCAAATCCGCTGACGAACGGATCGACCTTTATAGCGTGCCGCGAAGCCGACATCCTGTCGTTTCGCCCGTCTCCTTCTACCATAGCGTTGACACTCCTTTGCCATGACTGCTGATTTATAAGGCAACATCCTGCGCCCTCATAAAAACCCAGTGACAAAGTTATCGCCATACGACTTGTTGACCAGCCTCGTAGGATAAGCCAACGACAACGGTAAGAGTCTGGACAGCGTGCGGACGACTCTAAGCCGTCCGCAGCAGCCGGCTCATTGCTCGAGCAGCGCGCGCAGCATCCACGCGGTTTTCTCATGCACTTGCATGCGCTGGGTCAGCAGATCGGCGGTCGGTTCGTCGCTGACCTTGTCCAGCAGCGGAAAGATACCGCGCGCGGTGCGGGTCACCGCTTCCTGGCCGTCGACCAATTGCTTGATCATATCTTCGGCACTCGGCACCCCGACCTCCTCTTTAATAGAAGAAAGACGTGCATAGGTGGCGTAGGCACCTGGCGCCGGGAAGCCCAACGCACGAATACGCTCGGCGATCGAATCGACGGCCAGCGCCAGTTCGTTGTATTGCTCTTCGAACATCAGATGCAGCGTGCGGAACATCGGGCCGGTGACGTTCCAGTGAAAGTTGTGGGTTTTCAGATACAGCACGTAGGTGTCCGACAGCAGTCGCGACAGGCCTTCGACGATGGATTTGCGGTCTTCTTCACTGATACCGATATCAATTGCCATGCTTACCCCCTAACAGTGATTGAATTCATCCAGCAGGTTCAGCCCCACTTTAGCAAGGCAAGCGCTGGCTCGCAGCTATGAATCGGTGATCGGACTGCGACAAATCGACCGTTTCCGTGCCGCTGGCCGGGCTGATTTGAGTAGCCGCAGGCTTTGCTGTTAAATAGGCAGTGTGTCGCCATCCCCCATTTTCCGGGGTGTTGCGCATAGGCTGATCAGTGTACGTGTCCACCGCCTCTTATTTTGTCCTGAAGCGAACCGTGCGCCTTCAGCTCTTCCTTGTGAGCCGTCATAACGTGAGCCAATCAAAATGTTGAAAATCGTCCACCTGCTAATGGGCGCAGCAGCCTTGCTGCTGTCGTTCATACCCAGCCTGAAAGCCGAAGCCGTTCCTTACCTGCAACAGCCCGATGCACTTTACCTGGCCTTTTTCGGCCTGCTGAACCTAGTCATCGCTCCAGTGATTCCCTACTGGAACAAAGGCCCGCGCCAGCATCTGCAAAACCTGGTCAGCGCCCTGCTGGTGCTGACCGTCGTCCTGCAAACCCTGACGCTGATCGCACCGATGCCGGTCATCGCTGGCCAGCCGGCCGTGTTGTTCAGCCTGGCGATTGCGGTGGTTGCCGTGCTGCTGCACCTGGCCGTCAGCTTCTACAAATCGTCACCAGCCGCCGCGCCGACTACCTATGACATGAGCAATCGCGATACCGGCACCGTGAAGTGGTTCAACACTTCCAAGGGTTTCGGTTTCATCTCCCGGGATTCCGGTGATGATATTTTCGTGCATTTTCGCGCCATTCGTGGCGAAGGCCACCGTGTCCTGGTCGAAGGCCAGCGCGTGGAGTTCTCGGTGATGAACCGTGACAAAGGCCTGCAAGCCGAAGACGTGATCGCGGCTCTGCCGCGTCGCTGATCCAAAGCAAAAAACCGCGCGCAGCCTAGGCTGCTCGCGGTTTTTTTATGCCTGGCGAATGGCTCAATAATGCGGCGGCGGTGCATCTTCTTCAAAAGCACCGAACTGCCCGACCATTTCTTCGTGACGCTTGATCAGCGCTTCCATCTGCAATTGCAGGCGCTCGATGACTCTCTGCTGGGCCACCAGCACATCGTTCAAGGCCTGTATGGTGTCATCCTGAAAGGCCAGACGGCTTTCCAGGTCGGTAACGCGTTCTTCAAGGCTCATGACTCAGCCCTCCACAAAAGTGAATTCTTCAGTCAGCACCAGGCGCAGGCGCTCGCGGATCGTCGCCACCTGTTCCGCACTGTACGGCTTGGCCGGATGCTTGCCCCAGACCGGGGCTGGCCAGGCGGCATCGTCGCGTTTGCGCACGATGACATGCATGTGTAATTGACTGACTACGTTACCCAGGGTTGCCACGTTCAGCTTATCGGCGTCGAACGAGTCCTTGAGCAACTCCGCAAGCGTGGTGGTTTCCCGCCAGAGCTGCTGCTGGTCGGCGACATCCAACTGAAACAACTCGCTGATATCTTCGCGGCGAGGCACCAGGATGAACCACGGGTAATTACTGTCGTTGGACAGCAACAGCCGGCAAAGCGGGAAGTCGCCGATCACCAGCGTGTCCTGTTGAAGTCGTGAATCCAAAGCAAACACAGTACGTACTCCCGGCTGGTCCTTTAACTCAGCTCGGAGGCCGGCCCTGACGGCGGCGCACCAAGCGACAGGACGCAGCATACCTGCGAATGCAGCGGGCTTCACGCTGCCCCCGCCAGTAAATCGCCAGACGCTCCGACATGAATCATTTATCTGCGCCGCGCACCAACAGGACCCTCAACATGAGTCTCGACTCGAAGAACGCTGTGGAAATCCTTGATCGTGGCAGTCTGCGCTTCCCTTCACGAGAACATTTCAGGCTCGCCCGTGAATTTTTTGCACCAAAACAGCACACAACGTCTACGCTCACTGGGTCGGGCATCCGCCAAATACTCACTGCGGGGTGAACCGGTAACGTTTTTGGTTGTCCGGCGCATCTTTGGTGCGTTGCAACACCATTGGCAGAATCTGGTCAAGCCTGCGACAAAACAGGCCGGAGGCCCCGTTTTCACAAGGTTTTCACATATGCGGCCGTTGCCGGGAAAAATAACCGCACCGAATTTGCGGTTTGTGCACGCTTGTTGCATTCGTAACCGTATGGACTATAAGCGCACCACTGGAAGTGGTCGCCTGAAGCCAATAAAAACAGTGGCAGGATTGCCCGATGGAGATTCAAGTGTTTTGCCAGGGACTCTTTTTTAGCGGTGCAAAAAGGTCCGGAAACAGCGATAAAGTTGTCAGTCCGGCTGCATCGGTACTGTGAATTTGCGACATCCAGCGCTCCTTTTGCGACAACGCCGTAAAGAAGCTGAAAGGTTGGTTTCGCAAGTATCGCCAACATTGTCGGCGTGATATAAGTTTGCGCCGACACAAAAAGAAAGAGCCGCCCAGATAATAAAACAGGTGGGACGGCAGTACTCTTCTAAAACCAAAGGAGCAAATCACGATGCGCGTGATGAAGTGGAGCATGATCGCACTGGCAGTTGCAGCAGCAGCCAGTTCGCAGTTGGCTACGGCCGCCCCGTTTGTTAGTGACCAGGCAGAAGCCAAAGGTTTCGTTGAAGACGCGAAACTCACCGAGACGTTGAAGAACTACTACTTCAACCGCGACAACAAGAACGGTGGCCGCGACCAGAAAGACTGGACCCAGGGCTTCCTCGGCAACTTCACCTCCGGTTATACCCAAGGCACCGTGGGTGTAGGTATTGATGCATACGGCTATCTGGCGCTGAAACTGGATGGCGGTGACGGTACTTCCGGTACTGGCAACATGAGCCGTAGCGATACCGTCAAGGCCAACGGCTATGCTCGCGACGTCAACGACAGTCAGGGCAAGGCAGGCGCTTCCATCAAGTTCCGTGTCTCCAAGACCGAACTGAAATTCGGCGACATGCAGCCAAGCACCTCTCCAGTGTTCGCAGTCGGCGGTTCCCGTATCCTTCCGCAAACTGCCACTGGCTTCCAGTTGCAGAGCAGCGAAGTGAAAGATCTTGATCTCGAAGCCGGCCACTTCTACTCCGGCTCCAGCCAGGACAAGAACGCCCGCGATGGCGGCCTCTACGCTACCTACGCTGGTGTTGAAGCGAACAACATCGACTACTTCGGCGGCAAGTACTCGATCACTGACAACCTCAGTGCATCGCTGTACGGCGCCAAGCTGGAAGACATCTGGAACCAGTACTACGCCAACGTGAACCTCACCACCCCGTTCGGTGGTGATACTTCGCTGAACACCGACTTCAACATTTACCGCACCACTGACACCGGCAGCGCTGAAGCGGGCGACATCAGCAACACCGCATTCTCGCTGGCAACCGCGCTGTCGTTCCTGAAGGCACACACCTTCACCCTGGGCTTCCAGAAGGTCAACGGCGATACCCCGTTCGACTACATCGGTGTGGGCAAGAACAACCGTGGCGGCGACTCGATCTTCCTCGCCAACTCGATCCAGTACTCCGACTTCAACGCTCCTGGCGAGAAATCCATCCAGGCTCGTTATGACCTGAAAATGGCCGAGTACGGTGTTCCGGGCCTTAGCTTCATGGTTCGTTACGTCAAAGGTTGGGACATTGACGGTACCAACACTCCGGCAGGCAGCGCATACGCCGGTCTGTATGGTGAAGATGGCAAACACCACGAAACCAACTTTGAAGCCAAGTACGTTGTTCAGAGCGGCCCGGCCAAAGATCTTTCCTTCCGCATTCGTCAAGCCTGGCACGTTGCCAACGCTGACGAAGGTGAAGGCGATGTCAAAGAGTTCCGCCTGATCACCGAGTACCCGCTGAACATCTTGTAATCGTCAGTGGTTAGTTTCAAAGCATAAAAAAAGGCCCATCTTCCGATGGGCCTTTTTATTGCCTGTCACTTGATTAAGAGTCTGGCTACCAAAGCGATTACTTAGCTAGCAACCTATCATTGTGTCGCCGATTCCTGAACAACGCGTATAACTCGCTGCGGAAATGGAATATCAATACCGGCAGCCTTCAAACGGTCTCGCGCCTGTTCATTAAACATGAACATCACATCCCAATAATCTGCAGTTTTAACCCAGACACGCAGGGAAACCGTGATCGAACTGTCGCCCAGTGTCGAGATCACGGCTTGTGGCTCCGGGTCCTGCATGACGCGGGCATCCTTGGCCAGATCCAGCAACACCTGACGGGCCTTCTGCAGATCTGCCTCGTAATCCACGCCCACATCGAACACGACTTTGCGGGTTGGCTGACGGTTGGTGTTGGTGATGATGCCGTTCGACAGATTACCGTTGGGCACGATGATCGTCTTGTTGTCGCCGGTGCGCAGCACGGTGTGGAAAATCTGGATGCTGTCGACGGTACCCGCTACGCCTTGGGCTTCGATCCAGTCACCGATGCGGAACGGGCGGAACAGCAGAATCAGCACGCCGCCAGCGAAGTTCGCCAGGCTGCCTTGCAGGGCCAGACCGATCGCCAGACCGGCAGCACCGATGGCCGCGACGAACGAGGTGGTTTCGACGCCGATCATCGACGCGACGCTGACAATCAGCAGCACCTTGAGAATGATGTTGGCCAGGCTGCTGATAAAGCCTTGCAGCGCCAGGTCGGCATTGCGCAGGGCCAGCAGACCGCCGAGTTTTTGCGTGACCTTGTTGATCAGCCACCAGCCGATGGCCAGGGTAATCACTGCCAGCAGTACGCGGCTGCCGTATTCCATGATCATCGGGATCCACGCCTGGGACGCCTTGACCAGGTGGTCCACTTCAGCATTCAAATCCATGTTCTATCTCCTGATTTCCGGCTTCCCGGGGTGTAAACAAAAAAATGTGGGAGCGAGCCTGCTCGCGAAAGCGCTGTGTCATTCAGCAATAAATTGACTGACACATTGCATTCGCGAGCAGGCTCGCTCCCACACAGTCACAAAACAAGCTTAGTCGCGGAAGTTGTTGAACTGCAGCGGCATGCCGAATTCCTTGGCACGCAGGGCCGCGATGGCTTCCTGCAGGTCGTCGCGCTTCTTGCCGGTGACACGCACCTGCTCGCCCTGAATGGCGGCCTGGACCTTGAGCTTGGCGTCCTTGATGTGGCCGACGATCTTCTTCGCCAGTTCCTTGTCGATGCCTTCCTTGAGGATGGCGTCCTGCTTCATCAGCTTGCCAGAGGCGTAAGCGTCCTTGACCTCAAGGCACTGCACGTCGATCTTGCGCTTGGTCAGCGCTAGCTTGAGGATTTCGATCATCGCTTCGAGCTGGAATCCGGCCTCGGCAGTCAGGCTGACGGTGAGGTCCTTTTCCTTGAACTCGAAGCTGCCCTTGCCTTTCAGGTCATAACGACGATCGAGTTCCTTCACGGCGTTCTCGACCGCGTTGGTGAGTTCGTGTTTGTCCAGTTCGGATACCACGTCGAACGACGGCATGTAATCTCTCCAATAAAAAGGCGCGCTCGATGTGGATGGAGCGCGCTTGGCTTGCGGTTAAAATCGGGCTCATTATAACGGGTCTTTTCCTACCGATACGGCGAGCCGCACATGCCTGCAAGCAATCGAGCAAAAAACTGATGTCGACCATCTGGCATGTACTGGGCGCCGGCAGTCTCGGCACACTCTGGGCGACACGGCTGGCCCGGGCCGGCTTGCCCGTGCGGCTGATCCTCCGTGACGCGGCGCGCTTGCGAAGCTATGCGGTGGCAGGTGGATTAACCCTGGTAGAAAACGGACAAGCTCATACCTACGCAGTTCCCGGCGAAACCCCGGACAGCCCCGAGCCGATTCGACGTCTGCTGGTCGCGTGCAAAGCCTATGACGCCGAAGAGGCCGTCGCCCGCCTCGCTTCACGCCTCGCTTCGGATGCCGAACTGATCCTCCTGCAAAACGGTCTGGGCAGTCAGGACGCCGTGGCCGCGCGGGTGCCGCAAGCGCGCTGCATCAGCGCATCCAGCACCGAGGGCGCATTTCGCGACGGCGATTGGCGGGTGGTGTTCGCCGGCCACGGTTTCAACTGGCTGGGCGATATCGGCAATCCGCTGGCGCCGGTCTGGCTCGACGATCTGCAAGCGGCAAACATTCCCCATGAATGGAGTCCCGACATCCTCACTCGCCTGTGGCGCAAACTGGCGCTGAACTGCGCGATCAACCCGCTGACCGTGCTCCACGACTGCCGTAACGGCGGGCTGACAGCGCATCACTGCGAAGTCGCCACGCTCTGCGCCGAACTGACTGAACTGCTCGAACGCTGTGGTCAGCCGGCAGCGGCGGACAATCTGCAAGCGGAGGTCGAGCGGGTGATCCACGCCACCGCCGCCAATTACTCTTCGATGCATCAGGACGTCGCCAATCAGCGCCGCACCGAAATCAGCTATCTGTTGGGCCACGCCTGCAAAATCGCTGAGCGCCATCAGTTGAACCTGCCGCACCTGCACCAGTTGCAGCAACGTCTGGTCGCGCATCTGCACAAGCGTGGATTGCCCAGCGACTGAGCAGCCGCTAGGCTGATGGCTTGTTCCCCTGCTGCGATAAACCTGATGCCATTGCGCCAGCGCCTCGAAAACCTGCCGGTCGGCCAGAAACTGCTGGCCGCCCTGCTGGTGTTGTTGACCACGGTTCTGCTGGTCGCCAACCTGACCTTCATCAGCGCCGCCTACTACATTTCCCAGGAAAGCATGGCGCCACAGGCCCTGCAGACCATCGGCCGGCTGATCGCCAATCCGAGTCTGGTCAGCGACGCGCTGGAGTCGCCGCGCAGCGCCGAGCGCCTGCTCAAGGAACTCGACAGTTATTCGCCGTTGCGTGCCGCCGCCCTTTACGACGGCAAGGGCGAACGTCTGGCGCAGGTGCAGCGCGGCGAAAAGCTCAGCCTGCCCGAGCGCTATCGCCATGTCGAAGCCTGGCAACTCACCGAGTTTCGCAGCAATCAACTGATCACACTGCCGCGCCCCGGTGCTGCGCCGGGGCATCTGTTGCTGGTGGCCAGCAGCGAACTGCCCATGGCGTTCTATACCGGAACCCTGACCGCCAGCCTCGGCATCCTGATCTTCAGCGTATTGTTGTGGCTGGTGATTGCGCGGCAGATCAAGCGCTTGATCACCCGCCCCATTCATCAGCTCGAGGAGCTGTCGCGGCAGGTCACCCGCGAAGAGAACTACGCCCTGCGCGCTGCACGCGGCAATCACGACGAAATCGGCAGTCTGGCCGAGGCGTTCAACACCATGCTCTCGCGCATCGAAGCCCGCGAGCAGCAGCTCAAACGTGCCCGCGACGACTCGCAGGCCGCTTACGATCAGGCGCAGGGGCTGGCCGAGGAAACCCGCCACACCAATCGCAAACTGGAGCTGGAAGTCCAGGTGCGCAGCAAGATCGAGAAGAAACTCACCGGCTTTCAGAATTACCTCAACAGCATCATCGACTCGATGCCTTCGGCGCTGATCGCTCTCGATGAGCAGCTCTATGTGACCCAGTGGAACCAGGAAGCCAGCGCCCTGTCCGGCACGCGTCTGGACGAGGCACTGAACCAGCCGATCTTCCTCGCCTTCGAACCGCTCAAGCCTTTTTTGCCGCAGCTCAAGGCCACCGTCGAGCAGCACACCGTGGCCAAAGTCGATCGGGTGACCTGGTTCAAGGACGATGAACCGAAGCATTACGCACTGACGTTTTATCCGCTGATGGGCGGTGCCGGGCGTGGCGTGGTGATCCGTATCGACGACATCACCCAGCGCCTGTCGCTGGAGGAAATGATGGTGCAGTCGGAGAAGATGCTCTCGGTGGGTGGCCTTGCGGCCGGCATGGCTCATGAAATCAACAACCCGCTCGGCGCGATCCTGCACAACGTGCAGAACATCCGTAGGCGGCTGTCGGCGGATCTGCCGAAGAACATCGAGACCGCCGAACAACTGGGCATTGAGCTGGATGCGGTCAACCGTTACCTGCAGGGCCGCGAAGTCCCGCAATTGCTCGATGGCATTCAACAGGCGGGCGCCCGCGCGGCGAAGATCGTCACGCACATGCTCAGCTTCAGCCGTCGCAGCACCCGGCAGATGGCGCCGTGCGATCTACCGGCGCTGATCGATCAGGCGGTGGAAATCGCTGGCAACGACTTCGATCTGGCGATTGGTTTCGACTTCAAGGGTCAAGCGATCATCCGCCAGTTCGATCCGGCACTGGGGCCGGTTCCGGGCACCGCCAACGAGCTGGAACAGGTGCTGCTCAATCTGCTGAAAAATGCCGCCCAGGCGATTCATCAGCGCGAAGACGACAGCGAACCGGGACGGATCATTTTGCGCACCCGACTAAATCCGCCGTGGGCCGAGATTCAGGTCGAGGACAATGGCATCGGCATGAGCGAAAACGTGCGCAAACGCACCTTCGAACCGTTCTTCACCACCAAGGAAATCGGCCAGGGCACTGGCCTGGGCCTGTCGGTGTCGTACTTCATCATCACCAACAACCACAAAGGCCAGATGGAAGTGCAGTCGGCGCCCGGCCAGGGCACTTGCTTTACCCTGCGTCTGCCGCTGGTGCAACCGGCGCCGTTGACCACCGAAACCAATTCACTACCGAGGTAAACCATGGGCTTTCGCTTGTCGAAGATCTACACCCGCACCGGCGACAAAGGCGAGACCGGCCTCGGTGACGGCCGTCGTGTACCCAAGGATCACCCGCGCATCGAGGCGATTGGCGAGATCGATACGCTGAACAGTCAGGTCGGCGTCCTGCTGGCCGGTTTGCTCGCCGAGCGCGAAGTGCATCCGGGACTGAATGAAATCATCGAAGTGTTGGCGCCTTGTCAGCATCGCCTGTTCGACCTCGGTGGCGAACTGGCGATGCCGGCGTATCAGGCGTTGAACGAGGCTGAAATCCAGCGGCTGGAAGCGGCGATCGATGTGTGGAATGAAGAGCTGGGGCCGCTGGAAAACTTCATCTTGCCGGGTGGCTCGATGTTGATTGCGCAAGCGCATGTCTGCCGCAGCCTGGCACGCAGCGCCGAGCGGCGGTGTCAGCATTTGAACTCGGTTGAGCCATTGGCCGGGGTTGGCCTGGCGTATATCAATCGGCTGTCGGATTTGCTGTTTGTGGTGGCGCGGTTGATTGCGCGGCGGCAGGGGGTGGCGGAGATTTTGTGGCAGCCGGCGGCAAAATGTGGAGGAAGGTAGCGTCTTTCAGGGCGCCTTCGCGAGCAGGCTCGCTCCCACATTTGTCTGCATTCTGACTGGAGAAATGCAATCCACTGTGGGAGCGAGCCTGCTCGCGAAGAGGCCGGTAGCCCTTACACTGGATCAGGCCAGAATGCCCGAATCCCCGCCACACCCTGAGCCCCGACACCCCAAGCCTTCTCGCGCTCCGCCGGGCCAACCCCGCCCAACAAAAACACCGGCTTGCTGAAGCCTTCAATCAACGCCGCAGCCTGCTCCCAACCCAATGGCTGCGCATCCGGGTGCGTCAGCGTCGGTTGCACCGGCGACAGGGTGACGAAGTCGACGCCCATCTGCTCCGCCAGCGCCAGCTCTTCAGCGTTATGGCACGACGCCCCGAGCCAGCGCTCTGCTGGCAACGGACGCCCCGCAGCTGCATATTTACGCAGTTGCGCAGAAGTGATGTGCCAACCGGCAGAAGGGAAATCGCCGAGCCACTCGAACGGCCCCTTGATCATCAACTGCGCCTTGCCCGCGCACAGACCTACGGCATCCACCGCCAGATCGCGGTATTTCGGGTCGTAGCCATTCGGTGCACGCAGCTGGATCAGTTTGATCCCGCCGGCAATCGCCTTCTGGATGCCGCGCAACAACGCCGGGCCTTCGAGATCTTCCGGGGTGATCAGGTATTCGGCAGGCAAACGCGCCGCCGCGACGATTGGCTGGTTAGCCGCCGGGAATTCATAGTTGATCAGCTCTCTGGCGCTGACCCAGGCCAGTGGCTGGCCTTCAGCACCATGGGGTTCGCCGCTGAACGCCGACACTTCCCAGACATCCAGCAATACCTGTTTGTCCGGGTAATCGTGGCGAACCTTGATCAGTGGGCGGGCAGCGCCCACGACGATGCCCAGCTCTTCCTCAAGCTCGCGAGCCAGTGCCGATTCGACTGACTCGCCGGCCTCGACCTTGCCCCCGGGGAACTCCCACAGCCCGCCCTGATGCTGGGTATCAGCGCGGCGGGCGATAAGGATTTTGCCGGCGCCATCACGAATGACGGCAGCGGCGACGTGGACGCGTTTCACGGGTTCAATTCCTCCAGTCCAGCCTTTTGCCACACCTTGAACGCGGGCCATCGGTAGACGGTTTCAACATAAGCTTCGTCAACTGCCGGTAGCTTCACCTGATAGGTGCGCAAGCGCACAGCGATTGGCGCGAAAAAGGCATCGGCGAGGCTGACGCGACCGAACAGGTACGGCCCCTCTTCCGTGGCTGCCGCGCGGCATTCAGCCCAGAGCGCGAGCATGCGTTCGATATCGACCTTCACCTCTGGCGGCACCGGGTTCAGCGGTGCGTCCTGGCTGAGGTTGAACGGCATGTGGTTGCGCATGGCGAAGAACCCGCTGTGCATCTGCGCGCAGGCCGAGCGCGCCTGGGCACGGGCGAAGGTATCGCTCGGCCAGAGTTGTTCGGACGGGAACTGCTCAGCGAGATATTCAGCGATGGCCAGAGAGTCGGCGATGGTGCCGCGAGTGGTTTGCAGCAGTGGCACCTTGCCGGTCGGCGAATGCTTGAGCAGGCGCTCGCGGGTGTCGGGTTTGCCGAGCTTGATCAGTTCTTCGCTGTAGGGTGCGCCGGTCAGCTCCAGCGCCAGTGCCGCGCGCAGGGACCAGGAGGACAGCAGTTTGTCGCCGATGATCAGGTGCAGAGACATGGTGTGGCGCCTTTTCGTCAGAGGGAAAACTCTAATTTTGTAGTGTCCGGACTGGCGCTATCGCGAGCAGGCTCACTCCTACAGTGGATGTGTGAACGACACATACCTCTGTGGGAGCCAGCCTGCTGGCGATGCAGGCGACTCGGTCCCAGGCTGGATCAGGTGCGGTATTCCGCGTTGATCTTCACGTATTCATGCGACAGGTCGGTGGTCCAGATGGTTTCGCTGCAATCGCCGCGACCCAGTTCGATGCGGATGGTGATTTCTTCCTGCTGCATCACTGCCGAGCCCTGAGCTTCAGTATAGGTCGCGGCGCGGGCGCCACGGCTGGCGATGCACACGTCGCCGAGGAACACGTCGATCTTGCTCACGTCCAGGTCCGGCACACCGGCACGGCCCACGGCGGCGAGGATGCGCCCCCAGTTCGGGTCGGAGGCGAACAGCGCAGTCTTGATCAGCGGCGAGTGCGCCACGGTATAACCGACGTCCAGGCATTCCTGGTGGTTGCCGCCGCCATTCACTTCAACAGTGACAAACTTGGTCGCGCCTTCGCCGTCACGCACGATGGCCTGCGCCACCTCCATGCACACTTCGAACACCGCTTGTTTCAACTTGGCGAACAGCTCGCCTTCAGCGCGGGTGATTTCCGGCAGCGCGGCCTTGCCAGTGGCGATCAGCATGCAGCAGTCGTTGGTCGAAGTGTCGCCGTCGATGGTGATGCGGTTGAACGACTTGTTGGCGCCGTCGAGCATCAGTTTGTGCAGCACGTCGCGGGAAACTTTGGCGTCAGTGGCAATGTAACCGAGCATGGTCGCCATGTTCGGGCGAATCATGCCGGCGCCCTTGCTGATGCCGGTGACGGTGATGGTCACGCCGTCATGCTCGAACTGGCGGCTGGCGCCCTTCGGCAGGGTGTCGGTGGTCATGATGCCGGTGGCAGCGGCTTCCCAGTTATTCTCCGACAGGTCATCCAGCGCGGCTTGCAGTGCGCCTTCGATTTTCTCGACCGGCAGCGGCTCGCCGATCACACCGGTGGAGTACGGCAGAATCTGGCTGGCGTCGACGCCGGTCAGCTCAGCCAGTTTGGCAGTGGTGCGCTCGGCAGCGGCCAGACCCGGTTCGCCGGTGCCGGCGTTGGCATTGCCGGTGTTGGTCAGCAAGTAACGCACAGCGTTGTTCACGCGTTTTTTCGCCAGGATCACCGGCGCGGCGCAGAACGCGTTCAGGGTGAACACGCCAGCCACGGTCGAACCTTCCGCACAGCGCATTACCACCACATCCTTGCGCCCCGGGCGCTTGATGCCGGCCGAGGCGATACCGAGTTCAAAACCGGCAACCGGGTGCAACGTTGGCAAAGGACCAAGACCAACAGCCATGAATGCGCTCCTTACTCAATGATGTCAGCACCGCCACGGGAAAGGACGGTGGGATAAATGGCAAAACGCCGCGACGGCAGGAGCCGGTCGCGGCGCGGGGTGTTCAGCGATTGAAACGGGTTTTACTGGATCTGCCCGTGGCAATGCTTGTATTTCTTGCCCGAACCGCAGTAGCAAAGTTCGTTGCGGCCCAGCTTCTGCTCGTTGCGAACCGGGGCAGCGGCGGTGGCCAGCGCCACATCGACCTCTTCACCCAACGCTTCCGGCTGATCCAGCCCAGGGGCTTCGGCGTGTTCGAACTGCATGCGCGCCGCCAGTGCTTCGGCTTCCTGACGCAGGCGTTGTTCTTCGGCTTCCGGATCTTCGCGACGTACCTGAACGTGCGAGAGCACGCGGATCGAGTCGCGCTTGATCGAATCGAGCAGTTCGGAGAACAGCGTGAACGACTCGCGCTTGTATTCCTGCTTCGGGTTCTTCTGCGCATAACCACGCAAGTGGATACCGTGACGCAGGTGATCCATGGTCGACAGGTGGTCTTTCCACAAGTCGTCGAGTACGCGCAGGACGATCTGCTTCTCGAACGAGCGCAGCGCCTCGGCACCGGCCTGGTCTTCTTTCTCGTTGTACGCGGCCATCAGCTCGGTCATGAGCTTCTCGCGCAGGGTTTCTTCGTACAGGTGATCGTCTTCGTCGAGCCATTGCTGGATCGGCAGTTTCACGCCGAAATCGCTTTCGATCGACGCTTCCAGACCGGCCACGTCCCACTGCTCTGGCAGCGATTGCGGCGGAATGTGGGCGCTGACGGTGGCGTTGAGCACGTCCTGACGGAAGTCGGCGATGGTTTCACCGATGTTGTCGGCGGCCAGCAACGTGTTACGCATGTGATAGATCACTTTACGCTGTTCGTTGTTGACGTCGTCGAACTCGAGCAGTTGCTTGCGGATGTCGAAGTTGCGGCCTTCAACCTTGCGCTGCGCCTTCTCGATCGCGTTGGTCACCATGCGGTGCTCGATCGCTTCGCCTGGCTGCATGCCCAGGGCTTTCATGAAGTTCTTCACCCGGTCAGAGGCGAAAATACGCATCAGGCTGTCTTCCAGCGACAGGTAGAAGCGGCTCGAACCGGCGTCGCCCTGGCGGCCGGCACGGCCACGCAGCTGGTTGTCGATACGGCGCGATTCGTGACGCTCGGAAGCGATTACCTGCAAGCCGCCGGATTCCAGCACTTGCTGGTGACGCTTCTGCCAGTCGGCCTTGATCTGGGCGATCTGCTCAGGGGTCGGGTTTTCCAGCGAAGCGACTTCCACTTCCCAGTTGCCGCCCAACAGGATGTCGGTACCACGACCGGCCATGTTGGTGGCGATGGTCAGCGCACCCGGACGACCGGCCTGAGCGATGATTTCGGCTTCTTTTTCGTGGAACTTGGCGTTGAGAACCTTGTGTTCGATGCCTTCTTTGACGAGCAATGCGGACATGTGCTCGGAGGTCTCGATGGTCGCGGTACCCACCAGCACCGGACGACCGGCAGCCATGCTTTCCTTGATGTCCGCCACGATTGCCGCGTACTTCTCTTCGGCGGTGAGGAACACCAGGTCGTTGTAGTCTTTACGCGCCAACGGTTTGTTCGGCGGAATGACCATGACTTCCAGACCGTAGATCTGGTGGAATTCGAACGCTTCGGTGTCGGCGGTACCGGTCATACCGGACAGCTTGGTGTACAGACGGAAGTAGTTCTGGAAGGTGGTCGAGGCCAGGGTCTGGCTCTCGGCTTGGATATTCAGACCTTCCTTGGCTTCGATCGCCTGGTGCAGGCCTTCGGACAGACGACGACCCGGCATGGTCCGACCGGTGTGTTCGTCGACCAGCACGACCTGACCATCCTGGACGATGTATTCGATGTTGCGGTTGAACAGCTTGTGCGCACGCAGACCGGCATAGACGTGGGTCAGCAGGCCGAGGTTGTGCGCCGAGTACAGGCTCTCGCCTTCGGCCAGCAGGCCGACGCGGGTGAGCATTTCTTCGATGAACTGGTGACCGGCTTCGTTGAGTTCGACCTGACGGGTCTTTTCGTCAACGGTGTAATGGCCAGCCTTGGTAACTTCGCCTTCGACTTCTTCAACATGCAGTTCCAGCTGCGGGATCAGTTTGTTGATCTCGGTATACAGCTTGGAGCTGTCCTCGGCCTGACCGGAAATGATCAGCGGGGTACGCGCTTCGTCGATGAGGATGGAGTCGACTTCGTCGATCACGGCAAAGTTGAGTTCGCGCTGGAATTTTTCATCCATGCTGAACGCCATGTTGTCGCGCAGGTAGTCGAAACCGAATTCGTTGTTGGTGCCGTAGGTGATGTCGGCGGCGTAGGCGGCACGTTTCTCTTCCGGCGGCTGGAACGGCGTCACGACGCCGACGGTCAGGCCGAGGAATTCATACAGCGGGCGCATCCAGTTGGCGTCACGGCGGGCCAGGTAGTCGTTCACGGTCACAACGTGCACGCCCTTGCCGGACAATGCGTTGAGGTAAACACCCAAAGTGGCCACGAGGGTCTTGCCCTCACCGGTGCGCATTTCGGCGATCTTGCCTTCGTGCAAGGTCATGCCGCCGACGAGTTGCACGTCGAAGTGGCGCATGCCCATCACGCGCTTGCCGGCCTCGCGGGCGACGGCAAAGGCTTCCGGCAACAGCTTGTCGAGGGTTTCCCCTTTGGCGATACGGGCCTTGAACTCGGCGGTCTTGGCACGCAATTGATCGTCCGAAAGGGCCACCATTTGCTCTTCGAAGGCATTGACGAGCTGCACCGTCTTGAGCATGCGTTTGACTTCACGCTCGTTCTTGCTTCCAAAAAGTTTCTTTAACAAAGGCGCAAACATATCGGCAGGATCTTCCACACTAAAGGGATGGAGGGCGGCCCCGTGAGTCGCCCGTGCAGCCCTCATGGCCGCATGCGAACGAGCATTCTACCCGGAAACGGTGGTGAGGAAAGTGGCGATGTTCCACGATGCTGGCACTGCGCTTTGACGGGGCTCACTTAAAATAGGGGCGTTTTGCTCAACTTCAACCCGTCGAGGGAAAGAAGTCAGGCGTTGATTTAATGAGCAAAGCAGGGACAAAAGCAATGGGCCAGTGGTTCCACAGCTTTCTGCTAACATGGCGCCTCTGTGACTTCAGGTGTTCGATCATGGCGTTTCGCCCTCTCACGGCCAGAGCCCCCGCCGTTCTGCTACGCGAAGCCAAACCGCTGAAAGCCATCCTCGGCCATGCCCAGCGCCTGGAGCATTTGCAGCGTCTGCTCGAAAGCCAGCTGCAACCGGCCGCCCGTGAACATTGCCGGGTGGCCAAGTGGCGCGAGGGCGAACTGTCGCTGGTGGTCACTGACGGCCATTGGGCGACGCGCCTGCGCTATCAGCAGAAACGCTTGCAACGGCAGCTGCAATTGTTCGAAGAGTTCGCCAGCCTGACCCGGATCAAATTCAGCGTGCGCCCGCCGATCATTCAGCACCGGGCGGTTGGGCACACGATGGATCTGTCGAGCAGTGCGGCGGAGACGATTCAGTCGACGGCCGACGGCATCAGCGACCCGGGATTGCGCGCTGCGCTGGAGCGGTTGGCGGCACATGCCAAGGGTAAAGCCTGAAGCAAAATCAAAAGATCGCAGCCTTCGGCAGCTCCTACAGAATGAATGCATTTCAACTGTAGGAGCTGCCGAAGGCTGCGATCTTTGCTTTTAGCGGCGCTTGCTGCCTCCGAGCAGGGAACCCATCAACCCGCGCACCAACTGCTTGCCGAGATTATTGGCCGCCTGACGCATCGCCGATTTCAGTGCCTGCCCTGCCGCCGTGCCGAGGAATTCGCCCGCGCGATCAGCGAGGCTTGGCTCTTCGGCCTGTTTACCTGCCGGCGTTTCGGCCTCAGGCGCCAGCCCTTTGCGGCCCATCAGAATCTCATAAGCCGATTCCCGATCGATCGGCTTGTCATAGCGGCCCTTGAACGGCGAGCCGGCGATCAGCACGGTGCGTTCGGTTTCGGTCAACGGCCCGATCCGCGATTGCGGCGGCGCCACCAGCACGCGCTGGACCATTTCCGGTGTGCCCTTCTCGGTCAAGGTACCGACCAGCGCCTCGCCAATCCCCAGCTCGGTCAGCACCGACAGGCTGTCGACCGCCGGATTCGGCCGAAAACCGTCCGCCACTGCGCGCAGGGATTTCTGTTCTTTTGCGGTAAACGCACGCAGGCCGTGTTGAATGCGCAACCCCAACTGCGCCAGCACATCGTCCGGCAGATCCGCCGGCGACTGGGTGACGAAGTACACGCCCACGCCTTTGGAACGAATCAAGCGCACCACTTGCTCCAGGCGTTCCTGCAACGCTTTGGGCGTGTCACCGAAGAGCAAGTGCGCCTCGTCGAAAAACAGCGCCAATAGCGGTTTGTCGGCGTCGCCGCGCTCGGGCAATTGCTCGAACAACTCGGCCAACAGCCACAGCAGGAACGTTGCATAGACCTTCGGCGCCTCGTGCACCAGACGACTGGCATCGAGCAGATGGATGCGTCCACGGCCATCCGCGCCCGGTTGCAGAATGTCTTCAAGTTGCAGCGCCGGCTCGCCGAACAGCGCTTCGGCGCCCTGTTGTTCCAGCGTCGCCAAGCGGCGCAGCAGCGCCTGGCTGGAACCGGTGGTCATCAGCGCCGCGTCTTCGCCGAGCAACTGCGGGTTGTCCTTGAGGTGATTGAGCAGCGCTTTCAGATCCTTGAGATCCAGCAGCAACAGCCCTTCGCGATCCGCCACCTTGAACGCCGCGTACAGCGCCGACTGCTGACTGTCGGTCAGCTCGAGCAGGCTGCCGATCAGCAACGGGCCCATTTCGCTCAGGGTGGTGCGCAGCGGATGACCGGATTCACCGTGAATGTCCCACAGCGTGACGGGATAAGCCTGGGGCGTGTGACCGAGCCAGGGCATGCCGGCGATACGCTCGGCCACTTTGCCCTGCGGGTTGCCGGCAGCACCGAGGCCGCACAGGTCGCCCTTGATGTCGGCGGCGAACACCGCCACACCGGCATCGCTGAACGCTTCGGCCAGACGCTGCAAGGTCACCGTCTTGCCGGTGCCGGTGGCGCCGGCGATCAGCCCGTGGCGGTTGGCCAGGCGCATGGCCTGAGCGATAGGTTGCGCGGCCGGATCAGCGCCGATAACGAGTTGCGAGGAGTCAGGCATTTTCTCACCCAATGGTTAATCTTTGATGACACATGGCCGATACATAAAGTGGACAGACCCGTCAGAAAACCGGGTCGGACATTTCCCTAAGGAGAGCCGGAAATATCAGTTTTTCAACCTTGCCCATAGTGCGCGCCTCTATCAAAGCACGCCCAGGACATTAAGACCTTAGCGGAACCCCAAGCCATGAACAAAAACCTGCGCTTCAGCCATAAGATTTTGCTTGCCGCCGCTCTCATCGTCATTGCCGCTTTCGCCTCGTTCACGTTGTACAACGACTGGCTGCAGCGCAATGCGATCCGCGATGATCTGAATAATTACCTCAAGGAAATGGGCGAGGTCACCGCCGGCAATATCCAGACCTGGCTCAGCGGGCGCATCCTGCTGATCGAGAACGCCGCACAAAATATCGCCATCAACCCGGAACCTGCCACGGTCGCCAGCCTGCTGGAACAGAAAAGCCTGACCTCGACGTTCATGGCCACCTACCTGGGCGATGCCACCGGGAATTTCACCATCCGCCCGGACGTGAAGATGCCGGACGGTTTCGATCCGCGCGTACGCCCTTGGTATAAAGGTGCCGAAAGCAGCAGCACGTCGACCCTGACCGAACCCTACATCGATGCGGCCACCGGCCAGTTGATCATTTCCATCGCCACCGCATCGAAGAAGGCCGGGCAGAGCGTTGGCGTGGTCGGCGGCGACCTGAGCCTGCAATCGCTGGTCGATACCCTCGCCGCGCGGGATTTCGACGGCATGGGCTATGTGTTCCTGATCAGTGCCGACGGCAAGATCCTCGTCCACCCGGACAAGGCTCTGGTGATGAAATCGCTCAAAGAAGCCTACCCGCAGGACACCCCGCGCATCAGCAGCGATTTCAGCGAAGTGACGGTGGATGGCAAAACCCGCATCGTCACCTTCGCACCGATCAAAGGCCTGCCATCGGTGAACTGGTACATCGGTCTGTCGATCGATAAAGACCAGGCCTACGCGATGCTCAGCGAATTCCGCACCTCGGCGGTGATAGCGACCATTATTGCCGTGGCAATCATCATTGCCCTGCTCGGCATGCTGATTCGCCTGCTGATCCAGCCGCTGCACGTGATGACCCGCGCCATGGAAGACATCGCCGACGGCGAAGGTGACCTGACCAAACGCCTGAACATCGTCAATAACGATGAATTCGGCATCCTCGGCACCGCATTCAACCGCTTCGTCGAGCGCATTCACGGTTCGATCCGCGAAGTGTCCTCGGCCACCGGCCAGGTCAACGAGGTCGCCCTGCGCGTCGTTGCAGCGTCGAACTCGTCGATGTACAACTCCGATCAACAAGCTTCACGCACCAGCAGCGTCGCCGCCGCGATCAATCAGCTCGGCGCCGCCGCCCAGGAAATTGCCCGCAATGCCGCACAGGCTTCGAATCAGGCCAGCGACGCCCGGGGTCTGGCCGAGGATGGCCAGCAGGTGGTCGAGCGCAGCATCAAGGCGATGAATCAACTGTCGAGCATGCTCAGCGCGTCGAGCACCAATATCGAGTCGCTGAACAGCAAAACCGTCAACATCGGCCAGATTCTCGAAGTGATCACCAGCATTTCCCAGCAGACCAACCTGCTCGCGCTGAACGCGGCGATCGAAGCGGCGCGCGCCGGTGAGGCCGGTCGTGGTTTTGCCGTGGTGGCCGATGAAGTGCGCAACCTCGCGCACCGCACCCAGGAATCGGCGCAGCAGGTGCAAACCATGATCGAGGAGCTGCAGGTCGGCGCCCGGGAATCGGTGAGCACCATGAGCGACAGTCAGCGCCACAGCCAGGACAGCGTGGAGATCGCCAACCTCGCCGGCGAACGCCTGAACAGCGTGACCTTGCGCATTGGCGAGATCGACGGGATGAACCAGTCGGTGGCAACCGCGACCGAAGAACAAACCGCTGTGGTCGAGTCGATCAATGTCGATATCACCGAGATCAATACGCTGAACCAGGAAGGCGTGGAAAACCTGCAGGCGACCTTGCGCGCGTGCTCGGATCTGGAGCAGCAGGCTTCGCGTCTCAAGCAACTGGTGGGCAGCTTCAGGATTTAAGAGCAAAAGATCGCGGCCTTCGGCAGCTCCTACAGGGGAAACGCATTCCAATTGTAGGAGCTGCCGAAGGCTGCGATCTTTTTGCATGTGCCCCGCACCGCGCAATCCCGACCGAACATCTATTCTGGATAACGGTCAACCAAGGGAGAACAACACAGCGGAGGGTTGCTCACCGTGCATATCGCCGACATCACCATGTTCTACGCCCCGGCCAGCGGAGGCGTACGGACTTATCTGGATGCCAAACACCGTCGCCTCGGCGACCGCAACGCCATTCGTCACAGCCTGCTGATCCCCGGCGCACGACTGGGTGAACATGACGGCATTTACACGGTTCCAGCGCCCGCGCTGCCCTTCGGCAAAGGCTATCGCTTCCCGCTGCGCCTGGCGCCATGGCGCAATGTCCTGCAGGATTTGCAGCCGGACCTGATCGAAGTTGGCGATCCCTACCTCACCGCATGGGCGGCGCTGGATGCGCGGCGGCAGCTGGATGTGCCGGTGATCGGCTTTTATCACTCGGATCTGCCGCTGCTGGCGGGTAATCGCATGGGCCATTGGGTCACGCCGAATGTCGAGGCCTACGTCACTCGTCTCTATGGCAATTTCGACCGCGTGCTTGCGCCGAGCCAGGTCATGGCCGACAAGCTCACCGCGCTTGGCGTGCGCAATGTCTATGTACAGCCGCTCGGCGTGGATTTGCATACCTTCCATCCCGACGCCTGCGACCCCGGCCTGCGGGCCGAACTGGGGATTGCCGACGACACCCGCCTGCTGATCTTCGCCGGGCGCGGTTCCAAGGAGAAAAACCTGCCGGTGCTGCTCAAGTGCATGCAACGCCTTGGTCCGCGTTATCACTTGCTGCTGGTCGGCTCGTCGATGCCCGCAGCGGTGCCGGACAACGTCAGTGTCATCGACGAATTTTGCCCGGCGCCAAAAGTCGCGCGGCTGATGGCCAGCGCCGATGCGCTGCTGCATGCCGGTGATCAGGAAACTTTCGGTCTGGTCATCCTTGAAGCCATGGCTTGTGGCATTCCAGTGGTGGCGGTCGCGGCCGGTGCGTTTGAAGAGATCGTCAATGATTCCTGCGGTCTGCTCTGTGCACCGAATAATCCGCAGGCCATGGCCAACGCCGTGCGCGAGCTGTTCAGTCGCGGCTGTGATCGGCTCGGCCGTCAGGCGCGCCAACATGTCGAACGGCATTACGCCTGGGATACCGTAGTCGACAGCCTGCTCAGCCACTACCACGCCGTGCTCGGCCATACGCTGCCACGGGTGGCCAATGGTTGAGCCAATGAAAACGGTTTGTCTGGTGCTGCATGATGTGGCGCCGTCGACCTGGGGTGATTACCAGCCCTTCGTCGAGGCCGTCGATGCCTTGGGCAATGTGCCGATGACGTGGCTGGTGGTGCCGGACTTCCATCGCCACGATGCGCTTGATGCCAACCCGGCATTTCGCCGAGTGCTCGATGCCCGGGTCGCTCGGGGCGATGAACTGGCGCTGCACGGTTATTACCACGACGACCAGGAACCCATGTCGCACAACCCGCGCGACTGGTTCATGCGCCGGGTCTACACCCACGAAGGCGAGTTCTATCGGCTGTCCCGCGAAGTTGCCCTGGGTCGATTGCATGCAGGGCTCGAGCTGTTTCAACGCTACGACTGGCCAGTGCAAGGCTTTGTCGCCCCGGCCTGGCTGATGAGTGACGGCACGCGCCAGGCCCTGCGCGAATTGCCGCTGAGCTACACCAGTGATCCGCAGCATCTTTATCGCTTGCCCGACTTTAGCGCCGTAGATGCACCGGGACTGGTGTGGAGTGCGCGCAGTGCCTGGCGTCGCGGCTTGTCGAAAATCGTCAGCGACCAGCGTGAACAGCGCTGGCGCGACGCATCGGTGATTCGCCTGGGTCTGCATCCCGTCGACATGCGCCATCATTTCTCTCGAGATTATTGGTTACGCACACTGGAACGTCTGCTGGCGGACGGACGCGTGCCGCTGACCAAGATCGACTGGCTCGCCCGACAGCACGGTCAACTGGAACGCGCAGCATGAAGCGCAGCCTGCTGTTGCTGATTGGTCTGCTTGCAGCAGTGCTGATTCCAGTGCTGCTCGGCGGCGGCGAAACCTGGTCGCGTTTGCGCGCTTTCCCGCTGAACTGGCTGTTGATCATGTTTGGCATGATCCTGCTCTGCTGGGGCATCAATACCCTGCGCCTGCGTTTGTTGCTTGGCGACCAGCGTGAAAAGGTCGCACCGTTGAAAAGCCTCGGCGTGGTCATGGCGGCCGAGTTCGCCTACTGCGCTACGCCAGGCGGCAGCGGTGGCCCGTTGACCATCATGGCCTTGCTGGCCCGGTGCGGCGTGCGTCCGGCGCGGGGCAGCGCGGTGTTTGCCATGGATCAGCTTAGCGATCTGCTGTTCTTTCTTTGCGCGCTGAGCGGGATTCTGATTTATGCGCTGTTCCAGCACCTGAGCGACCGCCTCGAGTGGCTACTCACAGTCAGCGCAGTGTCGCTGTTCGGCGGCTTGTGCAGTTGCGTATTGATTGCGCGCTATCACCGAGCGTTGATTCGCCTGAGCGGTCGGGTATTGGCAGGAATGAACGTCACGGCGCGCACTCGCCGCCGCTGGGCGCGCAAGTTGCTGCACTTTCTCGCGGCGTTTACCGATACCTTGAAGTTGCCCTGGCAGACGCTGGTTCAGGTGTTCGCCTTGACTTGTTTGCACTGGCTGCTGCGTTACAGCGTGTTGTATCTGGCTCTGCGCGGGCTCGGTGCCGACTTGCAGTGGGCATGGAGTTTTCTGGTGCAGATGCTCTCGCTGGGCGCCGGCCAGTTCAGTCTGTTACCCGGCGGCGCAGGGGCGGCGGAATTGACTTCTGCTGCGCTGCTCGCACCGATGGTGGGCAAATCCACCGCAGCGGCGGCGATCCTGATCTGGCGAGTGGTGACGTATTACTTCTATCTGCTGGTCGGCGGCCCTGTGTTCGTGTTGATGCTGGGCAAGCCGTTGCTGAAGAAGCTGATGAAAGTGCGCCAAGCCTGAAGATCGCAGCCTTCGGCAGCTCCTACATTGGAACGCGATTCTCTCTGTAGGAGCTGCCGGAGGCTGCGATCTTTTCAGGCATCACCCGTTTCATCGTCCGACTCTGGTTTCACCTGTTCCCAAAGCTCGGCGGCGCCGGGGAATTCGGTGCCGTCCTCAGCGCTCATGTCGTCGGGGTCGTAGCGACTCAGGCAACCTTCGCCGAGGGTGGCGGGCGCTTTTGATGTGGCTTTGTCCAGTGGATCGTTCATGGCTTTTCCTCGGACTCAAATGACAAGGGCCTGAGCGATTCAACGCCCAGGCCCTTGGTTTTTCAAGCATGCAGTGCTCGATCAGAACACAACTGTCTTGTTGCCGTGCACCAGCACACGGTCTTCGAGGTGATAACGCAGGCCGCGGGCCAACACCATCTTCTCGACGTCACGCCCGAAACGCACCATGTCTTCGATGCTGTCGCTGTGGCTGACACGCACCACGTCCTGCTCGATGATCGGGCCGGCGTCCAGCTCTTCGGTCACGTAGTGGCAGGTCGCGCCGATCAGCTTCACCCCACGCAGGGACGCCTGGTGGTAGGGCTTGGCGCCGACAAACGAAGGCAGGAAGCTGTGGTGGATGTTGATGACTTTGTGCGCGTATTCGCGGCACATGTCCGGCGGCAGAATCTGCATGTAGCGCGCCAGCACCACCACTTCGGCGTCGTGCTGTTTGACCAGGCGCGACACTTCGTCGAATGCAGGCTGCTTGTCCTGCGGATTGACCGGCACGTGGTAGTAAGGGATGCCGTGCCACTCGACCATGCTGCGCAGGTCGTCGTGGTTGGAGATCACGCAGGAGATTTCGCAATCCAGTTCGTCGCTGTGCCAGCGGTGCAGCAGGTCGGCCAGGCAGTGGGATTCGCGGCTGGCCATCAGCACTACGCGTTTCTTCTGCTCGGTGTCGGTGATGCGCCAGTCCATCGAGAACTCTTCGGCGATCGGCGCGAACTTCTCGCGCAATTCTTCGATACCGAACGGCAGCGAATCGGCACGAATTTCGTGACGCATGAAGAACCAGCCCACTTGATTGTCAGAGTGGTGGCTCGCTTCGGTGATCCAGCCGTTATGAGAGGCCAGAAAATTACTGACTTTGGCAACGATGCCAACGCGGTCCGGGCAAGATATCACCAGCCGAAAAGTGCGCATGAGGGGGAAACTCCAGAACTTCACAAAGGCCGCCATTCTAGCGACTGTGCAGGAAAACTGCAGTACGCATGCGCGCCGCTCGCAACGAAGCCTGGCGAAACGACTTTCTGACGCGGGTCTTCGTCAAGACCGTGACGCTTTAGCGAGGCTTTTGTCAGACAACTGTAAATATCTGTGCTGACTGCATCACATTATTTAACTGAACATTCAATTGGCGGCTAATTCCTGTAACTCATTTAAATAAAAAGCCGATCTAAATGTTTACTTGATGAAACAGCCTGACTATTATTGCGGCACTGTCCCCTGTCATTCAGCATTCTACAAAAGGTAGTACTCATGTCCTTGATCAACGAATATCGCGCCACCGAAGAAGCCATCAAAGAGCTGCAAGCCCGTCTGAAAAACCTGTCGGAAGACGACAAACTGCAAGCCGAGCTGGAATTCGAAGGCAAACTGCGCACGCTGATGGGTGAATACTCCAAGTCGCTGCGTGACATCATCGCGCTGCTGGATCCGGAAGCCAAATCCAAGGCCCCACGTGGTGGTGCAGTGAAAACTACCGGCACCAAACGTGCACGCAAAGTTAAGCAATACAAAAACCCGCACAACGGTGAAGTCATCGAAACCAAAGGTGGCAACCACAAGACTCTGAAAGAGTGGAAAGCCAAGTGGGGCGGCGACGTGGTTGAAGGCTGGGCTACCCTGCTGGGCTAAGCCGCAACATCTTCGCCGAGCGATCCGCGAACAAAAAAACGCCAGCTTGCGCTGGCGTTTTTTTATGCCCGTCAATTAGTTCCGGGCATGTTCGATTTCACAGATTCAAACGTTTACGTAATGCCTGGACATAGTTCTGCCAGTCATTGAGCACCTCTCTCTGCATTGGCGTCGCACTAAGCGACCATTGCTCGGCTGCCTCGATAAATGCCTGCACGGTATTCGGCGCACCTGCCTCGGGTTGCGTCAGACGTTGGCGACAAAATAATTTCCAGCGTTCCTGCTCGGCAACATCCAGGGTGTCCGGAAAGTTGCGTGCTCGATATCGAAAAAGTAATTCGGGCAAACGTTCATCATCGAAAGGCCACTGCTCTTGCGCTAATTGCGCAGGATCCGCCATTCGAACTTGCTCACATAGACGGCGGTCGCGATCACCGATAAAACCATCGTACAACTGCTGCTCGGGATCTTCGCTGGGTGTGAAATCTTCGCTGGCATAAATCGCCGCGATTTTATCTTTCCAGACTTGTTGTGCGTCAGTTAGTCGCAGTCCCCGCTCCTGATAAAGCGCCATATCCAGCCCAAGGCGTTGCTGATCTTCTGCGCGCAATACCGCCAGCGGCGCTACAACCGGACAACGATTGATGTGAATCAGCTTGAGCGGCACCGGCAACTCACCTTCCTCCAACTCATCGCGGCGGGTATACAGCCGCTGGCGCAGGACTTGCGCGTCCAGGTCCAGCAGCCCCTGTGGATCGAGATGCAAGTCACAGACGATCAAGGCGTTGCGGTTCTTCGGGTGCCAGGCCAGCGGCAACACCACGCCGACATAACTGCGCGCCGCCGAGAAACGCCCGGACACATGCACCAGCGGTTGCAGCAGACGAATCTGATCCAGCACTTTCTGCTTGCTGCGCAACTGGAACAGCCACTCGTAGAGCCTGGGCTGTTTCTCGCGAATCAGCCGCGCCAGTGCGATGGTGGCGCGCACGTCCGACAGCGCCTCGTGGGCATGGCCGTGATCGATATTATTGGCCGCCGTGAGACGCTCGAGCTTGAGGGTCACGCGGCCCTCATCATCCGTCGGCCAGACCAGACCGTCGGGACGCAATGCGTAAGCGGCGCGCACCACATCGATCAGATCCCAGCGACTGTTACCGCCCTGCCATTCCCGGGCATAGGGGTCGAAGAAATTGCGATACAGGCTGTAGCGAGTCATCTCGTCGTCGAAACGCAAGGTGTTGTAACCGGCGCCACAAGTGCCCGGTGCGGCCAGTTGCGCATGCACGCGAGTCATGAAATCAGCTTCGCTCAGGCCCTTTTCGGCGAGCTGGCCGGGGGTGATGCCGGTGATCGCACAGGCCGCCGGATGCGGCAGGATGTCTTCGCTGGGCTGGCAGTAGAGATTGACCGGCTCGTCGATTTCGTTGAGCGCATGGTCAGTACGAATCCCGGCCACTTGCAGCGGACGGTCGTTGCGCGGATTGATGCCAGTGGTTTCGTAGTCGTACCAGAAGATTGAAGTCACGGGCGAATCCTGAACAGAAGATCGGCGAAGTCTAGGCGCTCCAGGGTTGCCACGGCCAGCCTCGTCGCCCTCGAACAGCAATTTCTCCATATTCCTACAGGTGAATCGCATTTTCCCTGTGGGAGCGAGCCTGCTCGCGAAAGCTTTCTGTCTGTTGCAAATGGACTGACTGATCCACCGCATTCGCGAGCAGGCTCGCTCCCACACCCGAGAGGCTGCTAGCATCAGGCGCAATTGCACTCTGAACAGGCGAACATCAGGTAGCCCATGCTCGAGCCCACAGCACCGCCAAGGAAAGCACCGCTGGATACGCGGCATCAGGTCGAAACGCCGGAAGGCATCGACCTGCCCTTGCGCCCCGCCGGGCTGATGGTGCGCGCCGTGGCATTTGGCATCGATCTGGGCATTCGCGGCCTGATTCTGGGCGTGCTGTTTATCGCACTGGCATTTCTCGGCAAGCTCGGTATGGGCCTCGGTTCTTTGCTGCTGTTCGCCATCAGCTGGTGGTACATGGTGCTGTTCGAAGTGCTGCGCCAGGGCCGCTCGCCGGGTAAGCAATGGCTGGGCTTGCGCGTCGTCCATGACGACGGCACGCCGATCGGCTGGTCGGCCTCGCTATTGCGTAACCTGCTGCGTTTTGTCGATCTGCTGCCCTTCGGCTATTTCCTCGGTGCAGTCAGTTGCCTGCAACACCCGAACTTCAAACGCCTCGGCGACATTGCCGCCGGCACACTGGTGGTCTACAGCGAACGCCCGCTCAGTCGCCCGCAATTGCCTGAGGCCGAACCTCGCCGCTGCCCTGTCGCTCTCACGCTCAGCGAACAACGCGCGCTACTCGGTTTCGCCGAGCGTCAGGCCGAGCTATCGCCGGCACGGGTCAATGAGCTGGCAGCGTTGCTGGCGCAGCCGCTGCATATTTCCGCGCCCAAAGCCGTGTCCGAACTCAACGGTATCGCGCGCGGCCTGCTGGGGCCGACCCCATGAAGCAGAGCCTGTTCGAAACCCGCCACAAGGCCGAATGGGAGCGCTTCGCCCTGGCGCTGGAACGCCTCGAACACGGCAAGGACACCTCGCAAGTTGCGGCTTTTCCCAAGGCCTATCGACGTCTTTGCCAACATCTGGCTCTGGCCCAGGAGCGCGGCTACAGCAGTTTTCTGATCGACTCATTGCAGCAGCAGGTATTGCGCGGCCATCAACAGCTGTACCGGCAGCGCAGTCGCCTCGGCGCGCAAATCATCAGTTTCATCCTCGCCGACTTCCCGCGGCTGGTGCGCGAAGAGTGGCGCTTCGTTGCGGTCGCCAGCCTGCTGTTCTTCGCCAGCCTGATCGGTTTCGCCGTGCTGGTTTATCTGTTCCCTGAACTGATCTACAACCTGATCCCGGCCGAACAGGTCCATGAAATGCAAGGCATGTACGACCCCGTCGCCGGCCACCTCGGCCGCTCGGCGGAACGCGCAGCGAGTGAAGACTGGGTGATGTTCGGCTATTACGTGATGCACAACATCGGTATTGCCTTCCAGACCTTCGCCAGCGGTTTGCTGATGGGCGTGGGCAGTGCATTTTTTCTGCTCTACAACGGCATGATCATTGGCACGGTGGCCGGGCACCTCAGCGAAATCGGCTTTGGCCAGACCTTCTGGTCGTTCGTGATCGGCCACGGCGCATTCGAACTGACCGCCATCGCCCTCGCCGGAGCGGCGGGCCTGAAGCTGGGATGGGCGTTGATCGCACCGGGACGCCTGACACGCGGCGAGGCACTGCGCCTGGCCGCGCGAAAAAGCGTGTTGCTGGTGTGCGGGGTGATGCTGTTCCTGCTGATCGCAGCATTCATCGAGGCTTACTGGTCGTCGAAAACCAGCGTCACGCCGCTGACCAAATACGCCGTCGGCGCCGCGCTGTGGCTGGCCGTCGCGGTGTATCTGCTGTTTGCCGGACGGATCCGCCATGCGCCTGAGTGACGCCAGCGTGGTGATTCGCCCGCGCACGACCTGGGAAGCCATGGACCTCGGCGTCCTGATGAGCCAGCAACATCGGCGTCTGCTGATGACCAGCTGGGCCATCGTCACCCTGCCGCTATTCGCCCTGCTCAGCCTGTTGCTGTGGGATTCACCGTCGCTGGCGGTGTTCATTTTCTGGTGGCTGAAACCAGCATATGAACGCCTGCCGTTGTACATCCTCTCCAAAGCACTGTTCGGGGAAACGCCGACGCTCAAGCAGGCATTGCGTGAATGGCCGCGCCTGCTAAGGCCGCAGTTGCTGGCCAGTCTGACCTGGCGACGGCTGAGCCTGAGTCGCAGCTTTGTGCTGCCGGTGACGCAACTCGAAGGCCTCGACGGCGAGGCCAGACAACAACGTCTGCAGGTGCTGCTGCAGCGCAACGGCGGCGCCGCGCAGTGGTTGACGATTATCGGCGTGCATCTGGAAACCGCGCTGTGGATTGGCCTGATGGTGTTGTTTTACATGCTCCTGCCGCAGCAGATCGAAACCGATTGGGACTGGCAGTCGCTGCTGCTCGCGGCCGATCAGGACTGGCGCTGGCTGGAACACCTGACCAACGCGTTTTATGCGCTGATCCTGGTGGTCTGGGAGCCAATCTATGTTGCCTGCGGTTTCAGCCTCTACCTCAACCGGCGCACGCAACTGGAAGCCTGGGACATCGAGCTGGTCTTCCGCCGTTTGCGCCAGCGCTTGAACAACGGCGTGCTCGGTGTGTTGCTCGCCGCGTGCCTGTTGCTGCCGAACCTGCAACCGGTATGGGCGGCTGATACGCCGGACGCGCCACGACTGCTCAATCAGCCGCTGACCAGTCAGGCCTCGCGCGACAGCATTCAGTCGCTGCTCGAACAACCGCCGTTCAAGAATAAAGAGAGCGTCACCCGCTATCGCTTCGGCGATGACCCGGCGAGTCCGGCCAAGGACAAGCAGACAGGTGAGGCACCGCAATGGTTGAAGACCCTGCTCGGCTGGCTCGATGGTCGGCACCTCGATAGCCTCGCCAGCGTGATTGAAGTGCTGCTGTGGGGCGCGTTGATCGCCGCGCTGGGCTGGCTGGGCTGGCGTTATCGCGAATTTCTCCAGGCCTTTGTCAGCCGCCGACCGAACCCGCCATCGCGCAGCAAACGACCGGCGACCCCACAAGTTTTCGGCCTCGATCTGAACCGTGAAACCTTGCCTGATGACATCGCCGCCAGCGCCGAACAGTTGTGGCTGAGCGAACCTCGTGCCGCGCTGGGCCTGCTCTATCGCGGGCTGCTGAGCCATCTGCTGCACGATTTCGATCTGACGCTGAAAGCCGCCGACACCGAGAGCCAGATCCTCGAACGCATCGAACAATTGCAACGCCCGGACCTGCTCGCCTACAGCCGCAACCTCACTGTTCACTGGCAGAACATGGCCTACGGGCACCGGATTCCACCCGCTCATTTGCAAGCGGAATTGTGCGACGGCTGGCGTACGTTGTTTGCCAAAGGTGCTGCGCATTGAACCGGCGCATCGGCTGGTCGCTGGCTGCGCTGGCGCTGTTGCTGCTTGGCGGTCTGAGCCTGTTTCTGTTTCTCAAAGCCCGGCCGTATCAGGAAATCATTGATCACGGCCCCTCGCCCACGGCGCAAGCCAACCCGTATCTGGCAGCAGAAATGTTCCTGCGTGAACGTGGTCTGGCGGTCAATCACGCCGAGACCCTGGCGGTGCTGCCGCAGATTGATCCGCATAGTCACACCTTGCTGTTGTTAGGCGAGCGCGCGCGGATGACGCCGCGAGAAGTCGATCAGGTGTTGAACTGGACTCGCGCCGGCGGGCGCCTGGTGTTTGTCGCCGAGTCGTTGTGGAATGCGCAAACCCGGCAAAGCAACGATCTGCTGCTCGACAAGGTGCAACTGCACCAATCGCTGAGCAAGGACTTGAAAGATCCTCCAGTGGACGTGGAAAAAGACCGCTTCCCGAAACTGACCAAACTGTATCTGGAAGACGAAGACGCACCGGCCTACGCCGGTTTCGACACCGACTTCCACCTCGACGACCCGAACAATGTCGCGCAGGCCTGGGCCAACAGCGCCAAAGCCACGCACATGATGCAACGGGTGTACGGCCTCGGCACGGTCACCGTGGTCACCGACGCCGAGCTGTGGAAAACCCCGGCCATCGGCCAATACGATAACGCCTGGCTGCTCTGGTACCTGAGCGCCGACACCGACGTCACGCTGATTTACAACACGGCGCACGATGGTCTGTGGACGCTGCTATGGCGCTACTTTCCACAGGCCATCGTCGCCCTGCTTGCCTTGATCGGCCTGTGGCTGTGGCACGCTGGCGTACGCCATGGCCCGCTGCAGCTGCCCGCCCCGAGCGGACGTCGGCAATTGCAGGAACACCTGCGCGCCAGTGCCGATTTCCTGCTGCGCCACAACGGCCAGCAGGCGCTGCTGCAAGCCTTGCAACAGGACATCTTGCGCCGCGCCCGCCGTCGCCATCCCGGTTTCGATCAATTGAACGTTGCCGAACAATGGCTGGCGTTGTCGCGCCTGACCCGGCAACCCACCCGCGCCATCAGCCAGGCCCTGAGTCCACGAGCGAAGCAGCGTTTGTCCAGCGCCGAATTCAGCCGGCAGGTCGCTCACCTGCAAACCTTGAGGAACACGCTATGACTGAACAGATCGAGCCCGGCAGTGCCAGCCACGCCGCCCAGCAACGCCAGCGTGCCAGCCAGTTGGCGCAGGCGCTGCGCAACGAATTGAAAAAAGCGCTGATCGGCCAGGATGCGGTGGTCGACGACGTGCTGACCGCGCTGATTGCCGGCGGCCATGTGTTGCTCGAAGGCGTGCCCGGTCTGGGCAAGACCTTGCTGGTGCGGGCACTGGCGCGTTGCTTTGGTGGTGAGTTTGCACGCATCCAGTTCACCCCGGACCTGATGCCCAGCGACGTCACCGGCCACGCCGTGTACGACCTGCAAACCGAACAGTTCAAGCTGCGCAAAGGGCCGCTGTTCACCAATCTGCTGCTGGCCGATGAGATCAACCGCGCCCCGGCGAAAACCCAGGCAGCGCTGCTCGAAGCCATGCAGGAGCGTCAGGTCACGCTCGAAGGTCGCGCCCTGCCGATCGCGCAACCGTTCATGGTGTTGGCCACACAGAATCCGATCGAGCAGGAAGGCACCTATCCGCTGCCGGAAGCCGAACTCGACCGTTTCATGCTCAAGGTGCGCATGGATTATCCCGATGCCGATCAGGAACTGAACATGGTCCGTCAGGTGTGTCGCTCGAGCCGCGCCGACATGCTTGATGTGCAACCGCTGCGAACGGTATTGCAGGCTAGGGACGTGCAAGCCCTGCAAAGGATTGCCAGTGACTTGCCGCTGGACGATCAGGTGCTCGATTACGCCGTGCGCCTGGCGCGCGGCACGCGCACCTGGCCGGGGCTGACCCTGGGCGCCGGCCCCCGTGCCTCGATTGCCCTGGTGCGTTGCGCCCGCGCCCGCGCCTTGTTGCGTGGTGGCGAGTTCGTGATTCCCGACGACATCAAGGGTTGCGCGCTGGCCGTGCTGCGTCATCGCGTGCGCATTGCTCCGGAGCTGGATATCGAGGGTCTGCAGGTCGATCAGGTGCTGCAACAACTGCTCGACCAGATTCCGGCGCCGCGTCTGTGACGATCATGAAAAGATCAAAAGATCGCAGCCTTCGGCGGCTCCCACAGGGAGCGGAGGCATGAAGCCGTCGAAACTGCTGTTGATCTGGCTGGCATTGCTGCTGGCTGTCGGCATTGCGCTGGGCACGTTGCGCGCATTGGAAATCAACATCCCGGCAAGCCTGATGTCGATCAACTGGGGACTGCTGCTGGCGCTGTTGGCCCTGGCCGCGCTCGATGCCCTGCGCCTGCAACGTCTGCCAACACCGCGCATCACCCGGCAGATGCCCGGCAGTCTGGCGCTTGGCCGCTGGGGTGAAGTGCGTCTGGAAGTCGACCATGACTTCAACGAGCCGATCCACATTGAACTGTTCGACCATCCGCCGGAAGGCCTGAGTTTTGAAAACCTGCCGCTGTTGATTGAATTGCAACCCGGCCGGCGCAGCCTGCCCGGTTATCGATTGCGCCCGCTCAAGCGCGGTCATTTCAGCTTTGCTCACTGCGAAGTCAACCTGCCCAGCCCCTTGGGCTTATGGTCAGGCAAACGCCTGCTCAGCGTCAGCGACGAGACCCGCGTCTACCCGGATTTCGCCCGGCTCTACGGCGGTCAGTTGCGCGCTGTGGACAACTGGCTCAGCCAGCTCGGCGTACGCCAGCGGCAACGTCGCGGACAGGGTCAGGAATTCCATCAGTTGCGCGAATTCCGTGAGGGCGACAGCCTGCGTCAGATCGACTGGAAAGCCACCGCCCGTCAACGCACGCCGATTGCCCGCGAGTATCAGGACGAGCGCGACCAGCAAATCACCTTCCTGCTCGACTGCGGCCGACGCATGCGCAGCCAGGACGATGAACTCTCGCATTTCGACCACGCGCTCAATGCCTGCCTCTTGCTCAGTTATGTGGCGTTGCGTCAGGGCGATGCGGTGGGATTGAGTACGTTTGCCGATGATCAACCGCGCCATGTCGTGCCAGTCAAAGGCAGCGGGCAACTGAACATGCTGCTCAACGCGGTTTACGACCTCGACAGCACGCAGCGTCCGGCTGATTACCAGGCCGCCGTCAACCAACTGCTGACGCGACAAAAGCGCCGGGCGCTGGTAGTGCTGGTGACAAACTTGCGCGATGACGATGATCAACTGCTCGGCGCGGTCAAACGCCTGAGCGCGCAACACCGGGTGCTGGTGGCGAGCCTGCGCGAGGAAGCGCTGGATACGTTACGCCAGACGCCAGTGCGAACACTGCCCGAAGCATTGGCCTACTGCGGCACGGTGAATTATTTGAATGAACGGGTAGAACTCCATGAGCAGTTGAATGCTCATGGAGTTGTCGTGATGGATGTTCGGCCCGGGGAGTTCGGGGCCGCGTTGGTGAGCCGCTATCTTGACTGGAAAAAGTCCGCGACGCTCTAGCGCGACCGCACACTCAGACTACGACCAGAGTCAATGACGTCTGGGTTGTTCCCACAGGGTTTTTCACGCTTGCCCTGACAACAACCGAGCCAGTTTCACCCGGTGCAAAAACCACCTTCGACCATCCCTTGTCATCGCTGACAGTCCCTCTCAACGGAACATCATCAACGGTCCAGAGCACGCTCATATCGACCACTGGCTCGGTCAGGTTTTTAACGACCTGCACTGCAATCGTCACAGGCTTGCCCACTTGACCGATAAGGGGCGATGCATAAATGGAACGCAAGATAACGCTAGGTCGGGCTACCACATTGATCTTTGCCAGGGAAATCGTGCCCGGATTCAGCCAGGCCTCGAGATCAAATTCCCCGACTTCAGCAGCCAGAAATGATGCCGGAGCGATCCCGTACTCGTCGGAAATCGATGTGGGCAGCGAATTTCCGGCGTATCGCCAATTGACCGGCAGGTTTGTTACGGGTGTGCCTTGCGGGTTGAGTTTCACCACTGCCCAGGCATTCACCTCGTCTGCACGATAGATCATTGCCCTGTCGCAACTGAGCGATTCAATCACCGGCACTTGCCCGGTATAGGTCAATACAGCCATATCCCAACCGGCCAGCCCGCCTTCAACGGTCGCTGACAGAACGCCGTCACTCAAACCCATGAAAGTCCAGTCGGCAATACCCTCGTCATCGGTCACCGAGCTCACTACATGCCCGGCAAACTCCCACGTCACGGGCACTCCGGCCAAAGGCTGTCCGGTCAATGCAGAAGTCACTCTGGCTTTCGCATGCACCCGGGGTTCGTCGGGAGGCTGCCGGGCGTCGGACGGTTCATAAAGCTCTGCGATCTGCCTCGGTTGGGCGAGGACAAGATCCAACGCAATCGAGGCCGAACTGCCAGCATCGCCAACTGTTGCGATGACCTGACTGGAACCTGGAGTTGTGGGAACAAAGCGTACTGTTGCCCTCCCGTAAAAATCGGTCTCGGCGTTCAAAGCGCCAAGGTCAGGGTGGGTAAATGTCACCAGCATCCCTGCCATGGGTTTTGCACTGATGGACGACACGACCTGGATCGTCTCTTCAAAGACATCTCCCCAAAGAAGCTGCGAATCGGCATTGCTGGCTGTCAGGCCGATTTTTATTACCCGCGAACCTGAACCCTGCGACATCGCATTGGCCGGCGAAAGCCGTGCCAGCCGTTCGGCGCAGAGCCGCAAGGCAAAACTGCCGTCCGTAAAATCTCCCGCGCGCAACCCGAACCTCGCCATTCCATTCGTGACGACCTGCGCCATGCCCAGCTCTGGCTGATAGCTATTGCCCAGTACCGCGGGCGCAGTGCCGGTATGCCCCATACGTACGGTCTGCCCGTTAAACCCTTCCGGGAAAAACGCCACGATACTGTGCCTGCCTTTGCGACGCGGGAATCCGGTTGTGTCACCCCAGACCTGACTGGTCTGACCATCGAAACTGACCTTGACTCGCGGCCAGAGATCTTCTGCCAACGCTTTGAAGCTGGCGCTTCTGTGCTCTGAGGTAGTGTCGTAGAGACTGAGCAAAGTCGCCTGCACCGTATGCATCTCGGTGCTCACGGGAAGCACGGCGAAGCCGGAGTTACCATCGCTGTCCGTGTTGACCACTACAGGGGCTGCGCCTGAGTGCCATGTGACCGGTACATCGGCAACTGCCTCCCCGGTAAAACGCGACACCACATTAGCCCATGTCCAGGCCTGATCGAGATCCACTACCGGATCCACCGGTGATTCCAGTATGGAATTGAAACTCAAGGCGTTATGTCCCAGATCCATGGGTGTGACGGGGGCGAGGAATGCCAATTGAGGCAGGTTCACAGCGAGCGCAAAGTCACCCGCTTTTTTGCTGTTGCGGAAGTCGAGTTGCCAGAAAGCACCCTCTGCACCCAGCGGTTGAGATTGCGCCAGGGGCGGACGCACGTCCGCGTTCAATTCTTCGGCAGGCGTTCCCGACCACTCCAGCGCTGTTGACAGGCCCACCAGCGGGCTCAGCTCATTGAGCCAGACGGTGAACTGATGATCCGCACCGAGGCAGGGATAGAGCGTCTGCCCATCGAGTGCTGCCGTTACGCGGTCCAGCCTGACGCCAAGCTCCCGAGTCAGGTCTGCATTGACGAATCGCCCGCACAACTCGCGATCATCTGCAACAGCATCAGCGCGCAGACGCAACTCAAAGGGTCTGCTCAGACTTTCGGCGGCGCTGGAGGACAGGTTCCATGTCAATCCATCAGCCCCCAGCGGGAAAAAAATGCCCGGGTCAGCCGGGTTCAGACCGATCAGCGGATCGCCCTCTCGCCAATCCAGACTGATGCGTTTGGTGTCGACCCATGGGCTGCCCTCAACAGGGGTGACCTTCAGCACATGTGTCTGTCCATGCCGGCACACCAGACCGATGGTTTGGAGATCCACTGCTTCGTCATCCAGAGTGACCTTCACATGCTCCTTCCAGACATTGGTCGCGATCGCCTTCACGACGAATTCCATCTCGCTCGGCTCGGCATCTTCATGAGCCTTGATGGTGGCAGTCACACGATGGTCTCCCGCAGCGCCAGGCTGATGGCTATGACTGGCCCAGCCACCGGTACCTGTCAGGGTCTTCGTCACACTCCCATCCGGCTCCGTCCAGAACACCAGTGCTCCCTCGACCGGGCCACCGGTTGCTGATCCCATCTTGTGCAGCACCTGCACCCACATTCGTGCGCTGTCGTTTTCATCCACCACACAAATCCTGTCAGGCCCTCGCACCTCACCAGGTTCAACGACATTGCGCGCCAGCAACATGGGTTTGGCAGGCGAGCTTTCCAACAGATGCGCAGAGGTCAACCGCAGAGAAAACTGGCCATCGTCTCTGTCCTCGTTATCAAATCGATACTCAAGCAGTCCATCCGAGCCTATACGAGCGGCTGTTTCAAGCGGTGGCGTGACAGAAACTCCCAGCTTCTCGGCAGGGTCGCCACTCCAGCGCAACGTCACGTCTGTGTCCCACAGTTCCTCGGGGAAGCGGATTTGCAAACGATAGGTCGTTCCGCGATTGGGATAGCCTTTCTGATCCCACGGCCGCTCATCTCCATCTCCAATGATCGTGCGGATCTCTTTCAACGGGTCGGTCGCCAGCACCTTGACTTCAAAGGCCTGACTCACTGCGCCGCTGGCGTAGTAGAGACTTTCGACCGACGCTTGGATCTGCACATCGCCGGCCGCGCTCGGTTGTTGTTCAAACCAGGCCCAGCCCTCACGATCGGTCGGCGTCGCGGTTTTTGCGCCCGTGCCGTCTACCGTCCAGGTGACTGTTTTACCCTCCAGCGCCTCGTCGGTGTAATACGAACCGACGCGGACGCCAACCCTGATGGATTGGCCATACTCCATTACCACGTAATGCGCCGCCTCTTGCAGTTGAATGAACTTGAGACGGTGGTCACCCAGTGAGACCGGAATATCCAGCACGGGGGAGTTGAACTCGTTCGCTAACTGCAGAGTGAGAAGATAGGGAGGGTCCCCGTCAAGTTCCGGGCAAACGAGACTCCAGGTATCATCCAGCGGTTTATCCCTGCCCCAATCCGGATCGGCGACAATTGCGCCCTGTGGGTTGTTCCTGATGTTCAAGGACGCCCGAGTACCCTGCCAGGCATCATCCTGCGCATGGATGCATTTGAAGCGGTGCGCAGTCGAACCCAGCGCGCCCAGACAAAGAGGCAAGACGCGCGCCAGTGGCAATTGCTCCCCGTCCAGTTGCAACGTCAACACGTGCGCCGCCGGCAAATGCAACTGCAGGTTGATCCGGGTGATACGCAACGAGGAGAAGTAGTCGCCCTCTTTGTTGAGCGGACTGATGGCGTGGACTTTCAGAACGTGCGTATCCAACAGCGGCAGTGTCACATCCACTTCGTACGTGTGTGGCCGGAACAGCCGAGGCAGACCATCGCGCTGGCGCTGGAGGTCGGCATTGCGGTCGCGAAGTGCGCCCACGCGCAGGGGAATTTTCTGCGTATCGGGCAGCCCGGCCACACTGAGCTCCAGGAGCCCCTCCTCATCGTGGTCCATTTCACAAAGAAAGCTGATGACATACCTGACGTCGTTGCTGGCACTTTTGAATAAGGTAATTTCCTGATACGCGGAAGACCCGTCGAGAGCGGACAGGATATTCAGGCGCTCACCACTTTCAAATTGCTCGGCCTTGGTCACGACATAAGCCGGGTTGACCGGCCCTCTTTTCCACTCTCGCAGGCTCTGAGAGAAGTCGCCGTTGAGAATCAGATTGCGCTCGGCTCGAATCCCGGGTTTAAGCATGATGACGGCTCCGTTCTGCATTGCGTTGCAAAGCATCCGCTTCGGCTTCTGTCACCAGATTTTCCACTGCCAGTGTGAAGGTCGGCTGACCGGCCCTGGCCGTATAGCGGATAGTGATAATGAGGTCGGTAATGGATGCAAGCACGGCAGACTGAGCCGGCTCGCCCCACCACGGAAAATGAATTTCCCAACAGGAAACGGCCCCCGAGCACTCAAAGGCGCGAAGCAGCCCCGAGTCCTGGTCTTCCATGACACGCCCATCATCAGCAACGCCTTGGGAAATGCCGATTTGCTGTCCCGAGCGCGTGTTGAATACCACATCGGCAGGCGCTGACCTGCTGTCGGGGTTATGCAGATATTCCACCGCCTGTGGCACTGGCCGGACGACGGTACGACTGCCCGTCTGGGTCAGCGTGGCCCTGAGGTTTTCGTAGGGGCCGAGCAATGCCGGACAGTCAAATTCAACCGAGCGGATCAACCGGCAGTATTCACCGGGATGGTCGCGATTGAAGTTCAACTCACTGACGCAAAAAGCGAGGCGTCCGTGAGTCTGCAGCTTTTCAAGTGCCGTCGCCCAATCGGGCGCGTCAGGCTGCCGCTCGACGGTATCAGCGAAGAGCTGTTGCAAGGACACGGTCTTGACCCGCTCGATACGTCGCTCGAAGCTTTGCAGGTGATCGCGCTGCTCGCGCATCAGAAAGCCAGCCAACTGCTGGCCAGCCAACAAACCGTGATGCTTGTCGGACCATGCCTGGGCCAGAATCGACAGTGAATCGTAATCACCGGTTTGTGCAATGCGCGAAGCCTGAGCACTGATGCATAGACTGTAAGTTGCATCATAAGCCTGGTAGTACAACGCCTTGAGTTGTCCCAGCAACCAGTCATAAAGCTGGCTGTGCGCAGTGCGTTTCTGCAGAAAGTCGTACACCGCCAAAGACTGACGATTGGTTTGCAAGACCAATTGCAAACTGGCTTGGGCAGCGTCCACGGCAATCACCTGCGCGTTGATCTGCTCATCCAGCGCCAGCAGTTCGGCGAGTGCCAGGTTGCGTTGCATGCCCCATTCACGGCGTCGCAGACGATAGCCCTCGGTCACCGCTCTTTTTTCCGCGTCGGCCTGCTTGCCCAAGGAAGCAATCTGCAAGCCCTGGGCGATGGCATGTAACACACCTTCAGGAAAGGCATTGCCATTGGCCAAACCAAAAACCTTGGGAATGACCGAAATCGCTCCCGCTGCAGACTGAACGGCCACCGAGCCCTGATTGAGTTCCTTGGCGGCGTGAAGGTCATCCATGACCTTGTATTCCTCTGCCGTGACGTTTTCGTCGAACCACGCGGCGTACTCATCGGCGCGTTGCTTGACGGCGGAGTGACTTTGGCGCAAGGCCGTCAGCGTCACGTTCATCTGAGCGAGGGATTTTTCCTGAAGGGCTTTCGTCCATTCGGCTTGTTCCAGCAGATGCCTTTGTTGCAACTCCATCTGTTGCGCTGTGTCGCGCTGTTCCATGAAGCGCAGCAGTTCACTGCCGAGGTTTTGCAGCTCCTGTGCAGACCGCAGTGCAAATTCGCTGGTGACTCGCCAGCCGTAGCCGTTTATGACTGGCCGCCCCCCCATTCGCCGTGGCCCGGCGTTGTTTCCTGCCGCCAGATCACGTAACAGTTGCACAGGATCACCCGCCGGTTCATACAGCGGCAATTCGAGCGGTTTGCCATCAATGGTCAACCAATGGCGCAAGTTGTAAAGGCGCTGCCGAGGCAGTTGGATCAGCGCCAGCAAGCGATCATTGGTCGGCAGTTTGAACGGTGGTGTCGCCAGCAGCCCCATCGCGGGTGCGAAATCAGCCGCGGGCGGTACGTCGGCAAGGGAATACACATGCGTTCTCTCGAACGCTTCCAGCGTTGGGCGCGTGCCGCTCTGGTCAATCAGCGCTCCGAGCGTCTGCGTCTGCCAATCGGTCACCGAGCGCGCCGAAGGCGGGTCGCCCATCAAGTCCTGCGCCTGCTGATAACACTCCTTGGCCAGCACCAGACTGTCCCGCGTCTGCTGGCGGTAATACCAGTCCCCTTCCTCGACCAGATTCTTGACGAACTCCATGAAGGTCAGGATCTGAAAATGCTGTGGCGCCGCATAACTGATGGCGTACGGATCATCTTCTACCAGACACTCGGGGCCGGCATTGCCGGGACTCACCAACGGCCGGCACCGCCAGTAGTCCGGCTTGTCGCTTGGCTGCGGGGGATTTGAAACCTGTGCGGTCGCTTGCGGATCGAACACCTTGCGCCACCAGGCTTCGGCCTCGCGATAACGATTTTCGTCGCGAAAGCGGATAGCCACCAGATGGATCAGATGGAAGAACAACTCCCAGAAGTACAGGCCATTGGCACCGTTGAAGGCTCCGTTGGGCTCATTGACCGGCCCGGCTTCCGAGGGCGGTTCAACCAGAAACTGCGTCGGCCAGTCGAGCACCGCATCGACGGAAACATTGGCGAGCCCGACCAACTGCGGACCGAACATCGAATTGAGGCGTACCCGTGGCAATGTTCCCGGCTTGTTGAAAGCCAGAAACTGCGCCGCGTCATGCCGATTCTTTTCCAGTACCGCCGGGTCGAAACCCACGATGTCGGTCATTGTCAGCACGAATTGCTTACGGCCATAGGTTGCAGAGAGCGTAGTAGCGCCGAACGTGAAGGTGATGGGGCTGGTGAATCCTCCCGATGCACGCTTGTAGATCAGCCAGTCGGTAGCCCATCCGCCACCTGTTGAATTCCTCTCCTTGGTTTGCGTCGGATCGCCATCTGAGGGAGTGCTGACCAGCGTCAAATCGAAATCGACGGAGACATCAGCCGCTGCCACCAGCGCCGTGCCATTCGCTATGCAGATCCCCCTTACAGCCAGGATGTCTCCCGTGGTGTGAGTCAGCAGAAAAGCATCCAGTTTGTAGAAGTCAGTCAGTGTCCCCGGCGTAGGGATCGTCGTAACCATTTTTGGCTGCGTCCGCTCAGTCAACGAATGCTGGACGGTGAGAACACTGTCGAAGCGTTGCGCCAGTTTTTCCAGCCAGCCGCCTTCATACGCAGGGAGCGGCCGAAACAACGCATCGCGCACCACTGGCGTCCGCGCTGCAGCACCGTTAAAAAACAGAATGCCAAGAAAGCCATTGGGATGACTTTCGGTCACACGGACGGTGGCAATCAAGCGGCTACCGGCTGCAGGAGGGGCGTGGAGATCCGGAATCCTTTGCAGATTTGTTGCCGGCGACCACTCTCCGTTCTGCGATCTGAAGGCTATGTTGATGCTCACTTTGTAAGGCACATAGCCGTCCTTGCCCTGCTCCCCGAGTTTGTCTGAAAGCTCGGCCCAGACCAGACACGGCCTACCGTTCCAGAACACCGGGCGCACATCCAGCACGGTTCCGGTGGCCCCGACATCGATTACTTCCCACTCGTTCCACGCCGCCGGATTGACGCCGGTACAGGTCGGCGTCAGTTCAATCTGCGCTTCGCGCCAAAAGTATCGGTAAGGCGCCACCCGTTCGCGGCCGATAATGAAATAGCGCCCATCCACGGCCGTAGTGCCATGCAGAAAAGCACTGATGACTTCCAGGTTGCAGATTCCTTCAAAAGACTTCAGATAGGTACGCAAAGCGATCAGTACCGAATCGGTGCTTAACCGGGTCTGGTTCAGATCGGTCATCAACGCCTGGAACAAACGAGTCGTGCGCGGCCGCGCGAACGGCGTCATGTAGTTTTCCGGGTGAACAAGGAGCGACTTCAGCGCCGACCAGTCCGAAAAGTTTCTGTACAGCTCCCAGCGTTTCAGATCCTCGTCAGGGAACTCCGTCTTCGAATACCCCGGCTCAAGCTTGCGGTAAGCAGCGTTGATGAATTTCTGCGCGCAGCTGATCGCCTCGGCACCCAGTGCACTGGGGACTTTTTGCGTGTCGAGCGAGTCCAGACGCAACAATTCGTTCAGATGGTCAGCGTTCTTCATGATGCTGAACCGGCCACCGCTCTCGCCAAAGTGGCCAAGGCAATACTCCGTCAGTGCAGTGCGACGTTGTTCCAGCAAATCGTTGATGATGCTTTGGCTCATGATCTTCACCTTCTGGTGGGGCGGCGCAAACGTCATGCTTCATTTGGAAGAGGGAGAGGCGCGAACTCAATCGATGCAAAATCCACAGCGTTTTCGCTGGTTTCCGAGAGCACGGTGCAAATGAATGTGCCTCCCGTCGTACTTGAGATAACCGCTCGGGCAACGCCTTGCTGAGTGGTCTGGCCCTGCTGGGGCCGGATCACCGCCTCAACCGCCAGTAAAGGCTCGTCACCGATGGCTGTGGCGGACCAACGCACCCAGCGGTTTTTACCCAGATTGCCGAAGCGATCCATGAGAACGGCCGATAACTCGACCGCTTGCCCCGCTGGCACAACGCTGGTCGGTACTCTGGACATGAAAGGCGCGGGGAAATCCAGGTTCAGGCCGTCGTCGGTCAACTGGATGAACGGCCCCTCCTGCGGCGTGATCAAGGGCACCCAAAACAGCGGACGCTCAGCGCCCATGATCTTCCCAGGCGTGTAGGTTGCCGTGGCGATACCCGTTTCTGGCTGGGTTTTTCCGATGACCAGCGTGCCAAGACTGGCCTGACCGCGAATGGACACACCGGTGAGCGCCTTGCCGTCCTGATCTGTCAGCGTGATGGTGAAAATGATCTTGCCCCCACTGCCGGCAATCACCTCGGAGCTATCCGCCACAATCTGCATGTTGATGAGCGGCGCCCGCAGCTCGGCGGATGGCCGAACCGCTGGCGCCGTTTCCGACAGACTCAACGAGGCATGTTCGGCAGCGTCTTTGTAAACCGGCTTGTCGACGGTTTCAGGCAGCGCTCCCAGCAGAAAAATGGTCAGCGCATCCATGCGGGTATGGGTGGCCAGTTCGCGTACCCGTACCAACAGATCCAGTTGCTGGAGGTTTTTCAAAAGCCTGTATTGCGGGTCGATTCGCCCGACGCATTCGTGCACTTCCTGCTCGCTCCAGTCGAAAAACCGGGCCAGCCAGACCTCCGACGCCTGCTGTGCGAGGCGCAACGCGTCGGTGGACAAATTCTCCGGATCTCCCAATTCGTGGATCTGTCTCAAGTACTCGAGCAATTCGGTATGAGGCTGCTTGCTGATTTCGAAGGCATGAGTCAGAACCGTCAGGTAGTACAGGGTCGTGACGGTGAAGACTTCAGGATCGTTCTGCTCCCACCAATCGTCGAGCCCGTAATCGAGCAGGGCATCAAGGGTTTCGAGGCTGATGGCCAGTTCGGCCACGACGGCGCTGAGCCGACGTATGTCAGCCAGCAGAAAAAACAGGGGATCAAGAGGTTCCGCGCGCAGGGTGCGTGACAGCGCCCAATCCTCATCCATTTGCTCGACAATTCTGACCAACAGCTCATAAACGCTCGAATTCGCCCAGGTCAGAACCTTCAGCGCCCGCTCTGCATCCAGCCCGGTATAAACAGCCAGACATTCACGCGCGACTGAAAGCTGAGCGGCACGCGCCTGCAACAGAACCGTGAGCATGATATCGACGATGGGAGCACGCACACTGATGTCATCTTCATCCAGCCCCACCCTGACCGCCTTGTCGAGTTCCTCTCTGGCGAAGACAACATATTGGTCCTCCGTACCCTCGCGAGATTTCACCAGCCCCAGCGGGTCAGTCAGCGAAGACAGCAGATCTTTCCAGTCACGGCCCACCAGCGGCGGCACACCGGCGGTCACAAATCCGGTATGAGTCAATAATGCCTCGCCCAGCAAATTGCGGACCTGCTCGAACAAGCGCAGTTCTGGCTCGGCCGCCACATTGGACACCTGAGGAACCGCCACTTGTTGCAGCATCCACAGCACCGGCAAATTGCGCGTTCGACACCAGTAGCGGCAGGCAACCAGTGCCGAAATGAGGTTCAACACATCGGGGACTGTGTCGCCGGCCGCGGGTTCTCCCTTGAGCACCGGAACGCCCGCCAGACCCTCAACCCACGCCTCCCGGCCAAGCACCATGAGCATCAACAGCCCCTCGACAGGCGTCATGCCCAACAAGCGGGGCAATTTCACCAGTCGGTGAAACGCCGACAGAATCTCCGGGCTGCGCACGAGCGTGTCGGTTCGGCCATGGGCACGGGCAATCGCCAGCGCCAGATACCGGTAGGTCTGCAGGTCGATATCCAGCGCGCTGCAGATTCGGCTGACGGTAAGTTCCGGCACACCTTGCGCCGGCAGCAATGGAAACTCGCCGTTATCAAGGAGCAATGGATCGCGGTGGTTGCCCTGGACGTTATTGAAAATCTGATCAAATTGGGACGCTACCTGCCCGCGGCCATAGATCGAGAACTTATCGATGAACACTGCGAAATCCGCAGCCTTGCACTCGAAGCCTTCACGCAAGGTCTGGAACACCCCCAATGCATGCACGGTATGGTCGGTAACCCGGATGGCGGGTTTTAAAGGTTTGTCAGGGGCATCGGGGATACCAGCCCACTCGGCGTTGAAAGCGGCTATCAGCAGTGAATCGACCTCCTCGGGAGGCAGCTTTAGCCATAGATCCAGGCGCCGCTTGCGGTTCATCCGGTCGTATCGTCCCGGATTCAAGGGGGATGCGCTCAATCGGTGCAGAAGATTCTGGTAATTGACACTGACGGCGGGTGATTCACCGCCGTTGATAAAGACTGAACCGGAACGCTCGCTTTCCTCCTTGTCGGCAGGGGCATAGATACTCACGTTATCCGATCGTGTTGGTGCGTAACGGCGAATGGACAGAAAAGCTTCCACGCCTTCGGCATCCAGTTTGGTGCGCTGAGCGAAAAACTCCACTTGGTTGAGGTTCTGCCATTCCACCCCGGTTGTACCGTAATTCTTTAAGTAGAATGCCTCTCTGGTGTCACTGTCGGCGTCGTCGGGAATGAGGTCCTCGGTCAACAACTCTCGCTGGAACGGCCCCAGCCGCGAGGCATGCGCCAGCGCACGACCGGCATCGTCGTCCCAGGCGTGCGGAAGAAGAAAGTTGGGATATTCGATATCTGTCCAGCGGGCGAAATGCCCCACCGAAAGACCGTGATGAGCGACCAGCGCATTGATGGTTGCCCAGTGCTTGAAATACGGCAGACCATTGGGGTAGCGCCGCTGGATCAAGGCGTCTTCCAGTTCCAACTCTGTTTTGCCGATAAACTTTTCCAGCACCTTGATGATAATGTCGACAGCAGAAACCGTCTGGTGCATTGCGTTGTGGTCGATGGATAATTCCCTGATATCGGCACGACGCGTGTGGATCGGAATCATGCCGGTTACCGCATCGGAATCACCATAGTCCTCGATATTGTCCCCGACCCACTTCCACACCTCTATCAGATAAGCGACGATTCCCGTGGCATCTTCAAGCGCGCCAACGGGTGCGAACTGGTCATATGCCGGGCTGAACAAAAGCTCGTAATTGGGCCCGGTATTGAACCCCCCCGCCGCGTAAGGTGCCGGTCGAGCCTGGGCGGTCAATGACTGCTCGATAAACTGCCGGCGCAGATAAATGGCCAGAGCATAGGCCCGACGCAGAAACCTCCTCGCCTCCTCGATGCTGATTCCAAAGTCTCTGGCCAGTCCCACGGGCCCCTTTTCCACCAAGGGAAAATCGAGCCGCCGCTTTCCAGCCAGTTTCTCAGACCGGCGAACTTTTCCAGGCTCTGCTGCTCGCCGAAGACCTGCTCGAACAACTCCAGGCTGGGTTTTTTCGCCGTACTTTTACTGGCCATGCTGTCAGTCCTTGAACAGTTGATGTGCGCTGGTGAGCAACCTCACCGGCACCGGCTGATACCAGTCCATTCAACGCTTCGAAACAGGAGCGGTCCACTGTCATAAATGACAGGTTTTATGACCGTCTATCGGAACTACCTTTGAGAATGGTCAGGCGACTCGGCCGGCACATCAAAACGCCCGCTTTCTGCATCGTCTGATATCGGCGTCCCTGTGCTCAACGTTTGCCGGAAACGGCACCATTGGGCGCCGCTGGACAGCGGCTTCGTCGGCGTAGCTGTCCAGCCGGCGTCAGTGACCGCAACGGGTCCGGCAAGCACGACATCCGGGTTGTACCAGCTCATCAGCATCCCTATGCCCGGTCTGCCCGAGCCCGTGAAGGCTGCCACCGGAGAAACCCAAAAGCCTGGCCTTGGGTATGTGAATTGCGGGAGAAAGAGCCTCACCTGACTCTCCCACTCGCTGGGGGCCGAATGAAACTCACCCCTGGAGGCCACAACGCTTAATGTCACAGCTCCATCGGGTAGCTCCAGCGTTGCCGGGATTGTCCAGCTTGCGTCGTCAAGCACCGGGGCCGTGCCCAATATGTATTCCCCGCGCTTGAGCGTGATCCGGTCACGAGGCACGCCGAACCCGGACACCGTAACCCTAGCGCCAAGGAATTCTTCGGGAGTGGGTGATTCAGGCGTCACCGCGACGGGTACGACCCGACACGGCACGTCAAGGCTTGGTTTCGACGTTTTGCCCTCGAACGTCTGAGTTGCCCAAAGGATTTCGTCTCCGACCTCCAACACAACGCTGGCTTCCCACGCACCGTCCACACCGATCTGGACATCGCGCAACAATGGCTCATCGAGCCCGCGGCGCCAAACGGTAACCAACCCCTCTGGCCGCCCCGTCCCCGAGAGAATGGCCCTGCGCGTGAGATCGCCCCCAGGACGCGGATGCACGAACTCGGGCGGCATGACCACTACGTCGAATTCGCGCACCTGACTATCTGGTGAGACCCGATCGTTGAGGGTCTGCTGCGCGGTGATGAACCATGTCTTGATGGCGAGCCCGGTGAGCGACACCGACCAGGGACCGTCCTGCCCGAGAACCACGGGCTCGCCCAAGCGCTTGCCTTCCTGTGCATCCCAAAGCTGCATCGAGGCACCCGCCATGCCGAAGTCACCCGTCACCGTCAGATCGCTGTCGGTTTCCTGTTCGGGCAACGGTGTTCTGATCGCAGGCTTGAGCCGTTCCCTGTAGACCGTGAAGCTGGTGGAGGCAGGCTCTGAGGTCTGACCGTTGATCGTCTGAGTCGCCTGGACGGAGTAAGCCATACCTTCAGTGAAAAAGAGGTCGCGCTGAAAGCGCCAGGTTTCTCCAGATACATCTGCCTCAAAAAAGCGCTCGTCATCACTGAACTTGAGAAGGACAGTCGCGGTGTCATGGCAACTTCCACTGAATTCGGGTGAGAGCGTGTCTTGGTCGAACGGATGTATTTCAGGTTTTTGCGGCCGGATGGTGACTTTGAACGTCACCCATGTGGGTGATACATGTTCATCCATAAACTGCCTGATACGAACCTCACGATCGCGCACCGGTCCCCATTCGTCGACTGTTCGGGTAGACCACTGACCCGAAGCGGGCACAAGTGCCGGTTCAGCCGCGACCGTGTCATCAGGGTTAAGCAGCCTCACCGTTGCGCCGGGATAGCCCATCCCGGAAATGGTCGGCTGATAATCCTGGTCATGTTCTATCGCTGTCGGATTCGGCAAGTGCAGCGCAATCGTTATTCGCGCAGGCTCAGACTCGATCCACCCGGTAGGGACATCACGGATTTTTTGCACAACGTCCAGAATGACAGTCCCAAGCGGCCAGTCTTTCACCTGTGTTTGAAATTTCCCCCCAATGACCTCTGCAGGCGCTGGAGCTGTGGCTTCAGGCGGACTGACAACCTTGAACTCGACCGTAGCGTCATCAATACCCTCGCCCGACAACGTTACAACGGTACCCTCCACAACTACATCGACCTCCCCCAGCCTCGGCGGGCGGATTCTGAAATAACGAGCCACACTGGGTGATGATGGAGGGCTGCCGTCGAATTCCTGCCTGGCGACCAACGAGCGACGACCGGGGGAGATCTCTAACTCTACCTTCCAGCTACCTGCCATATCGGTGATGATCGACGATCCGAGGACCGGACCGGTTTCCAGATCCGGATATATCGAAATCTTCGCCCCGACCACGCCCTGATCGCCTTCCAAAGTAAATTTCTGATTCTGGAGCGTGGCTTCCAACGGTTTTGTAATGCGAGGAGTACCCATCAAGACAAACGTGCGCTCCACAGGAGCATGGGAGCCACCAAACCCGTCATGAGAAGCCTGAATGGTCAGCGAGGCAGCTGGCGGGGGGATGATGCTCACTTGCCAGTTCCCATATGTACCGGCTACAGAAGTACCCAACGTTTGGCCTGTTGCAACATTCTTTACCGTAACCGTCGAGCCCGTTATGGCTTGACCTTTCAATAGAAAAGGCTGAGCCGGCGGTACGATTGCGCCTGGAGCAGGAGATGTAATCGAGGTCCCGCAATTCTTCCGCCAAATAATGTTTACCGATACATGCTGCTCAGGGATGCGGATTCTTGCCGATATGATCAGATTCGGATAGGGCAGACTCTCAAGATCATCTTCTACATACCAATACCCGTTACCGTCTCGAGGTGGATAAAATGTCCGGTTAACCTGCACCACCACCTCTTGAGAAGGATTCTGCGGAACAGCTCTGCCTCGCACGATTACCTTGCTGCCCAGCAAAGCGTTTGGAGGAGGGAAATCGATCTGAAGTATCTGCGCCTTTCCTTCATTCAGTTGCGAGGAGGACGCGCTTTCGGTCTGCGGATCGACATTCTTGTCAAAATCTTTCATCTAGCTTTCCTCGACGGGTCAGGAGCATGCGCAAGCGGTAGCCGGGGCCTGAGTGTTTAATACCCGCTCATGCTTCGGCCGCCACCTGTCAACTCTGACAGTCCCGACCAACGGTAACTATTCCCACACCGCAACATGCAGATGTCCGTCAGCCATGAATACGCGACTACAGCGGCTTGCGCCGTTGCCTACACATCACTCAGAATCCGCCGGCTTGTGCGCTTTGAAGCTGCCCCGTAACGTGATCCGTGCCGCTGCCAATCAGTGGTCGGGTTTAGTCGCCCGGTAGGTATATGAAGGTGCATAAGCGTCATCCAGTCGGGTAATCCCTATCCCCGCACTTGATGGTGGCTGTGCGCAGGGCGCCTTCGGGCGCGCCGGTAATTCGTATGCCTCCCGGTCGACTAACCTGCGTTCAGCCGCCACCCCTTTTCGTTTAGTCGCGAACAGGTGATGGCCCTCTCAGAGGCAATACGATCATGATCAAACCAACACCCAATCCCCCGGAAGCCGAAGACTCGACTTCCCCCTACGCGTCCACCGCTTCAAAGAAACTCCACGAGGCCGCCGAAAAAGCCCTCGACCACTACCTCAAACCGAAACCCGACTCACGCAACTCCGTGGACCGTGGCATGCAGATGTTCATGGTCGCACCCGACATCAATCCCGAAGCGATGGCCATTCAAACCTACGAAACCTTTTCTTCGGTCAGCATTCTGCTGCTCGACCTGGCCGACAGCCTTGAAGACAAGCCGCGACACCTGGCGATGGCGATCTATCAATTGAGCGAGATGGGGTTGTTGCTGGCGGAGAAGGCGCTGGATCAGGAGCGGGCAATCACGACGGCGTGACGTCAAGGTCAAAAGATCGCAGCCTTCGACAGCTCCTGCATTTGGAATGCGTTTCCCCTGCAGGAGCTGCCGAAGGCTGCGATCTTTTGCTGTTCAGGCCGACGCCGGCAGCGGCTGAAAACTGAAATACTGCTGCAACGCCAACACCAACTGCCCGAACTCCGCCGGCGCGCGCCGCAGGATGAAGCCGGCGTCGTAATGCAACGGCGTGGCGTCTTCATGGCACCACACGCAGCAGGCGCTGAAATCGATGACTTGCTGGCTGCCATCGCAGGCGGGGACTTTGAGGCGTAACTGGAAATCCGCGCCGACCATCATCGGCAACTGACTGATCAGCATCAGCCCGTCTCCAGACACGTTGCCGAGAAACCCGATGGGTTTGTCGGTGACGCTGTTGAACACTCTGAGGTAGTACGGCAATTGATGCCGTTCGATTCGGCGGTCGGTAAACATGATGCGCAGCGCCCTGCAAGGCTCCATCACGGAGCCACACCTGTGCTTCGGAACGCGCCCGTGTTGCCGGCACGCTCTCCCCGCTTCCGGTGTGACAGTCGCTACGTCGCCGTCACCTTACAACCGCCAGTCGCAGGTGTTGCTCCGGATGCAGCACCGTGTCGCCGAATCCGGGTTCTTCGACTATAGCTCAGCTTGTACACACGGCCAGATTTTGTATGAAAACCATCATCAGAAACGGGTCGGGCGCACCACGGCAGCAGCGCTGCGCGTCGGGTAATGGCCCAGACTCTGCAAAGTTTCCAGACGCGCTCGGGCGCGGTAGGCGTATTCGCTGTCCGGGTACGAAGCGATGATGAATTGATAAGTCTGCACCGCGTCGATGTAGAGCTTTTGCCGTTCCAGGCACTGACCGCGCATCATCGACACTTCCGGCCACACGTACGGGCGGGCGCGGCTGGCGCGTTCGACCTTGGACAGTTCAAGCATCACCTGCTCGCAATTGCCCCGCTCATAGGCGCTGTAAGCGTTGTTCAAATGGTGGTTCATCGACCAACGGGTGCAGCCCGTCACGGCGAGGACGCTGAGGGCAAGGGCGGCAATGGGCAACAATCGCATGGGGGTTCTCCTGTCTTGAGCTCTGTATCGACCCCTGATCGGAAATCTTCAGGCGCGCTTGTCCCAAAGTTGCCACGTTCAATAAAGAAAACGATAAGTAGTGCATTCGAACAATGACTACACCCTTCGAGCATAGTAGCCTTCGCTGGCGCTTGAACTCAGGAGTCTTTGCATGTCCGTCCGTCGTACCAAAATCGTCGCTACCCTTGGCCCGGCCAGTAACTCGCCGGAAGTTCTCGAACAGCTGATTCTGGCTGGTCTGGACGTTGCCCGTCTGAACTTCTCCCACGGCACCCCCGACGAGCACAAGGCTCGCGCGAAGCTGGTGCGTGACCTCGCTGCCAAGCACGGCCGCTTCGTCGCCCTGCTCGGCGACCTGCAAGGCCCGAAAATCCGTATCGCCAAATTCGCCAACAAGAAGATCGAGCTGAAGATCGGTGACAAGTTCACCTTTTCCACCAGCCATCCGTTGACCGAAGGCAACCAGCAAGTGGTCGGCATCGACTACCCGGATCTGGTCAAGGACTGCGGTGTAGGCGACGAGCTGCTGCTCGACGACGGCCGCGTGGTGATGCGCGTCGAAACCGCCACCGCCACCGAGCTGCATTGCGTCGTGACCATCGGCGGCCCGCTGTCCGACCACAAAGGCATCAACCGTCGCGGTGGCGGCCTGACTGCGCCGGCCCTGACTGAAAAAGACAAGGCCGACATCAAGCTCGCCGCCGAAATGGAAGTCGACTATCTCGCGGTGTCCTTCCCGCGCGATGCCGCCGACATGGAATACGCCCGTCAACTGCGCGACGAGGCCGGCGGTACTGCCTGGCTGGTGGCGAAGATCGAACGCGCCGAAGCCGTGGCCGACGACGAAACCCTCGACGGCCTGATCAAGGCATCCGACGCAGTAATGGTTGCCCGTGGCGACCTCGGTGTGGAAATCGGCGACGCTGAACTGGTGGGCATCCAGAAGAAAATCATTCTGCACGCACGTCGCCACAACAAGGCCGTGATCGTCGCAACGCAGATGATGGAGTCGATGATCCAGAATCCGATGCCGACCCGCGCCGAAGTTTCCGACGTGGCCAACGCCGTGCTCGACTATACCGACGCCGTAATGCTTTCGGCTGAATCCGCCGCGGGCCTGTACCCGCTGGAAGCCGTGCAGGCCATGGCGCGCATCTGCGTCGGCGCCGAGAAGCACCCGACCGGCAAGACCTCCAGCCACCGCATCGGCAAGGAATTCAGCCGTTGCGACGAGAGCATCGCGCTGGCGACCATGTACACCGCCAACCACTTCCCGGGCGTCAAGGCGATCATTGCGTTGACTGAAAGCGGCTTCACCCCGCTGATCATGTCGCGCATCCGCTCCTCGGTGCCGATCTACGCGTTCACCCCGCACCGCGAAGCCCAGGCCCGCGCAGCCATGTTCCGTGGCGTCTACACTATTCCGTTCGACCCGGCCTCGCTGGAACCGCACGAAGTCAGCCAGAAGGCCATCGACGAACTGACCAAGCGCGGCGTCGTGGAAAAAGGCGACTGGGTCATCCTGACCAAGGGCGACAGCTACCACACCACCGGCGGCACCAACGGCATGAAGATTCTGCACGTGGGTGATCCGCAGGTCTGAGTGACGCGCTGAAAAACCAAAGCCCCGGCATGTGAATGCCGGGGCTTTTTTCGTTTTCCGAAGTTTAGACGATTGCAACCTTCGGTAAATCCTACAGGGGATTAACTCATCCTTGTATTTGTCAACTGTCAGGTTTGACAGTTGACGGGACGTTGCACCCGGCCTCCAATGAATCCTTGCGCGATGGGCATCACCGTTGGATTTTCGAATTATCGGAAAGATGCAGCCATTCAAACGATGGAGAAATCGTGACCGCTGCAAGCATCGCTCAAGGGTGTGACGTGGATATCGCGGTCGCACGGTTTATCGATGCGAAGAATGTCAGCGAGGTGATCAATCATGAACGTAAAAAACCTTGGAAAACCGGATCCGCAATTCGGGCTTAATGGGCGGGTATACATGAATCAGTTAGGTCTCCCGTTTCGCAGAATCACCAGCCGCGCCCTGGACACAGATGCGGAAGGAGCTATCTGTGTTTCCGGCACTGTCGAGGATGACTTAAATGCAATCGCTTATTTCTGTATCAAACTCACGGGGGCAGGCCTACTTGATAAAAAATTCGGCAACGCGGGCTATATCAGCGGCCAGTTCGATAGGGATATGAAAGATTCACTCGTGAACGAAGCCAAGTTGCTCAGTGACAAAAAAATCCTGCTTATCGGCTCTTATAAATATCGCGACATCACGGATGTCGGTATCGCGCTCCTCCGCTTGTTGCCGAGTGGAGAACCGGATCGTGACTTCGGCATCGGTGGCAAGGTCATTCTCAAGCCGGGTGCGTTCATTCTCAACGCCACTGCGAAACCTGCGGGCCCTATCAGGCTCAGGCAAATCGACGCGGTATCCACGGTGATTGCGTCAGACGGTAAGATATTGATCGTCGCTCGGCTTCAATTGGAGCTTATACCGGTGTCGCTGCTGATCAGACTGGAGCCCAACGGAAGCCTCGATATCAGCTTCAATAATAAAGGATACGTCGAAATCGCCCACCCTGACTTTGTTGAACAAACAGTCCTGAATACTGTGCTGCCAACGTCTGACGGAAAATATGCACTCGCGGGATCGGTCGGACCTTTACACGACAGTCAGACATTTTTTGCTCAGTTACTCGACACGGGAGAGCTGGATACGGGTTTTGGAGAAAATGGTTATCTGAAGATCAATCCCGGCCCGTTTGAAGACTCCACCAGCTTTTCCCTCATTCAGCAGCCGAACAAACGTCTTTTAGCAGTGGGTCATGTGTCCGGACCTGCACACAAGGGACTGTTAATCAGCAGAGAAGTCGATGGCAGAGAAAATATTCAGTTCAATGGGGGTAACCCCGTAGTGGAACAGATGGGCAACCTCGATACCATTTGGGCAAATGCCTTCATAAACCGCGACGGCAGCATTCTGACGTTCGGGGCTATGTTGGGTAGCCGCGTATCCACCGTCATGGCACGTTTCACTCATGCAGGCAAACTCGATTTGACCTATGGGAACGGTACCGGGTGGTTCTCGTTTGACTACATCAAACAAATCAGACATCCCGGTATATTCATGGCGGATAAAGTGACCTTTTTAGCGATGACCATGGCGGCAGAGGACGAACATCATTGCGTGATTCGAGCCCTGACAGATTGAGGTCTGTTATTTATCCCGGTCCGTTCGGACCTTGATCGGTTAAAGCGGTTCGAAATCTCCGACAGATCACAAAAAATGTGGAAGCTGGCTTACCAGCGGTGGAGCGAGTGCGACAGCCAGAATCAATGCCGTTTGATAAACCCGGTCAATGCCGCCAACGCTTCCGGCGAGCGCAGTCTTTGGGTGAACAATGCGCCCTCCTCCTCGATCACCTTGCGGATCAACTCGCGATCCGGCGCTCGCATCAGTTGTTTGCTGATGCGCACGGCTTCGGCCGGTAACTCATCAAAACGCAACGCCACTTCCCGCGCCTTGCTCAGCGCCGCATCACCGCTGCCCAGCGCCTCGGTAGCAATCCCCCACGCTGCCGCTTGCTCACCGCTAAAGCCTTCGCCAAGCAACAGCAACTCCGCCGCTTTCGCCTGTCCAAGCAAACGCGGCAGGATCAGGCTGGAGCCGAATTCAGGACACAGTCCCAGGTTGACGAACGGCATGCGCAGCCGGGCGTCGCGGCTGACGTAAACCAAATCGCAGTGCAACAACATTGTCGTGCCAATTCCCACTGCTGCGCCGGCCACAGCGGCAATCACCGGTTTGCGGCATTCGAGCAGATTGAGCATGAAATGAAACACCGGGCTGTCGAGGTCGCTCGGCGGTTGCTGGATGAAGTCGGCGATGTCATTGCCGGCCGTGAAGCACTCCGCGCCGCCGGTGATCAGCACGGCGTTGATCTCAGGGTCGCAGTCGGCCTGCTTCAACGCTTCGGCCAGTCGGCTGTACATCGCTCGGGTCAGGGCGTTTTTCTTTTCCGGGCGGTTGAGGCGCAGGGTCAGCAAACCGCGCTCGCGTTCCAGCAGGATGGCTTCGGTCATGGCGTATCTCGCGACGAAAGGTCAGCACTCAAGCACGGGACAGAAATACATCGGCCAGCAGTTGATTGCGCGGCAATCCGGCCAGGTACAGACGCTTGGCGAAGGCATCGACACTGGCCGTCGAGCCGCAGACTAAGGCCAGGGTCTGTCGGGAAACAAGGCGCAGTTGCGCCAAAGCGGCGGCTGACTCGGCCGCTGTCCACAGCTCGACGCCAAGGTTTTCCCGCTGCGCGGCCAGCGCGGCGAGGGGTTTGGCCAGATAATGGTCGCGAGCGTCATGGGCCACGTGAATGACACGAATGGCGCCCTGGTGATTGTGGCGCAAGGCCTCGCGCAGCACGCCGAACAACGGCCCCAGACCCGTGCCGGCGGCCAGCAGCCACAGCGGTCGGGTGTGCCAGTCCGGGTCGTAATGCAGCGCGCCGCCGCGCAGTTCGCCGAGGCGAATCGAGTCGCCGATCTGCAGCTTGCGTGCAGCATCAACGAATTCGCCGGGCTGGCGGCAATCGAGGTGAAACTCCAGGAATCGGTCCTCTTGCGGCAGGCTCGCCAGCGAATACGGCCGCGCAATCTGCCCGATCCACAGCACCAGATGTTGTCCGGCGCTGTAGCGCAGAGGACGTTGCGGTGTCAGGCGTAAACGCAGGATGCTGTCGCTGAGCCAGTCCAGCGCTTCGACCACCGCCGGGCGACCGTCGGTAATCGGGTCGAAGGTGTGCACCTGCAAGTCTTCGCTCACCTGGCACTGACAAGCCAGGCGCCAGCCCTGCTGGCGCTGTTCGGCGCTCAAGGCGTCCGGGCGATTATCGGCGGGCAGCCCCTGCACGCATTGCACCAGACAGGCATGGCAACTGCCGGCGCGACAACTGTAGGGCACGGCGACGCCGTTCTGGTTCAGGGCATCGAGCAGGTTGCTGCCCGCCTCCACTGTCCAGTGTCGTTCACCGACGCGCAGTTCAGGCATCGACATTCTCCCACGCGGCCGCACAACGATTGCGCCCGTCACGCTTGGCCCGGTACAGCGCCTGATCGGCGCGCTGCAAGGCCTCATCCAGATCGTCACCGACCGCCAACAGGGTCATGCCGGCCGACAGGCTCAAATTGCGTACTTGCAGGCCCATCAATTCAACCTCGGTGAAGGCAATGCGCAAACGCTCGCAGCAAGCCGTCAATCGTTCGGCATCGCAGTCGGGCAACAGCACCACGAATTCTTCGCCACCATAGCGCGCCAGCACATCGCCCTCGCGCAGACAGGCCTGCGCCACACCGGCGAACGCTTGCAGTACCTGATCGCCGGCGGCGTGACCATGCAGGTCGTTGATGCGTTTGAAATGGTCCAGATCGATCAGCGCCAGCCCGTGCATCACGTCGCTGTCCAGCGCGTTCAGCTCGCGCGAGGCAATGCGCAGGAAGTGTCGGCGATTGAACAGCCCGGTCAGTTCGTCGGTGGCGACCAGATCTTCGAGCTGGCGCATCATCCCGCGCAAGGTGTCCTGATGCGCCTGCAAGGCAAAGCGGCGCTGCCGCTGGCGTTGCCGGGAGACCTGGACAAAGCGCGCGTACAGCACCAGCCAAGCCAGCACCATCGCCAGAATGCACACCTGCAATGCCGCGAGCGCAGGCTCGGCAAGGCGCAAGTGGTAACCATCCCACAGGGTAATCGCGGAAAAACTGAAGAACACCAGCAGCGCGCAACGGATGAATACCCGACGCGTGAGATGGAACAGGCCGAACAGCAGAATCAGCACATAAAACACCAGAAACGCACCGCGCGCCTCGTCGACATGGGCGATCAGCCAGGTCTGCCAGCCCAGGCCCATCAACACTTGCGCTTCGGTCAGGCTGGGGTCGGCGAAGCGCTGGTTGCGACCGCTCCAGAACAGCCCGAACAGCGTCGCCTGACTGATGACCACCAGGGCGCTGCCGATGGCCACGCCACTGAGCGATTGCCGGTAATGCCCGGTGAAAAACGCCAGCCACAGCAGCAGCAAAGCCAATCCGTAGGTGGCCGCAGCGAGGGCGAAGCGTTTGAGCAAAAGGCGTTGAATGGCGTTATGGGTCAATCGTTGACTCACCGTGCGATAGGAGGCTGACCGAGTGTCCTACTCTACAGACCGGATGCCACTTTAGAGGCCCGGTCGCTAAATGACCACCGATTTTCGGGCTCGAAATTTGACGTCAAAAGTGTGGCCCGCCCGGCCCGGAAGGGCAGCTACAAGCCGCAAGCTTCAAGCGGCAAGCTCAAGCTGTCCGCGTACTGCTTTGACTTGCCGCTCGAAGCTTGCAGCTTGCAGCTGCTGCAATGAATGACTGCTGGCGCGTGTACGCCCAACCGAGCCGCGGTATACTGCCGCGCCTTTTTAGCGTCGCGCCAGCAGCCCCGGCGTGCCAGAGGATCAGCTGTGAGCTCAAAGCCTCAAGCTGCCCCATAGAATGTTCCCGTCTTCCAGAGGAGCGCGACTCATGACCGTGATCAAGCAAGATGACCTGATTCAGAGCGTTGCCGACGCCCTGCAGTTCATTTCCTATTACCACCCCGTGGATTTCATCCAGGCGATGCACGAAGCCTACCTGCGCGAAGAATCGCCGGCGGCCCGTGATTCGATGGCGCAGATCCTGATCAACTCGCGCATGTGCGCCACCGGCCATCGCCCGATCTGCCAGGACACCGGTATCGTCACCGTGTTCGTCCGTGTCGGCATGGACGTGCGTTGGGATGGCGCCACCATGGGCCTGGACGACATGATCAACGAAGGCGTGCGTCGCGCCTACAACCTGCCGGAAAACGTCCTGCGTGCCTCGATCCTCGCCGACCCGGCGGGCGCTCGCAAGAACACCAAGGACAACACCCCGGCAGTCATTCACTACTCCATCGTTCCGGGCAACACCGTGGAAGTGGACGTGGCGGCCAAGGGCGGCGGTTCCGAAAACAAGTCGAAAATGGCCATGCTCAACCCGTCCGACTCGATCGTCGACTGGGTGCTCAAGACTGTTCCGACCATGGGCGCGGGCTGGTGCCCGCCGGGCATGCTCGGCATCGGCATCGGCGGCACCGCTGAAAAAGCCGCGGTGATGGCCAAGGAAGTGTTGATGGAATCCATCGACATTCACGAGCTCAAGGCCCGTGGCCCGCAAAATCGCATCGAAGAAATGCGTCTGGAGCTGTTCGAGAAGGTCAACCAGTTGGGCATCGGCGCCCAGGGCCTCGGCGGCCTGACCACCGTGCTCGACGTGAAGATCATGGACTACCCGACCCACGCCGCTTCCCTGCCGGTATGCATGATCCCCAACTGCGCCGCCACCCGTCACGCGCACTTTGTGCTCGACGGTACAGGTCCAGCCTCGCTGGAAGCGCCACCGCTGGACGCCTACCCGGAAATCGTCTGGGAAGCCGGCCCGTCGGCCCGTCGGGTAAATCTCGACACCCTGACTCCGGAAGACGTGCAGAGCTGGAAACCGGGCGAAACCGTGCTGCTCAACGGCAAGATGCTCACCGGTCGCGACGCCGCGCACAAGCGCATGGTCGAGATGCTCAACAAGGGTGAAACCCTGCCGGTCGACCTCAAGGGTCGCTTCATCTACTACGTCGGCCCGGTTGATCCGGTCGGTGACGAAGTGGTGGGCCCGGCCGGCCCGACCACCGCAACGCGAATGGACAAGTTCACCCGTCAGATCCTCGAGCAGACCGGGCTGTTGGGCATGATCGGCAAATCCGAGCGTGGCCCGACGGCAATCGAGGCGATCAAGGACAACAAAGCCGTGTACCTGATGGCCGTCGGCGGCGCCGCTTACCTGGTTGCGCAAGCGATCAAGAAGTCCAAGGTGCTGGCCTTTGCCGAGCTCGGCATGGAAGCGATCTACGAGTTCGAGGTCAAGGACATGCCGGTTACCGTTGCCGTGGACAGCAAAGGTGAGTCAGTACACATCACCGGCCCGGCGATCTGGCAACAGAAGATCAGCGAGAGCCTGGCGGTCGAAGTGCAGTAAGTTTTTCGCCACATCGAAACGGCCGGTGCATCTGCAAAGATGCCCGGCCGTTTTTGTTGGTTAATACCGTTAGCGATAAGCAAACGCACCATGCACAGAAAATGATCTTGCGCACCTGTCAGATCTGACAGGTCCATCTTCCGAGTATTTTTGTTAGCGTCATTCCATGAAAGGCCCTTTGCGCGAATGGAATCGACATGCCCGATCAAGACCTGAGCATCACCGCCCCGGCCATCGCCAAGAGCTCATCGATCGCGACGGTCGGCAAGAGCTGGAGCGCGGTGGGTCCGACGGGCACAGCCGGGGTTGAACTGCCGATCCCGACCGCTGGCCGTGGCTATGACCCGCACATGCTCCTGTCATTCAGCAGCCAGAGCGGTAACAGTACGTTTGGCCTTGGCTGGAATCTGGCTGGGCTGAGCCAGATCAGCCGACGTACCAACAAGGGCGTACCGCGCTACACCGAGCACGACGAAATCGTCGGCCATGACGGCGAAGTGTGGATGCCCGAGCTGGATGACGATGGCAACCTGAAGTCACGCAGCGAAACCACATACTGCGACCGGCCCATTCCGGAGCACACGGTGGTGTCTTACCGGGCGCGGATCGAAAGTGATTTTTCCCTGCGCGAATGCTGGCATCCGGCTGACGGTGGCGCGCCCTTCTGGCTGGTGCACGGCGCCGATGGCACATTGCATGTCTACGGCAAAACCGCCGCATCACGCCGCGCCGACCCCGACGACCCGTTGCGTATCAGCAACTGGCTGCTGTGCGAAAGCATGAACGCCCAGGGCGAACACATCTGCTACGAGTACAAGCCCGACGATCACCCCGACGAACACGACCCGACTCACGACTACCGAGCCCAGCGTTATCTGCGCCGGGTATGTCACGGCAATGCCACGGCGAGCGACCGCCTCTATAGCTGGGACTTCGAACGGCCGACGGATCTGCGTTGGCATTTTCAACTGCTGTTCGATTACGGCGAACGCAGCAACTCCCTGACCCAGATCCCGACCTACGATGAAGCGACCCCCTGGCAGTTGCGACAGGACCGGTTTTCCACCTATGGTCAGGGTTTTGAACTGGGCACACGCAGGCTTTGCCAGCAGGTGCTGATGTTTCATCACTTTCCCGAGGGTCTGGCCAAAGAAGCGAAGCTTGCACGTCGATTGCTGCTGGAATACCGGCCGATCCAGAACATCGCACAGTGGGCTTACAGCCAGATCACCGCTGCGCACTATCAGGCCTTCGACGCAGAAGGCAATGTCGAGCATTCACCGCCGGTGGAGTTCGAATACGTGCCCTTCGAGATCAATAAAACGCCTGCGCGTCTGCTGGAAAACCAAACCCAGCCCGGCGTCGATGACAATGGGTTCTACCAATGCGTCGATCTGTATGGCGAGGGTGTTCCGGGCTTCCTCTGCCGCTACGACAACGCCTGGTATTACCGTGAACCGTTACGCACAGAACCCGGCACCGACCGGATCGGTTACGGCCCATGGGCCTTGCTGGAGAACATTCCGCTCACGGACCGCAACCGTTCGGTGGCGCAACTGCTCGACCTGACCGGCGACGGACGCCTGGATCTGATCACTGCACGGCTGGGTTATTGCGGGTTTCATGCGCTGAATGCACAGCGCCAATTCGAGCTGTTTACCGCATTCGACAAGTTCCCCAGGGAACATCAGGACCTGGCATTGATCATGGGGGACTTTTCCGGTGACGGCTTGATGTCAGCCGCCACCATCAGCACCAACCGTGTGCGTCTGTATGCCAGCCTGCGGAAAAAGGGCTTCGCGGCGGCTGAAGAAATCCCCCATGCCTACGATGACGACCGTTTGCCGGTCTTCAGCAACTCGCCCACAGAACTGGTGCTGCTGGGCAACCTGCTCGGCAGCGACATGCCGGAGCTGTGTCGCATCCGCCATGACGAGGTCCGCTGCTGGCCGAATCTGGGTCATGGCAAATTCGGCAAAGGGCGCAAGATCAGCGATCTGCCTTTGACCTATGAAGAATTCGACGCCTCGCGCGTGCGTCTCGCCGACCTCGATGGTTCCGGCGCACCGGCGTTGATCTATCTGAAATCCGATGTGTTCGAAATCTATCTGAACCGTGGCGGCAACGGTCTGGAGCAAATACCTGTCAGCGTGCCTTGGCCGGAAGGGGTGCGTTATGACCGCTTGTGCCAGGTCAGCTTTGCCGACCTGCAGGGACTCGGTTGCGCCAGCCTGATTCTGACGGTGCCGCACATGAAACCGAGGCATTGGCGCTACGATTTCGTTGCCACCAAGCCCTATCTGTTGGCCGCCAGCAATAACAATATGGGCTGCAGTTCCAGCGTGACTTATCGCAGCTCGGCACAGGAATGGCTGGATGAAAAGGCCCGTCTTCTGACACTGGATCGTGCCCCGGTGTGTCATTTGCCGTTCCCGGTGACCGTGGTGAAAAAGCAACAGCAACACGACGAGATCACCAACGTCCTGTTGACCCAGCTATTCGATTGGCGCGAAGGGTTCTACGACAGCGAAGAACGCGAATTCCGCGGTTTCGGCTACTTGCAGCAACTTGATTGCGAAATGGCCACCGTGCCTTCAGAACCCGGCTTCAGCGCGCCGGTGCGCAGCTGTACCTGGTTCAACAACGGGCGAGACATGAATCGCTCGCGCGAGGATTATTTCAGCGCGGACGAGGGCGCCTGTCCGTTGGGCGAAACGCTGTTCAGTCGTTACCACCCCAAAGGTGAAGTCGACGAACCCATCACCCCGGAGGATTCCGACAGTCGCTATCGGATCGCCCAGGCATTGGTCGGCTCGGTCGCCCGCACGGAAACCTATGCCTTCCAGGCCGACGCCTCGGCACCCGGCGATCCCCAACTGTACTCGGTACAAGAGTCACGCTATCTGGTGCGCGAAGTGCAGCCGCAGGGGCAATATGCCGCGGCCGTTCTGCTGCCGCTGCAGGTGGAAAACATCAGTTACCAATACGACGGATTTATCGACGACCCGCTGTGCCGCCACGATGTGACTCTGCGCTGGGACGCTTATGCTGCCGTGACCCATGCACTGTCGGTGAGCTACGCGCGACGGCTGACGGCTGACAGTCCGCCGCCCTTCGCCGAGGACCACCGGAATCAATGGTGGTGCGACGCCCATGACGACGCGCAGCAATGGTTTTACCTCAGTGAAACCCGTGCGCGCCTGATCAACCTGACCGGGCCGCAGCAGTGGCGATTGGGTCTGCCTTATCAGGAACGGAGCAATGCGTTGAAATTGCCCAAAGGTACCTTGCCCATAGGGCTTAACCCCGCTCAGGTGTCTTTCGAAACGCTGCGAGCGCATCAGGATTCACCGCAATGGAATGCCGAACGGGTCCTGACGTCGCAATCCGTGCAGCGCTATGTGGACACTGGCGGTCAGGAACTGGGCGACGGCGTCGCCGGTTTCGAAGCCTTGAGACATTCCCTCGAGCTCGCGCTATTGGACAAGACCGCGCTGGACGCTTACAGCATTGTGCCGGAGTTCGAAATCGCTAAAGCCCTGAGGGAGATTGGCTACGAAGAGATGCAGCCGATGTTCGAGGCAGTGCCAAGCGCAGAAAAAATCCTCTGGTCAGCGCGGTTCAACTTTGCGCGGTATGGCAACCTTCAGGCGTTCTACAAAGTACTTGAGTTCAGCGAAACGCAAAGCCATGGCGTGACCAAAGCCGAGTACGATCAACACTACCTGGCGATCATTCGCATGGAGTTGCCCGACGGTTGTACTACTCGCGTGGCGGAGTTCGATTACCACGCACTCAAACCCAAGCGACTCATCGACGCCAACGACAATATCGAAGAAGTCATCTACGAACCGTCAGGTCAGCCGCTGGTCACCAGCTTCTACGGCACGGAAAACGGTGAAGACGCCGGATTCCATGAGTTGATCGGCTGGACGTTACCGGACACCAGTGCGGAATACGCCATCGCGAATCCATATCTAACCGTACAAAAAGCAGCGCGCACCCTGCACAAGAACCTGTTCAGCTGGATGGGCCAGATCCCCGCCTCCACCCTGCAAACCCAATCGATCAGGCAAGGCGACCTGTTGCCCGGCGGACACATACGCGCCAGCGCACGGCGGCGCCTGGCCAAAGGCAGAGACCTGACGCCCGACGATCAACTGTTGCTCAAGGCTATCGAAGCTGCTTATCGCGAACCCGTACACACCGTGGTGCTCAGTGCTGACCACTACCCCGACGACCCCGACCTGCAGATACAGATAGTCAAAACCTGCGTCGACGGCTTCGGTCGTATCCTGCAAACCCTGCAAGAGGTTGACCCGGGGCTGGCCTACACCGTAGACGAAAACGGTGAGCTGCTCATCGAAGAGGGCGAGCAAATGGCGCAGAGGCGCTGGCGTATCAGCGAACGTGTCGAATACAACAACAAGGGTCTGCCAATACGCCAGTACCGGCCGTTTTTCGTCAATACGCACCGGTACGTCAATCAATCAGCGCGCAAGCTCGGACTGTTTGACCAGCTTTTTTATGACGCGCTGGGGCGTCTGATCAAGCTGATCAACGCCAAAGACGACTTTGCCAGAACGACTTGTCATCCCTGGTTCACCATCAGCGAGGACTTCAACGACACGGCCGAAGAGGTGGTGGCTTCGAGCGAGTCGGGCGCATGACCGCGCCCCTGCATTGGCGCACGCCAGCCCTCGCGGTGATTGACGGCCGAGGCCTGCCGATTCGTCAGGTCGCTTATTTGCGCTCTGCCGCAGATGCCACAGCGCGCGCTATCGTCACCTCTCAAGAGCACGATGTGGCCGGGCGTCTCGTGGCACAGCACGACCCGCGCTTGCCGGTTGCCAACGCCACCACCGTCTACGCACTGAACGGCGATGTGCTATTCACTGACAGTGTCGATGGCGGATGGCGCCTGATATTGCCGGGGCTGGCCGGTGAGCCAGAGCAGCGTTGGGACGCGCGCGGCCATCACTGGCAATCGACCTTCGATACGCAGTTACGCGTGACAACGCTCAAGGAAGACGGTGACCCTCAGATCGACAGTTTCAGCTATGGCGAGAGTTCCGCCGATGCCAGCCACAACCTGCGCGGGCAGTTGATTCGACAGACAGATCCTTCAGGTTCACTGGACATCAGCAGTTATGCCCTCACCGGGCAGCCACTGGTGGAAAAGCGCACTTTTCATGATCAAGCAGAGTTTGTCAGCCATCAGGTCTTCAGCCCACTGGGCGCTGTGCTGGAACAGATCGACGGCGGCGGACACCGTAGAGCATCTCGTTACGGGCTCGCCGGGCAGCTCAAAAAAGTGGAGCTGGAGGTCGAGACCAAAGTCACGCAGGTGTTGCAGGATGCGCAGTACAACGCCAACGATCAGATCATCTCGCAACTGGCCGGCAACGGTGTCCTGAGCCAGTGGACGTACGACCCGGCGGACGGACGCCTGCGCGCGCGGATCAGTCAGAAACCCGGTCAGCCCAGATTGCAGGATCTCGCCTACTTCTACGACCGCGTCGGCAATATCATTCGCATCGAAGACCACGCCTTCGAGCCCACCTGGTTCGCCAACCAGCGGGTCGACGGGCACCGTGAATTCAGCTACGACTCCTTGTACCGCTTGATCCACGCCACCGGCCATGACGACGTCCTGCCCCCTGACATCCCCGGCCTGCCGCAACCACCTGACGAACGAAACCGCCTCAATTACATCCAGACGTATAGCTACGACGACGCTGGCAACCTGACCGAACTGCGTCATCAGCGCGACGGCAATAGTCGCACCCGAACGCTGTGCATAGACGACAAAAGCAATCGCGGTGTGCGCTGGCAAACAGGCGACGAGCCGCCGGACTTCGGCACCTGGTTCGACCCGCACGGCAATCAACGCAGGCTGCACCACGGTCCGTCATTGCACTGGAACAGCCGCGACGAGCTGGAACATATCGATCTGGTCCTGCGCAAAGACAGCGCCAACGACGCTGAACACTACCGATACAGCCAAGGCGTGCGGGTGTTCAAGCGTCACGACACCTTCGCTCCCGGTGCCAATCACTTCCATCAGGTGCGCTACCTGCCCGGCCTGGAAATCCGCAGCAAAGACAACGGCGAAGAACTGCACATCATCAGCGTCGGTAACGCGCGCTGCCTGCACTGGGTAAGCAATCCACCTGCCGCCAACACTCAACTGCGTTACACCCTTGAAGACCATCTCGGTTCTTGTGTGATGGAGCTGGATGAAAACGCTGCGGTCACGAGCGAAGAAGGCTACTACCCGTTCGGCGAAACCGCGTGGATGGCGCCGGAATCGGAAATCGCTTACCGCTTTATCCGTTACTCCGGCAAGGAGATGGATGTCAGCGGTTTGTACTACTACGGTGCACGTTATTACGCACCGTGGTTGCAACGTTGGGTCAGTGCGGATCCGGCGGGGGAAGTGGATGGGTTGAATCTGTACGGATTCGTCGGGAATAACCCATTAACTTTTGTGGATGTGCATGGCAACAGCCAAGAGAAATTCGACATTGTCAATTTCTCGAACTTCGTAACAGAGCTCGGTAATCACGCCGCTATGACGCAAGACAAGATGCAGAAAATTGCAGGCGGAAAATACGCGGGCGACTTGGTGAAGAGCGGCGTTGCAGAAATAATCATAGGCACTGCCGGCTTCTTCGCCGGTTTTTACGGCAGCAAATTCGTAGGTTCATCTCTTACCGTCGGTATGCCCGAAGCCGTCGAATACCTGGTCGGGATCGTTTCCGCGCACATCGGCGGCGATATTGCCGAGTCGTTCGTCAGCAAGTTCACGTCCTTTGCAAACATGACAGCCCCATTGATTCCACAAACTTCGGCGATGAGCGTCGACGCCATTGATCAAAAGGTCGGTATCACGGAGAGCTCTTCGAGTTTTACGCCGGCCGATGCGTCCTCCCTCTTGATGAGCCGCGGCGTCGGATCATATGTTCCAGGCGTGGGTGCATCACTTAACCTGGGTTCGCGGGTGCAGGAAGTGGAGGACATAAAAAATGGTCTGGATCCGGCCAAGATTGAAAAAATCGAAACCATGCTCGCCGACTGGCAACAAGCCCTCACTTCGCGAATGGCCGATATTGAGAAAGCCTTCAGACGCCTGGGACAAAACACAGTCAATTCGGCTGACGTGCTACCTCATCAGAACCGCTTAAGGGGTGCCAAGACCATTCGCCTCGAGACCTTGCGAGAGCAGACCCGTGCGATCCAGGGATATATCGAAAGCACCCAGACCTTCATGAAGTTTTACAAAGAAGACCTGACCACAGACAGCCGTTTTTTGCGCTCACAAGCTCAACCGAAATCCGGGTTGGGAGCGAGATTGAAGGCGAGATTCAACGCTGCTGTTGAACCATTCATCAGACATGTCTACGCCCCCCAATGAAATACCATACCGTCCATTCGCACACTCCTGCGTTGACGGTCATCGACGGCCGCGGCCTGCCGATCCGGCAGGTCGCTTACTTGCGTACCCCGGCGGATGATTCATCGATCCCCCTCGTCACCTCTCACGAACACGATGTGGCCGGGCGCCTGGTCGCGCAGCGGGATCCGCGTCTGCCCATCGCAAACGCCACCACTGTCTACTCGCTCAATGGCGATGCGCTATTCACTGACAGCGTCGATAGCGGCTGGCGCCTGGTGTTGCCAGGGCTGGCCGGCGAGCCGCGGCGACGCTGGGACGAGTGCGGTCACCACTGGAAGTCGACCTTCGATACGCAGTTACGCGTGACAACGCTCAAGGAAGACGGTGACCCTCAGATCGACAGTTTCAGCTATGGCGAGAGTTCCGCCGATGCCAGCCACAACCTGCGCGGGCAGTTGATTCGACAGACAGATCCTTCAGGTTCACTGGACATCAGCAGTTATGCCCTCACCGGGCAGCCACTGGTGGAAAAGCGCACTTTTCATGATCAAGCAGAGTTTGTCAGCCATCAGGTCTTCAGCCCACTGGGCGCTGTGCTGGAACAGATCGACGGCGGCGGACACCGTAGAGCATCTCGTTACGGGCTCGCCGGGCAGCTCAAAAAAGTGGAGCTGGAGGTCGAGACCAAAGTCACGCAGGTGTTGCAGGATGCGCAGTACAACGCCAACGATCAGATCATCTCGCAACTGGCCGGCAACGGTGTCCTGAGCCAGTGGACGTACGACCCGGCGGACGGACGCCTGCGCGCGCGGATCAGTCAGAAACCCGGTCAGCCCAGATTGCAGGATCTCGCCTACTTCTACGACCGCGTCGGCAATATCATTCGCATCGAAGACCACGCCTTCGAGCCCACCTGGTTCGCCAACCAGCGGGTCGACGGGCACCGTGAATTCAGCTACGACTCCTTGTACCGCTTGATCCACGCCACCGGCCATGACGACGTCCTGCCCCCTGACATCCCCGGCCTGCCGCAACCACCTGACGAACGAAACCGCCTCAATTACATCCAGACGTATAGCTACGACGACGCTGGCAACCTGACCGAACTGCGTCATCAGCGCGACGGCAATAGTCGCACCCGAACGCTGTGCATAGACGACAAAAGCAATCGCGGTGTGCGCTGGCAAACAGGCGACGAGCCGCCGGACTTCGGCACCTGGTTCGACCCGCACGGCAATCAACGCAGGCTGCACCACGGTCCGTCATTGCACTGGAACAGCCGCGACGAGCTGGAACACATCGATCTGGTCCTGCGCAAAGACAGCGCCAACGACGCTGAACACTACCGATACAGCCAAGGCGTGCGGGTGTTCAAGCGTCACGAAACCTTCGCTCCCGGTGCCAATCACTTCCATCAGGTGCGCTATCTGCCCGGCCTGGAAATCCGCACCAGAGACAACGGCGAAGAATTGCACATCATCAGCGTCGGCAATGCGCGTTGTCTGCACTGGGTGCAAGAGGGGCCGGCCGACAAGACCCAACTGCGTTACACCCTTGAAGACCATCTCGGCTCTTGTGTGATGGAGCTGGATGAAAACGCTGCGGTCACCAGCGAAGAAGGCTACTACCCGTTCGGCGAAACCGCGTGGATGGCGCCGGAATCGGAAATCGCTTACCGCTTTATCCGTTACTCCGGCAAGGAGATGGATGTCAGCGGTTTGTACTACTACGGTGCACGTTATTACGCACCGTGGTTGCAACGTTGGATTAGTGCCGATCCGGCGGGGGATGTGGATGGGTTGAATCTGTATTCGTTCGTTGCAAATAACCCTATCACTTTCTCCGATCAGGACGGCCAAGCCCTCGAAGATGCCATTCGCAGAGAAAGGCCCGAAGAACGGGATGCCAGGAAAGCAGCGAGCGCCTCACAACAGCGACAGTACCAAGCGAATATGCGGTTATCAAAAGCCATCGATCGGCATTTTGATATTCTCAAGCTCACCTCCAGAAGGGCTCAGGAAGCCGATCAGCAAATTGATAACCACCGCTCGGCAGCAGAACACGGGAAGTCCGCGGCCCTTAGAACCGCGGCACATGTCGGCGGGCAGGCCGTCAGTTACGCGGCGGGCATCGGAATCGGCGCAACGATGGCAGCGCTGGGCAGCGTGACCGGCCCGGTCGGTGTTGCGTTCGGAGTGTTTCTCGGCGTGCTGGCAAAAAAAGCCGTCAGCGTGGGAGTGGATTACGTCGCAGACAGCATGAGCTTCAGCGCGTCAGTCAAATTCAAGGCGGGCAAGCTTGATCCGGGCCGAATTGTGGGTCGGTCCGAATACAAGAGCAGCAACTACGGTCATTATGCGCTCAACAAATTCAGGGCCATCGGCAGAGGCATCATAACGCTGAACCAGGCTGGCTGGCTGAAAGGCGCCAAGGAAGTCGCGACGGCGGGCGCCGGTGTTGCAGCGAAATACGCCGCACCTTCGGCTGCCAGCGAAGCCAGCGCCGCCTTCAGTACTCTGGCAGGCACGTTCGAAATCCTGCATGAGATAGCCGGCGCAGGCGCCCCGCTCAGTCCCGAGAAAGTGGAGAGAGCGCAAACGTTCATTAACGGGATGATTGATGTACTGAACAAAAACGTCGACGAAATCGCTCAGGCGTTCGATGACGCGGGGCGTACCTCCATCCATACATACAGATTGCTGAGCAAGTTCTTTGGCACTGCACCGGGCGATACACTGCAAAGCATTCGCAGGGCCACCGATGTCACTATCGGCCATCTCAAGAACACACAGGCAAGACTCAACGGATAGCCGTTGACGTGCGATCACGTAGCGAAACGCGATCTGCATGCTATCGTGCCCCCCCCTTCCTACCATCCGTTAGCCCAGCATGTTGCCGACTTCTCGTACCCTGCGTCTGTCGTTGTATTCCCTGCTGATCATCGCCGGCACGGTCGTGGCCGCGACGCTCGCCATGCGCCACGCCGAACGTCAGGCGCTGGAAGAAGACGCCGCCCGCGCCAATCAGCAACTGGGCCTTTACGCCAACTCATTACACACGCTGATCGATCGCTACCGCGCCCTCCCCGCCGTGCTGGCGCTGGACCCGCAATTGCGTTCGGCACTCGCCGGCCCTGTCGATGCGGCGCAGCAGACCGCACTGAATCTGAAGCTGGAAAAAATCAACGGCGCGGCGCAATCCTCGACCCTTGAACTGCTCGATCGCAGCGGTCTGGCCGTGGCCGCCAGCAACTGGCGCTTGCCCAGCAGTTACGTCGGTCACAATTACGGCTTTCGCCCCTACTTCAGCCAGACGCGCACCCATGGCACCGGACGTTTTTACGCGGTGGGCGTGACCAGCGGCATTCCCGGTTATTTCCTCTCCAGTGCGGTGCTCGGGGACAACGGCGAGTTCCTCGGCGCCATGGTGGTCAAGCTGGAATTTCCCGAGCTGGAGCGCGAATGGAGCCAAGGCAGCGACACGCTGCTGGTCAGTGATGCGCGCGGGATCATCTTCATCGCCAATCAGCCGGGGTGGCGTTATCGCGCCTTGCGGCCGTTGAGCGCCAGCGATCTGGCCGAGATCAAAACCACCCGCCAGTACGACAAGCAATCGCTGGTACCGCTGACCCATTTGCCGCTACGGCGTTTCGATGACAACAGCGATCTGCGCCGGGTCGAAGGCCCGCAGGGCACGGCGGATTATCTGTGGGAATCGCTGCCGCTAACGACCGAGGGCTGGACCCTGCACCTGCTGCGCCGCCCGCAAGTGGCCTTCGAGGATTTGCGCAACGCCGCCCTGGCCGCGGCCGGGGTGTGGCTGGCGCTGGTGTTTCTGTTGCTGTTTCTCAACCAGCGCTGGCGGCTGGCCAAAGTCCGCCAGCGCAATCGCGAAGAACTCGAGCGTCTGGTCGAGGAGCGCACCCGCGACCTGCGCACGGCTCAGGAAGGTCTGGTGCAGTCGGCCAAACTCGCCGCGCTGGGGCAGATGTCCGCCGCGCTGGCCCACGAAATCAATCAACCGCTGACCGCCCAGCGCATGCAACTGGCGACCCTGCGCCTGCTGCTCGAACATGGTCGCGTCGATGACGCGTACAAGGCGCTGAAACCGGTGGACGACATGCTTACGCGCATGGCCGCCCTCACCGGCCACCTCAAGACGTTCGCCCGCAAAAGCCCGAGCGGCTTGCGTGAGCGACTGGACCTGGCGACTGTGGTCGATCAGTCGCTGCAATTGCTCGATGCGCGCCTGCGAGACGAGCAGGTCAGTCTGGTGCTACATCTGGCCCGCCCGGCGTGGGTGCGCGGTGATGCGATTCGCCTGGAACAAGTGCTGATCAACCTGTTGCGCAATGCCTTGGACGCCATGCAAGGCAAAGCCTGCAAGCGTCTGGAAATCCGCCTGGAGGCCGATGAACAACTGTGGCGGCTCAGCGTCAGCGACAATGGCGGCGGCATCGCCGAAGAGTATCTGGGCCAGGTGTTCGATCCGTTCTTTACCACCAAACCGGTGGGTGACGGCCTGGGCCTCGGGCTGGCAGTATCCTTCGCCATCGTGCATGAATCCGGCGGCCGTTTGAGCGCCGAAAATGGCGATAACGGCGCGGTGTTCAGCCTGACCCTGCCAATCGATCTGGAGGCACACATCTGATGCTCAATTCGGTGATGGTGGTCGACGACGAAAGCAGCATTCGCAGCGCCGTCGAACAATGGCTGAGCCTGTCAGGGTTCCAGGTGCAACTGTTCAGCCGTGCCGAAGAATGCCTCGCCGCGCTGCCCGAACATTTTGCCGGGGTGATCCTCAGCGACGTGCGCATGCCCGGCATGGACGGTTTGCAATTGCTCGCTGCCGTGCAAAAGTGCGACGCCGAACTGCCGGTGATTCTGCTTACTGGCCATGGCGACGTGCCGATGGCGGTGGAAGCGATGCGCGACGGCGCCTACGACTTTCTGGAAAAACCGTTCAGCCCCGAAACGCTGCTCGGCAGCTTGCGCCGGGCGCTGGACAAGCGCCGTCTGGTCCTGGAAAACCGCGCCCTGCACGAACTGGCCGACAACCGCGCGAAGCTGGATGCGACGTTGCTGGGCGTATCCCGTGGCTTGCAGACATTGCGTCGGCAAGTGCTGGATCTGGCGACCTTGCCGGTCAATGTGTTGATCCGTGGCGAAACCGGCAGCGGCAAGGAACTGGTCGCGCGTTGCCTGCATGATTTCGGCCCGCGCGCCGGCAAACCCTTCGTGGCGCTGAACTGCGCGGCGATCCCGGAGCAACTGTTCGAAGCCGAGCTGTTCGGCCATGAGAGCGGCGCATTCACCGGCGCGTCCGGCAAGCGCATCGGCAAACTGGAATACGCCGATGGCGGCACGCTGTTTCTCGACGAGATCGAAAGCATGCCGCTGGCCCAGCAGGTGAAATTGCTGCGCGTGTTGCAGGAGCAAAAGCTTGAACGGCTGGGCTCGAATCAGAGCATTCGCGTTGATCTGCGTATTGTTGCGGCGACCAAACCGGACCTGCTCGACGAAGCCCGCGCCGGGCGTTTTCGCGAAGACCTGGCTTACCGGTTGAACGTCGCCGAACTGCGCTTGCCGCCGCTGCGTGATCGCCGCGAAGACATTCCGTTGCTGTTCGAAACCTTCGCCCATAACGCCGCCCAGCGTCTGGGCCGGACCTTTCCACCGTTGACGGGTGCGCAATTGAGTCATCTGCTCAGCCATGACTGGCCGGGCAACGTGCGTGAACTGGCCAACGTTGCCGAGCGTCAGGTGTTGGGGCTGGATGAACCGGTCGCCGGAATCGATCCGGGGCAATCGCTGGCGGCGCAGCAGGAAGCCTTCGAAGCGCAGTGCCTGCGCGCAGCATTGACCCGGCACAAAGGTGATGTGAAAGCCGTGCTCGAAGAACTGCAACTGCCGCGCCGCACGTTCAATGAAAAGATGCAGCGGCATGGGTTGAGTCGGGAGATGTTCTTGGCGGAGTGATTGTTTGTGTGGCTGAGATCCGTCCCCCTCACCCCAACCCTCTCCCCCAAGGGGGCGAGGGGGAAAGGGAGCCGATCTTCATGCTTTTCAAACCTGAATTCACCTCGATAATTCAGGTCGATGCACCTCGAACATACACCACGGTCAGTCCCCTCTCCCCCTGGGAGAGGGCTAGGGTGAGGGGCTTTTGATCTTCACGCCGATAAGCGGAAATCCGCTCACGCAGCCCAATCAGTCGGCACAAATCCGCTCACCCATTCCCTCTACCCCCTCTAAACCGGCCCCTCACCCCTTGGCACAGCTCCTGCTATAGCCCCAGCAGGCTGCGTTCCGACGCGCTCCACAAAAACAATTAAATGAAGGATCCTTCAATGGATAACTCCAACGCCCAGCCCCTTGGGTCGGCTGCCGTGCCGGCCAAACCGAGAACCACCGCCAGCCGGATCAAATCGATCTTCAGCGGCTCTGTCGGCAACATGGTCGAGTGGTACGACTGGTATGTGTATGCCGCCTTCTCCCTGTACTTCGCCAAGACCTTCTTCCCCGCCGGCTCCACCACCGCACAGCTGATGAACACCGCAGCGATCTTCGCCGTGGGCTTCTTGATGCGGCCGATCGGTGGCTGGCTGATGGGCATGTATGCCGACAAGGTCGGGCGCAAGAAAGCGCTGATGGCCTCGGTGTACCTGATGTGCTTCGGCTCGCTGCTGATCGCCCTGAGCCCGAACTATGAAACCATCGGCATCGGCGCGCCGATCCTGCTGGTGTTTGCCCGCCTGCTGCAAGGCCTGTCGGTCGGCGGCGAGTACGGCACCTCGGCGACTTATCTGTCCGAGATGGCGACCAAGGAACGTCGCGGCTTCTTCTCCAGCTTCCAGTACGTAACGCTGATCTCCGGCCAGCTCATCGCCCTCGGCGTGCTGATCGTGCTGCAGAACATGCTGACCACCGAGCAGCTGTACGCGTGGGGCTGGCGCATCCCGTTCGCCATCGGCGCGCTCTGCGCAGTGGTGGCGCTGTACCTGCGTCGCGGCATGGAAGAAACCGAGTCGTTCACGAAAAAAGAAAAATCCAGGGAAAGCGCCATGCGCACCTTGATGCGCCACCCGAAAGAGCTGTTGACCGTGGTCGGCCTGACCATGGGCGGCACCCTGGCGTTCTACACCTACACCACCTACATGCAGAAATACCTGGTGAACACGGTCGGCATGAGCATCTCCGACTCGACCACCATTTCCGCCGCCACGCTGTTCCTGTTCATGTGCCTGCAACCGATCATCGGTGGCCTGTCGGACAAGATCGGCCGGCGTCCGATCCTGATCGCGTTCGGCGTGCTGGGTACGATCTTCACCGTGCCGATCCTGATGACCCTGCACACCATCCAGACCTGGTGGGGCGCGTTCTTCCTGATCATGGCGGCACTGATCATCGTCAGCGGCTACACCTCGATCAACGCGGTGGTCAAAGCCGAATTGTTCCCCACTGAAATCCGCGCCCTTGGCGTCGGCCTGCCGTACGCACTGACCGTGTCGATCTTCGGCGGCACCGCCGAATACATCGCGCTGTGGTTCAAGAGCATCGGCATGGAAACCGGTTACTACTGGTACGTCACCGCGTGCATCGCCGTGTCGCTGCTGGTGTACATCACCATGAAAGACACCCAGAAGCACTCGCGGATCGTCACTGACTGATCGGGCTACATCGCTGGCAGGACACAAAATCCGTGTCCTGCCCCGAACCCGTAGGAGCTGCCGAAGGCTGCGATCTTTTGATCTTGATCCTGAAAAAGACAAAATCAAAAGATTGCAGCCTTCGGCAGCTCCTACGGGGCCTTGCATCCGGGTGGAAATATGCGCTGGGGCCTTGCACTATGACTGCATTCGAATGCAGCTCAGGAATCCGCTCCCCATGCCCGATGACATCCACTTCTACGAACCCGCCAACGGCCACGGCCTGCCTCACGATCCGTTCAACGCCATCGTCGGCCCGCGCCCCATCGGCTGGATCTCCTCGCAGGATGCCGAAGGCCGGCTCAATCTCGCGCCTTACAGTTTTTTCAACGCGTTCAATTACGTGCCGCCGATCATTGGTTTTTCCAGCGTCGGGCGCAAAGACAGTCTGAACAACATCGAGCAGACCGGTGAGTTCGTCTGGAACCTCGCCACCCGCCCGTTGGCCGAGCAGATGAACCAGAGCTGCGCGATGGTCGCGCCTGAGGTCAACGAGTTTGAATTGGCGGGGCTGACGACCGTAGCGTCAAAAGTGATTTCGGTACCACGGGTCGCCGAAAGCCCGGTGTCCTTCGAGTGCAAGGTCACGCAGATCATCCAGTTGCAACGCGCCGATGGTGAAACCGTGCCGAGCTGGCTGATTCTCGGCGAAGTGGTTGCCGTACACATCGCCAAATGGCTGCTCAAGGATGGCATCTACGACACCGCCGCCGCACAGCCGATTCTGCGCGGCGGCGGGCCGGCGGATTATTTCCAGCTCGGGCCTGAAGCACTGTTCAAAATGTGGCGCCCGGGGGCGCAGAAATAACTACCAGACCAGCTCGGCGTCATCAGTGACGCCCTGGAGTTTATCCAGCTCGGTGATCGCCGCTTCATCGGCAGCGATGGCGCCGGGAAACACCTGCTCGTTCAGCAATTTGTGAAAGCGCGGTGCGCCGCCATCGACCAGGGCCTTGACCGCGATCGCCGCGTAATAACCCTTGTTGCCGCCAAGCTCGACGGGGACGACTGCGGAGACTGCTTCGAAGCGTTCAAACTCTTTACGTGCCATGTCGCGGATCCTGGCTCAATCAATTAAGCCGGACATTAAACCCTCAACCGGCGAGTTTGTGTATCGGCGCAGCGCATTGACCGAGGGCCTGCGCGGCGGAAACGTCCCTGAACGTGTGGAAGTCGAGGCTGTTGACCACCAGGTCCTGGACCAGCTCGGCGAAGACTTCCATCGACGCACTGTTGAAATACGCAGTCATCATCTGCTGGCTGCTCCAGTAGCCGCTGACCAGCCACAGGTCGGCGTCGCACTGCGATTGTTGCAACGAGAAACTCAGGCAACCGGGCGAAGCGCGCGAGACCTCGATCAAAGCGCTCAGGCGCACGCCGAGTTCCGCCGAGCGCCCGGCCTGGGCACGAACGAAGGCCATATGACTGACAGGCATCTGCTTGGACATGATCAACCCTCCATGAAATCGCGTGGCAGCCGGGGGACGGGCTGCGACTGAAGCAAAGATTAAGGGTCGGGCCGGCAGCGCCGTTAGTCGATTCCTGCCTTCGCGTTGCACAATCCTGCGAGACTGCGCAGACGACCTGTAACAACCTGTAAACCTGCGCAACAGGTGTGTCATACGCGTTTTGTGTAGGAGCTGCCGAAGGCTGCGATCTTTTGCTTTTGCCTTGAAGATCAACGGATCGCAGCCTTCGGCAGCTCCTACAGGGTTGTATGTCGGCTGACGCGGAAATGGCTCCGGCAGAATCAGGCAAGCATTTGGCAGAATGTGTCTACCGCCGCGGCTTGCACAAACATATGCTCTGTTGCATTCCCCCTCACTTGCCGAGGATGCCGTGCATGACGTCATTCGATCGTTTTCAAGCCGAACCCAGCGCCGACATGGAAAAGCAGCGCGCGGAGCTGGCGGCGATCATCCGCCGCAACACCAGCGACGATGGCAGCTACCAGACCGCTATCGGCTCACTGGTGATGTCACGCCACACCCAATCCCATGATTTTGCCCCGGTGCTTGCGCAGCCGGCGCTGTGCATCATGGCGCAGGGGCGTAAAGAGGTGCGCCTGGCCGACGAGTTCTTCAACTACGACCCGCTGAATTACCTGGTGGTGTCGGTTTCGATGCCGCTCAGCGGGCGCGTGGTCAATGTCTCGCCGGAAGAACCGATCCTCGCCGTGCGCCTCGACATTGATCCGACCGAAATCACCGCGCTGATCGCCGACGCCGGCCCGATGGGCGTGCCGACGCGGCCGACCGGCCGTGGTCTGTACGTGGAAAAAATCGACAGCGCCATGCTCGACGCGGTGCTGCGTCTGGCGCGACTGCTCGACGCGCCGAAAGACATCGCCATGCTCGCGCCGCTGATTCGCCGGGAGATCCTGTATCGCCTGCTGCGCAGCCCGCAGGGCCATCGCTTGTATGAGATTGCGATTGCCAACAGCCAGAGCCACCGCATCAGCCAGGCGATCAAATGGCTCAACAGCAACTTCGAACAGCCGCTGCGCATCGATGATCTGGCGAGGGAAGTGAACCTCAGCGTGTCGACGCTGCATCATCGTTTCAAGGCGATGACCGCGATGAGTCCGTTGCAGTATCAGAAACAGCTGCGCCTGCAAGAGGCGCGGCGCCTGATGTTGACCGAAGGGCTGGAAGCGTCGGCGGCGGGGTATCGCGTGGGCTATGAGAGCCCGTCGCAATTCAGCCGCGAGTACAGCCGCTTGTTTGGCGCGCCGCCGTTGCGGGATCTGGCGCGGTTGCGGCTTTCTGTCTGATCCGGAATCTGAAGTGGGACTTATGGCGCTTTCGCGAGCAGGCTCGCTCCCACAGGGAAATGCATTCCAATGTGGGAGCGAGCCAGCTCGCGAAGGGGTCAGTCCAAGCGCTACATACCTATGATCAGACGGCGCGGATCACATGCTTGATCTCCTGAAACGCCGCCAACCCCCAAGGCCCCAACTCGCGTCCAACGCTGCTCTGCTTGTAACCGCCCCACGCCGCCTGCGGGAAGATCACTTGCGGTGCATTGATCCACACCAGCCCCGCCTGCAACCCATTGGCCACGCGATCCGCCGCGGCGGCATCGCGCGTCACTACACTCGCCACCAGCCCGAACTGCGTATCGTTGGCCAAGGCAATCGCTTCGGCTTCGCTGGCGAAACTGCGCACACAGACCACCGGCCCGAAAATCTCCTCGCGCCATAACGCGCTATCCAGCGGTACATCAGAGAACACCGTCGGTTGCAGAAAATAGCCGCGCGGCAAATCCGCCGGGCGATTGCCGCCACAGAGCAAACGCGCTCCCGCACTCAGGCCACGATCAATATGCCCGAGCACCCGCTGGTATTGCGCCTGATTGACCAGCGCGCCCATTTCCACGGCCGGGTCGAATGGATCGGCGACTCGAATCGCCTCTGCACGTTTTTGCAGGCGCTGAAGAAATTCATCCATCAACTCCTCGGCGACCAGCACCCGACTGGTGGCCGAACACATCTGCCCGGCGTTGAAGAACGCTCCGCCACAGGCCAGTTCCACCGCCAGCTGCAGATCGGCATCCGCCAGCACCAGCAACGACGATTTGCCACCGAGCTCCAGGCTGACTCCCTTCACGGTTTCGGCAGCGCGTTGCATCACCTGCACGCCAACCGCGTTGCTGCCGGTGAAGGAGATCTTGGCGATACGTGGATCCGCCGACAATGGCGCACCCACCGCCAGACCCGTGCCGCAGACCAGACTGAACACGCCGTTGGGTAACCCGGATGCAGCGATGATCGCCGCCAGTTCCAGCTCCGGCAGCGGCGTCACCTCCGAGGGTTTCAATACCACGCAGCAACCGGCGGCCAGCGCTGGTGCGAGTTTCCATGCGGTGGTGACCATGGGGAAATTCCACGGCACGATCAGCCCGACCACGCCGCACGGCTCACGACGCAGGCGCGCGCTGAAATCCGCGCTGGGCAGCGGCACATGGCTGTCCTGTTTCGCGTCGAGACCTTCGGCAAGCTCGGCGTAATACTCGAACGTGGCGATCACGTCATCGACATCGATCGCCGCTTCGAACTGCGGTTTGCCGTTGTTGCTCGATTGCAGGTTCATCAAATGCTCGCGACCCTTGCGCACGCCATTGGCAATGTTGCGCAGGATCGCAGCGCGCTCGGTGCCGGTGGTCTGCGACCAGTGTTTGAACGCCTCGGTCGCCGCGCTGATCGCTTGATCGACGGCCTGCTCGTCGCCGCCATTGACCGTGGTCAGCAACGCCTCCGTAGCGGGGTTGATCACCCGCAGATGTTCGCGCCCGGCCGACCATTGGCCGTTGATGTAAAGGCCATCGAGTGTGGTTGGAAAACTGTTCATAGGGCCACCGCCTGCATCCACTGGTTCTGGTCGATTTCAATCAGCGTCGGGCCTTGCCGGTCCGTCGCCTTGCGCAGCGCTGCACGCAGTTCGTCGACGCTGCTGATGGCTTGCGCGGCGCAACCGAGGCCCTTGGCTACGGCGACGAAGTCCGGCGCGTAGATGTCCACGCCGACCGGTTCGATGGCGCGGTTGACCATGTACTTTTTGATCTCCTCGTAACCCTGGTTATTCCACAGCAACACGATCACCGGCACCCGCGCTTCAACGGCGCTGGCCAGTTCCGGCAGGGTGAATTGCAAGCCGCCGTCGCCGATCAGGCACACCACCGGCGGGCGCGCGCCGCTATCGAGTTGTCCACCGAGCCACGCCCCTATCGCCGCCGGCAACGCATAGCCGAGGGTGCCGTAACCGGTGGAGGCGTTGAACCAGCGCCGTGGGCGTTTGGGGTTGAAAGTGAGGTTGCCGGTGTACACCGGTTGCGTGGAGTCCCCGACAAACACCGCCTCGGGCAATTCTTGCAATACGGTTTCGAGCAAACGCGTCTGCGCCAGGGTCGGCGCATCCCAGCTCGCGGCCAGCTCATCACGCAAGCGCGCAGCCCGAGCCTGACCCCAATCGTCGCGGCGCTCGGCCAGCGGCTTCTTCGTCAGCGTGCTGAGCAAGGCTTGCGCGGCGTGGCGCGAATCAGCGACCAGTGCGACGTGCGGTGGGTAGTTGCGCACGGTCTGATCGGCATCGATGTCGATGCGCAGCAGCTTGCCGGGAATTTCGAAGCCGCCAGCGAAGGTCACGTCGTAATCGGTCTCGGCCAGCTCGGTGCCGATCGCCAGCACCACGTCGGCTTCGGCAACCAGTGCGCGAGTGGCGACCAGGCTTTGTGTCGAACCGATCAACAGCGGATGGTCCGACGGCAGCATGCCTTTGGCATTGATGGTCAGCGCCACCGGAGCATCGAGCCATTCGGCGATGCGCGTCAGCTCCGGCGCCGCGTCGATAGCACCGCCGCCGGCGAGAATCAGCGGCCGTTGCGCGCTGGCGAGCAGTTCGCTCATGCGGTTCACGGCAGCCGGTGCGGCGCCGGCGCGATCGATATTCACCGGCACGCTGGTGAGCAATTCATCGGCCTCTTCCACCAGCACGTCCAACGGAATTTCGATATGCACCGGTCGTGGTCGCCCGGCCTGGAACAAGGCAAACGCACGGGCCAGCACCATCGGCAATTCGGCGGCAGACATCAGCGTATGCGAGAACGCTGCGACGCCGCCGACCAGTGCGCTCTGGTTCGGCAGCTCATGCAACTTGCCGCGGCCACCGCCCAACTGACGGCGCGATTGCACGCTGGAGATCACCAGCATCGGAATCGAATCGGCGTAAGCCTGGCCCATGGCGGTGGTGATATTGGTCATGCCCGGGCCGGTGATGATAAAGCACACACCGGGTTTGCCGCTGGTGCGCGCGTAGCCGTCAGCCATGAAGCCGGCGCCCTGCTCATGGCGAGGCGTGACGTGGTTGATGCTTGAGCGGGCGAGGCCTCGGTACAGCTCAACGGTATGCACACCGGGAATGCCGAACACCTGCTCGACCCCGTAATTTTCCAACAGCCTGACCAGTACTTCGCCGCACGTTGCCATGTTGATTGCCCTTTCATTCACTGAAACACCCCCCTGTGGGAGCGAGCCTGCTCGCGAATAGGCGGCCCAGCCAATATCCATGTCGAACCTTGAACCGCCTTCGCGAGCAGGCTCGCTCCCACAGGGTCCGTGGAGTGCCCATTGGAACGGCGCACAGCTAGCAGCAACAATCGATTAAAAGTCATACTAGCCATGTCCTCACGTCATACCTCGGATCGCCATGAAACGCCTGCCACCCCTGCCCGCTCTGCATACGTTCTGGATCACTGCGCAATGCTGCAACTTCACCCGCGCCGCCGAGCAGTTGCACATCACTCAGGGCGCGGTGAGCCGGCAGATCGCCGGGCTGGAAGAACAGCTCGGTTATCCGCTGTTCATTCGCTTGGCTCGGGGGCTGGCGCTGACGGCCGAAGGACGTGAATGGCTGCCGCAAGTGGAGAAAGTCTTCGGGTTGATCAGCGATGCAACCGAGCAGATCGGGCTCAGACATCAGACTTTGCAACTCAAGGCGCCGAGCTGCGTGATGCGCTGGCTGCTGCCGCGTCTGCTGCAATGGCAGAAGGAACGCCCGGACGTGCCGGTGAAACTGACGGCCTCGCTGCAACACGGTGTGGATTTTCAGCGTGAGCAATTTGACGCCGCCGTGATCTACGGCCCGCCCCCGGACAATTCGCCAGGCGCACTGCATCTGTTCGACGAGCAACTGACACCGGTCTGCTCGCCGCAATTGCTCAAAGGCGCGCCTGCGCTGAATTCACCGCAGGATTTGCAGGAGCATTTGTTGTTGCACCCGACCCATGACATTCAGGACTGGTCGGTGTGGCTCGACGCGGCGGGTTTGCGACTAAGCAATCTTGGCCGCGGACAGCATTTCGAAACGCTGGATCAGGCGATGTCGATGGCCTCCCATGGCACGGGCGTGGCGATCGGGGACTGGTCGCTGATTGGTGATGATCTGAACGCCGGGCGGCTGGTGATGCCGTTTGCGTTGAAGGTGAAGACGGGGTTGGCGTATTACGTGGTGGTGCCTGCTGCAGCCGAGCCGTTGCCGCAGTTGGAGGAGTTGATGCTTTGGCTGGTTGAGCAGGCCCATTTGCGCTGAAGCCTCTCCCCTCACCCTAGCCCTCTCCCCAGGGAGAGGGAACCGACCGGGTTGTTTGATCTACCTGCACCGACCTGCAATAGGGAGTCGAGCTCAGGTCTGGAAAAGCATGGAGATCGGCTCCCTTTCCCCCTCGCCCCTTGGGGGAGAGGGTTGGGGTGAGGGGGAAAAATCTGAAGTCAGACCTATCCCTCGGCACCGACGCGGTCAATACCCGACGGTATAGCGCTGGCGCGAATGCTTCGGCGTTTCCACTTCGTCAATCAGCGCAATCGCGTAATCGGCAAAGGTGATCCAGCTGCGCCCTTCGGCACTGACCAACAGATGATCCTTGCCGACACGGAATGCGCCACTGCGCTCACCCTCGACAAACTCCGCCGATGGCGACACAAAGGTCCAGTCCAGTTCCTGCTCCTGACGCAGTGCTTCAAGAAACGCTGCACCCGCACTCGCCTCGGCTTTGTACTCGACCGGGAAACCGGCGCTGTCGATCACTCGCGTATCGTCCGGCAGCAACAGCGAACCGGCGCCGCCCACCACCAGCAAGCGCTTCACGCCCGCCTGCTTCACCGGCCCGACAATCGCCGAGGCCGGCACAGTGGCGAAATGCGCTGCGCTGATCACCACGTCGTGACCTGCCACCGCCGCTTGCAGGGCCGCCGAATCCAGCACGTCGAGATTCTTGCTGACGACACCGGCGCGATTACCGATCTTCGAGGTATCGCGGGCGATGGCGGTGACGCTATGCCCGCGACGCAGGGCTTCTTCCAGCAATTGGCTACCGGCACGTCCGGTGGCGCCGATGATTGCAATCTTTCTCATGACATTCTCCAGTTGGCTTGAAAATGCTGCGTGTTCAGGTTCGGCTTACCAGTGCATCTCGCCCTTGGCGACTTTCGCGCTGAGTTCCAGCGAGCTTTCCTCGCCAAGTTGCGGGTAGCGTTTTTTCATCGCCGCGATCAACGCAGCAGAATCCTTGGCCTTGGCGGTTTCGGCATCGAAGGCCTTGATGTAATCGACGGTGAATTTCACGCTGGCCAGCGAGCGGCTGCTGTCACCCAGATAATGGCCGGGCACCACGGTTTGCGGTTTCAGGCTTTCGATGGTCTGCAGGGTGCGCAGCCAGTCGGCGTGGGATTGCGCGGTCTGGGTGTCGGCCATCCACACATGAATGTTCTCGGCGACCACCACGCCACCGACCACTGCCTTCAACGACGGAATCCATACGAAGCTGCGATCCGGCTGCTTGCCATTGAGGCCGATCACCTGCAATTGCTTGCCTTCGAGGGTCAGGCTGTCGCCCTTGAGCACGTCCGGAACGATGGTTTTCGCCGGCACGTCGGCGCCCATTTTCGGCCCCCAGTAAGCCAGTTTGCCGTCGACGGTGTGCTTGATGTGATCCACGGTCGGCTGCGAGGCCAGCACTTTCGCCTGTGGAAATGCTTTGGTCAGGGTGTCGAGACCGAAGTAGTAATCCGGATCGCCGTGGCTGATGTAGATGGTGGTCAATTGCTTGCCGCTGGCGCGGATCTTTTCCACCACCTGCTCGGCCTGGGATTTGCCGAACTGCGCGTCGACCAGAATCGCCTCTTTCTCGCCACTGACCAGCACCGAGCTGACCGGGAAAATCGCCTGGGTGCCCGGGTTGTAGACATCGAGGCTCAGCTCGGCAGCGGATGCATGGGCGGCAAAGCCGAAAAGTGCTGCGGCGAGCAGAACGCGTTTGAATTGAGTGAAGCCGATCATCTGTTGCTCCGAGTTTCGAATGCCATGCTTGGCGATGCAACAGAGCTTAGTTGCCAGACTCAGTACAAAAAATGCGATGCTTGAACATAGTTTGTTTCTGAAAGCGGGCAAATCATGGATCGGCTTCAAGCAATGCGGGTATTTGTCACGGTGGTGGATCTGGGCAGCCAGTCGGCGGCGGCCGATCACCTGGAGCTGTCGCGGCCAGTGGTGTCGCGTTATCTGGCGGAGCTGGAAGACTGGGTCGGCGCGCGACTGATGCACCGCACCACGCGCAAACTGAGCCTGACCGCTGCCGGCAGTGAAATCCTCCCGCGCTGTCGGCAGATGATCGAGCTGTCGCACGACATGCAAGCCGCGGTCAGCGAACCCGCTGACGCGCCGCGCGGACTGCTGCGGGTCAGCGTCAGCACCTCGTTTGGCCAGGCGCAACTGGCCGATGCGATGGCGGCGTACGTCAAGCTTTACCCCGGCGTGAGCATCGACCTGCAGATGCTCGACCGCACGGTGAATCTGGTCGATGAGCGCATTGATCTGGCGATTCGCACCAGCAAAGATCTTGATCCGAATCTGATCGCCCGACGCCTGACCGTTTGTCGTTCGGTGGTTTGCGCAGCGCCGGCTTATCTGCATGAGCATCCGGCGCCGTTACGGGTCGAGGAATTGAGCCGACACAATTGCCTGACGCACTCGTACTTCGGCAAGAGTCTGTGGCACTTCGAGGAGGATGGCGAACCGGTGTCGGTGCCCGTGCAGGGCAATATCAGCGCCAACGAGGCCAGCACCCTCCTTCGCGCCACCCTGGCCGGCGCGGGTGTGGCGATGCTGCCGACCTACCAGGCCGGGGTGCATATTCACAACGGCGAACTGCTGCGTTTGCTGCCACATGCCGAGCCCCGGCAGATGAATATCTACGCGGTGTACGCTTCACGCAAACACATGCCCGCGGCACTGCGCAGCATGCTCGATTTTCTTGTTCAGCGTTTTCCCGAGAATCCCGCGTGGGATGCCGGCCTGTAAAGCAATCCCTTGTGGGAGTGAGCCTGCTCGCGATAGCGGTATTTCTGTCGGCACAGCGGTGACTGACACACCGCTATCGCGAGCAGGCTCACTCCTACAGGGGCTCATCAGTGTGCTGAATGGCCGGGTAAATCCTCGAACGCACTCGCTGGCAAGTGCGCGCCGCTGACCTATGCTGAAAGTAATACCGCAAGGTAGACGTTCAGAGGTCTACGCCATGAACATCAAAACAAAAAGGTACGCCGCGATTTTCATCACCTGCGCCGCGACGCTGGCGTTGTACGGCACCGCTGCCTGGCGGGTCGAGCAGTTACGCCAGCTGCCGCGCGAGTATGCGAGTTGCAACTATGAGCGGTGCATTCCGCACAATGCCACGCTGAATGCATTGCGCTGACTGACCTGGGCTGGAATGCAATCCCTGTGGGAGCGAGCCTGCTCGCGAATGCGCTGTGTCAGCCAGCATCGTTGCTGAATGAGAGGCCGTATTCGCGAGCAGGCTCGCTCCCACAGGGGGTCTTGCGGTGTTCTCAAGATTGTTGCTCGGCCTTCAAGCGGTCGCGAAACGCCTTTGGCGAAATGCCCACCCGACGGCGGAATAACCGCGTGAAGTTGGTCGGGTCGGAAAACCCCAACAACTCCGACATTTCGTAGATGGTCATGCTGGTGTAGGTCAGCAGGCGCTTGGCTTCCAGCAACTGGCGCTCGTGCATGATCTGCAACGCCGGTTGCCCGGCCAGTTCACGGCAGGTGCCGTTGAGGTGCGACACGGAAATGCCCAGGCGATGGGCGAGGTCTTCGACCTTGACGTGCTGGCGGTAAGTTTCTTCCACTAACTGAATGAAACCGTTGAGGTACTCGCGCTGACGTTGTGGGCGCTGACTGGCCTTGTGCCGGACGATCGCCTGACGGCTGACCCAGACCATGATCACGCTGACCAGCGAATGCATAAGCATTTCCCGCGCTGGTTGATGGCCGTTGTACTCGGCCTGCAACGCTGAAAACAGGCTGTTCAGATAATCGCCATCCTTGCCGGCCGGGTAGTTTTCTGCCCGTGCAAGTGCGTGTACCGAATCGCCCAGTTGCGCCTGCAAATGGTTGATCAGCGGCGTCGCCAAGGTGACGATGAAGCCTTCGACGTCCTCGGAAAAACGAAAGCCGTGCACCGACAACGGCGGCAGCACTTGTATCGCCGGCGTCTCGAGTTGCGTGCGCTGGCCTTCGATTTCAAGCTCTGCCTGACCTTTGAAAACGAACAGCAACTGGCACAGATCCGCATGGCGGTGAGGTTTGATTTCCCATTGATGTTCGCGACTGCGCGAGGAAATGGTTTCACAGTGCAGCAAGTCCGGGGTCGGCCAGTCCAGGTTTTCACCGTAGAGCTTGAACACCGGAATCGAAGGCAGGGCAGGCTTGTTCATACTTCAATCCAGGCCTCGGGTTTATGGGCGATAATCGCACCGATTGGCAGAATGTACAGGTATCGGCTCAGTTTTCACCTTCAATTGACAGACCCGCAAGGGAAAAATGCAAGCACTCGATCCATAAAATCATTCACCGGCGATTGCTGCGTGAAGCTTGCGAGTCATAAAAACAATGAAAACCCTGAAAACCCAAGTCGCCATTATTGGCGCCGGTCCTTCCGGACTGCTCCTTGGCCAGTTGCTGCACAACGCTGGCATCGACACCCTGATCCTCGAACGCCAGACCCCTGATTATATTCTCGGGCGCATCCGTGCCGGCGTACTTGAACAAGGCATGGTAGAGCTGCTGCGTCAGGCCGGCGTCGGTCAGCGAATGGATGCCGAAGGCCTGGTCCATGGCGGTTTCGATCTGGCGCTGGACGGTCGCCAGGTGCACATCGACCTGCACGCGCTGACTGGCGGCAAAACCGTCATGGTCTACGGCCAGACCGAGGTCACCCGCGACCTGATGGCCGCTCGTCGGGAGGCCGGGGCGCCGAGTATTTATCAGGCGAGCAATGTCGTTCCCCACGGCATGAAGAGCGACGAAGCTTTTGTCACCTTCGAAAAGGACGGTGAATCGTGGCGCGTCGACTGCGATTACATCGCCGGGTGCGATGGCTTCCACGGCGTCGCGCGGCAATCGATTCCTGCCGATTGCCTGAAGATCTTCGAGCGGGTCTATCCGTTCGGCTGGCTGGGCATTCTCGCCGACACGCCGCCGGTTCACGACGAACTGGTCTACGCCCGCCACGAGCGTGGTTTCGCGTTGTGCAGCATGCGTTCGGCCACGCGCACACGCTATTACCTGCAAGTGCCAGCGGATGAAAATGTCGATGACTGGAGCGATCAGCGTTTCTGGGATGAGCTGAAAAAACGCCTGCCGGCCGCCCTCGCGGAAAAACTGGTGACCGGCCCTTCGATCGAAAAAAGCATCGCGCCGCTGCGCAGTTTCGTCGTCGAGCCGATGCAGTACGGGCGGATGTTCCTGGTCGGCGACGCCGCGCACATCGTCCCGCCCACCGGCGCCAAGGGCTTGAACCTGGCCGCCAGTGATGTCAGCACGTTGTTCGATATTCTGCTGAAGGTGTATCGCGAAGGTCGCACTGATCTGCTGGAAAAATACTCGGAGATCTGCCTGCGCCGGGTGTGGAAAGCCGAGCGGTTTTCCTGGTGGATGACGTCGATGCTGCATCGCTTCGACGAGCACGATGAGTTCAGCCAGCGCATCAGCGCTTCGGAACTGGACTATTTTGTCAGCTCGGAAGCGGGGCAAAAAACCATTGCAGAAAATTACGTCGGGCTCCCGTACGAGGCTATCGAATAGCCTGCTACCGACTTACACTGGTGAGCATCCCCGCTCGCCTGACGATCTGCGGGACTTCACTGCCCGCAGGTTTTGCCCGTGACCAATCTCAATCACCCTGAAACGCCCAAACCGGCCATTCGCAGCGTACTGGTCGCCCTGATGATGGCGATCTTCCTCGGTGCGCTGGACCAGACCATTGTCGCCGTGTCGATGCCGGCAATCTCCGCGCAGTTCAAGGATGTCAGCCTGCTGGCCTGGGTGATTTCCGGTTACATGGTGGCGATGACCGTGGCGGTGCCGATCTACGGCAAGCTCGGCGACCTGTACGGGCGGCGCAAACTGATGCTGTTCGGCATGGGCCTGTTCACCCTCGCCTCGTTGTTCTGCGGCATGGCGCAAAGCATGGAGCAGCTGGTGCTGGCGCGCATTCTTCAGGGCATCGGCGCTGGCGGCATGATCTCGGTGAGTCAGGCGATCATCGGCGATATCGTCCCGCCGCGTGAACGCGGGCGCTATCAGGGTTACTTCAGCAGCATGTACGCCGTGGCCAGCGTCGCCGGACCGGTGCTCGGCGGCTACATGACCGAATACCTGTCGTGGCGCTGGGTGTTTCTGATCAACCTGCCGCTGGGCCTCGGCGCGTGGTGGGTGGCGCGGCGAAACCTGCGCGGCTTGCCGATTCCGCAGCGCAAACCGGTGATCGACTACCTCGGCACGGTGCTGATGATCATCGGTCTGACTGCGTTGCTGCTCGGCATCACCGAAGTCGGCCAGGGCCATTCATGGCGCAGCAGCGAAGTGCTCGGCCTGCTCGCCTGCGCCGTGATCGTACTGGCGCTGTTCGTCTGGCATGAGCGCCGGGCACGCGAGCCGTTGCTGCCAATGCACCTGTTCGCCAACCGCAATGCCCTGCTGTGCTGGTGCACGATTTTCTTCACCAGTTTCCAGGCCATCTCGCTGATCGTGCTGATGCCGCTGCGCTTTCAAAGCGTCACCGGCGCCGGCGCCGACAGCGCGGCGTTGCACTTGCTGCCGCTGGCGATGGGCTTGCCGATCGGCGCCTATTTCGCCGGCCGCCGCACCTCGGTTACCGGACGCTACAAACCGCAGATTCTCACCGGGGCGATCCTGATGCCGATCTCGATTCTCGGCATGGCCTTCAGTCCGCCACAAGCGACGCTGGTAAGCGGTCTGTTCATGTTGCTCAGCGGTATTGCCGGCGGCATGCAATTCCCGACCTCGCTGGTCGGTACGCAAAACTCAGTGGAACAACGCGACATCGGCGTCGCTACCAGCACCACCAACCTGTTTCGTTCACTGGGCGGTGCGGTAGGCGTGGCGTTGATGTCGGCGCTGTTGCTGGCATTGCTGCACGACTCCAGTTTCGCCCACCTGGCGAACAGTTCGCTGATCAGCGAAGGGCATTCTGGCAATGTCCTGCTCGATGGTTTGAACGCCGCGCCGGGGGATGCACAGAATGCCTTGCGCGCGGAACTGCTGGTGACCTTCCGCCATCTGCTCTGGGTCAGCACGGCGGTGTCGCTGCTGGGGCTGGCAGCGGCGATTGCCATGCCGAACAACCTGTTGCGCGGGCGCGAACACGGCGTCCGCTGACAGCAAAAGATCGCAGCCTTCGGCAGCTCCTACAGAAGAACGCATTCCCATGTAGGAGCTGCCGAAGGCTGCGATCTTTTGATCTTCAAGGGCTGTAGTAACCCACCGCGACGAGGAAATGCCCGACCTTTTTCAGGTAGGCATGCTTGTCCTCGATCTTGCCGGTCACCGGGTTTTTCCAGCGGTATTCATATTCGCCTTCATCCTGCTTGCCGATCAGCGCCAGAATCGGCTCGCCCACCGGTTTGCCTTCCGGGTCCTTGACCTTGCCAAAGTCGGTGTTGATCAAACGCAGGTTGGTGCCGTGGGCAACGTAGCGCTGGTTGTTCAGATCGACCACGAACACATACAGGTCATCCTGCAGGTAACCGCCCTTGAGCGAGTTGATCGCGGTCAGCGTGCCCTTCTCGTCCTTGGCCAGATCCGTTGCGGCTTTGTCGAGCAATGCCTTGGCCTGCTCGGCCGAGGCCCGTGGCAAGTAGTAACCGACCGCGAGAATGCGCTGGCCGACGCGCTGATAGAACACATGCTTGCGCTCGACCTTGCCGTCGGCCCAGTTCTGCCAGCGGTATTCGGCCTGCTGGATGCCGTTGCCTTCCGGCACCTTCAGCGCGTCCTTGAACGCCTTCTGCAGATCCGGCCCGAGCACTTCGCTGACATCGCGGCCGATCAGCGCCGATGAAGGCCCGCCACTGGCAAGCATGACGCCCTTGGTGTCGAGGACGAACACGTAGCGATCCTTGTCGACGAACTCACCCTGGCGGCTGAATGCGGCGAACGCCTTGTCGCCGTTGTCGTGGTAGTAAGCCAAGGCTTTCTCCAGCAAGGCGATGGCGGCCTGACTGTCATCCCTGGCGGCGGTGGCGGCGCTGGCCTGGCCGAAACCGGCCAACAACAGCAGGCCGAGCCAGGCCACTTTATGCAAAAACCCCATAGCGCATCCCTCGTTCTTTTTGGTGTTTCAAGAGCGTAGACGGCTTGCGGTCATGTCGAGATATTCAGAGCGTTTCTGAACATTGCGCCGTGAGGCTGACAAGCAATGCTCGCCAGCCTCGATCAGCGCTTACGGACGGGAATTGATCTGCTGCTGCAGGTTCTGGATCTGCGCCTGCAAGGTATTCAGGTTGCGGGTCATCTGCGCGCGGAACGCATCGAACTCGGCAGTATTGCCGCCACCCTGTGGCGCGGCCGGGCGGTTGTCCTGCTGACTTTTCAGGACGACGATGTCCTGCTCCAGACGATCGATCGCCGCGCTCGGGTTGCCCTGTTTCTTCAGCGCGGCGATATCGGCGCCGAGGCTTTTGAACTGGGCGTCGAAGGCCTTCAGCTGCGCATCGACCTTGCTGGTATCGGCCGGGGTGCTTTTGATGGTCGCCAGTTCGGCGCTCAGGGCTTTGACCTGCGCCTGCAACTGCGTGTTGGCGTTCTGCTGTTCAGTGGTCTGCGCGGTCATCTGCGCCAGCCGCTTGTCCAGCTCGCTGGCCTGACCGGCCACGCCTTGCTGTTGCTTGCTCTGGTCGAGCAGCTTGCCTTCGAGTTGTTTGATCTGGAGCTTCAGCGCTTCGCTGTCGCTGCTGACGTTGCTCTGGCTGGCGACGACTTTGCCGGAAATATCCTGCAGGCGCCCTGCCGCTTCTTCGCTGATTCGCGCGAAGCTTTCCTGGGTGGCGACCAGTTGCTGCTCCATCAGCGAAATCTGCTGGAAGCTCCACCAGGCCAGACCGATGAAGGCGAAAAACAACGCGCCGACCAGCGCCCACAGCGGCCCGGTGCTGGCGGTCTTGACCTTGACCACGGGCGCGCTGCGCGAATGCACGGAAGTGCGGGGGCCGGGCGCGATGTCATCGTCGTCGAACGGGTCAGCGCGCAGGCTTGGCACGTTATCGAAATCGTCGTCGTGGGCATCGTTTCGCATGGACATTGAGGCAACCTTTGGCAAACGCGGTGATGGCTAAATGCTGCGAAGTATAACCGCCGCAGCCGCAGGCATTGACCCTCAACCCGCAAGGCGGTTCATTGCCGCCCGGCCGAATCGTTTCAACGGATGTCCTGGGCTTTCCACCACGCACAGAACTCATCGAGGGCAGCCCACAGGCTGACTTTCGGATCGTAGTCGAGATAATGCCGGGCGCGGCTGATGTCCAGGGTGAAATTTTTCTTCATGACTTGCATGCCCAGACGCGACAGGGTCGGTTCCGGACGTCCGGGCCAGAGCATGCACGCGCCTTCGTTGAGCGCGGCGACACTGTAGGCCAGTCCATAGGAGCGGTATTTGCGCACCTGATCGACTTCCATCCGCCGCATCACGTAGTTGACCACGTCCCACAGCGGCACCGGCGTACCGTTGCTGATGTTGTAGGCCTTGCCCAACGCTGAGCCCGCGGCCAACAGACTGCTGAGCATGGCTTCGTTGAGGTTCTGCACGCTGGTGAAATCGACTTTGTTCAAGCCGTCGCCGATGATCGCCAGACGGCCCTTGCGCTGCATCTTCAGCAAGCGCGGGAAGATGCTCATGTCACCGGCGCCGGTCACGAAACGCGGGCGCAGGGCGATGGTTTCCAGACCGAATTCCTGCGCGCCGAAGACCTTTTGCTCGGCCAGATATTTGGTCGCGGCGTATGGATGCTTGAAGCGTTTGGGCACTTGCTCTTCGGTCAGAGCGAGATGGTCGCGGCCATCGAAATAGATCGACGGCGACGACAGATGCACCAGTCGCCGCACCCGCTGCTTGAGGCAAGCCTCGACGACGTTTTCGGTGACTTCGACATTGCCCTGATGAAAGTCCTGATATCGCCCCCACACGCCAACGGCACCGGCGCAATGCACCACCGCTTCGACGTCGCGGCACAGGTCGTGCACCAGATCGGCGTCGGTGAGATCGCCCGGCACAAACTCGGCACCGCGGCGCACCAGATGCTCGACGCTCTCGGCCCGGCGACCGTTGACCCGCACTTCAAGGCCCTGCTCCAGGGCGAAACGCGCAAAGCGCCCGCCAATAAAGCCGCTGGCGCCGGTAACCAAAATCTTCATCAAAAAAAACTCCAGGAGAACAGTTGCAAGCTTCAGGCTATAAGCTGCAAGTTGAAACGGTGCGCGTACTTGCCGCTTGCAGCTTGACGCTTACAGCTGCTTTCAAGCCACTAGCCACTGCCTGGACGAGCGCAGTAATTGTTCGGTCAGCAGGTTCAGCAACTGGCCGCCATTGCGCCAATGATGCCAGTACAGCGGCACGTCGATCGGTTTATCTGGCAACAGTTCGCGCAATATTCCGCGTTGCAGTTGCTCGCGCACTTGCAGTTCCGGCACCAGGCCCCAGCCAAGGCCGGCCTCGGTCAGGCGTATGAAGCCTTCGGACGACGGGCATAAATGGTGCTCGAACGCGCCGTCGACGCCCAACAGCGCCAGGTAGCGATGCTGGAGAAAATCGTCCGGGCCGAATACCAGCGCCGGGGTGCGTGGCAACTGTTCGGCGCGCACGCCATCGGGAAAATGTCGAGCGATGAACGCCGGACTGGCCAGGGCGCGATAGCGCATGGCGCCGAGCAACACGCTGCGTGCGCCGGCCACCGGGCGCTCGCTGGCACACAGGCAGGCGGCCACTTCACCGGCACGCATGCGCTTGAGGCCGACGGTCTGGTCCTCGACGATCAGGTCGAGCAACAAATGCTGCTCGGCGCAGAAATCGCCAACGGCCTCTGCCCACCAAGTGGCGAGGCTATCGGCGTTGAGGGCAATGCGCAGGCGATCTGGCAGGCCTTCTTCGTCCAACGCCGGCACTACGGATTGCAAGTCGCGCTCGAGCAAACGCACCTGTTGCACATGGTTGAGCAAGCGTCGGCCGATTTCGGTCGGCGCTGGCGGTGTTTCGCGCACAAGCACCGGCTGACCGACCCGCGCCTCAAGCAACTTGATGCGCTGGGAGATGGCCGACTGCGACAGGCCGAGAACCTGTGCGGCGCGATCGAATCCGGCCTGCTCGACCACGGCAACCAGCGCGGAAAGCAATTTATAGTCGAACATCAGTTTTCCTAATGGGCGATCAGTACTATTGGTTTTTCTTATACAGCGTCACACCGGAGAATAGCCAGCAAGCACCCTCTTTCAAGGATATTTTCCATGTGGCAAAGCTATGTAAACGGCCTGTTGGTGGCGTTCGGCCTGATCATGGCGATCGGCACGCAGAACGCTTTTGTCTTGGCGCAGAGTCTGCGCCGTGAACATCATTTGCCGGTGGCGGCATTGTGCGTGGTGTGTGACGCGATTCTGGTGGCGGCCGGAGTATTCGGCCTGGCGACGATTCTGGCGCAGAACCCGACCCTGCTGGCGATTGCCCGTTGGGGCGGCGCGACCTTTCTGATCTGGTACGGCAGCCAGGCATTGCGCCGGGCCTGCTCGAAACAGAGCCTTGAGCAAGGCGAAAACCAGACCGTGCGCTCGTTGCGCGCAGTCATGCTTAGCGCGTTGGCGGTGACCTTGCTTAATCCCCACGTCTATCTGGATACGGTATTGCTGATCGGCTCGCTGGGCGCGCAGCAGTCGGTGCCCGGCGCTTATGTGGTCGGCGCGGCGAGTGCCTCGCTGCTGTGGTTTTTCACCCTCGCCTTGGGCGCGGCGTGGCTGGCACCGTGGCTGGCCCGCCCGAGCACCTGGCGCATTCTCGATCTGGTCGTTGCGTTGATGATGTTCGCCGTGGCCGCGCAACTGATTATCGCCGGATGATTTATTCCAGAAGGCTCTGGAACCTCTATCCCACACAGTTGTTGCGTGGTTAAGGCGCGACCCCGGTGCTATGATCCGAACCCTGCGCCGCAAAGAGTAAAAACTCGCCGGTGCATTTCCGGCCGCCCGTGATCGGCCTTGCGCTCACCGCAACAGACCTGATTAGGAGAATCATCATGGCTTTCGAATTGCCGCCGCTGCCTTACGCACACGATGCCCTGCAGCCGCACATCTCCAAGGAAACCCTGGAGTTCCACCACGACAAGCACCACAACACCTACGTCGTGAACCTGAACAACCTGGTGCCAGGCACCGAATTTGAAGGCAAGACCCTGGAAGAAATCGTCAAGACTTCTTCGGGCGGCATCTTCAACAACGCCGCTCAGGTCTGGAACCACACCTTCTACTGGAACTGCCTGGCGCCAAACGCCGGCGGTCAGCCAACCGGCGCACTGGCAGATGCCATCAACGCAGCGTTCGGTTCGTTCGACAAGTTCAAGGAAGAATTCAGCAAAACCTCGATCGGCACCTTCGGTTCCGGCTGGGGCTGGCTGGTGAAAAAGGCTGACGGTTCCCTGGCCCTGGCCAGCACCATCGGCGCCGGCAACCCGCTGACCAGCGGCGACACCCCGCTGCTGACCTGCGACGTCTGGGAACACGCTTACTACATCGACTACCGCAACCTGCGTCCGAAGTACGTTGAAGCGTTCTGGAATCTGGTCAACTGGAAGTTCGTGGCCGAGCAGTTCGAAGGCAAGACCTTCACCGCTTAAGCTGCACGCCAGACAAGAGACCCGGCTTCGGCCGGGTTTTTTTATGCCCGGCGCATGGCGTTTGTCGCACGGCAAAAGCAGCTTCGCGCCGTTTGCCGCCAGCCCACAGCCGACTACCATCAGAGACAGGAAAAAATCTTTGACCCGGTGCTCAAGTTGCGGGCAATTGCAACCGACACAGTTGATTCAGAGCTATTACTCAAATGACGACATTGCGGCCAGGATACCGGCGAATTTTCCCGTGCCTGATTGTCCCTTTGACTGCCAACCCGGGATTGCCAATACTCATGGCAACTTGACGCTACCCGCACGGAACAAGGAATAACCCTTTGAAGCTGGAACTCAAGAACAGCTTGTCGGTGAAGTTGCTCCGGGTCGTGCTCCTGTCGGCATTGATCGTAGGCGTAGTCTTGAGCTGCGCGCAGATTGTGTTCGATGCCTACAAGACCCGTCAGGCCGTGGCCGGCGACGCCGAACGTATCCTCGACATGTTCCGCGATCCTTCGACTCAGGCCGTCTACAGCCTGGATCGGGAAATGGGCATGCAGGTGATCGAAGGGCTGTTCCAGGACGACGCCGTGCGTCAGGCCTCTATAGGCCACCCCAACGAAGCCATGCTCGCGCAGAAATCACGCGAACTGCAGCATTCCAACAGTCGCTGGCTGACTGACCTGATTCTTGGTCAGGAACGCACCTTCACCACGCAATTGGTCGGCCGTGGCCCCTACAGCGAATACTACGGCGACCTGAGCATCACCCTCGACACCGCCACTTATGGCGAAGGGTTCATTGTCAGCTCGGTGATCATTTTCATTTCCGGCGTATTGCGCGCACTGGCGTTGGGGCTGGTGCTGTATCTGGTCTATCACTGGCTGCTGACCAAACCGCTGTCGCGAATCATCGAGCACCTCACCGAGATCAACCCCGACCGCCCTAGCGAGCACAAGATTCCGCAGATCAAGGGCCACGAAAAAAACGAGCTGGGCCTGTGGATCAACACCGCCAACCAGCTGCTCGAGTCCATCGAACGCAACACTCATCTGCGCCACGAAGCGGAAAACAGCCTGCTGCGCATGGCCCAGTACGACTTCCTCACCGGCCTGCCGAACCGCCAGCAATTGCAGCAGCAACTGGACAAGATTCTGGTGGATGCCGGCAAGTTGCAACGCCGTGTCGCCGTGCTGTGTGTCGGACTGGATGACTTCAAGGGCATCAACGAACAATTCAGCTACCAGACCGGCGACCAGTTGCTGCTGGCCCTGGCCGATCGCTTGCGCGCCCATAGCGGTCGCCTCGGCGCCCTCGCCCGTCTCGGCGGCGACCAGTTTGCGCTGGTGCAGGCCGACATCGAACAACCTTACGAAGCGGCGGAACTGGCGCAGAGCATTCTCGATGACCTCGAGGCACCCTTCGCCCTCGACGATCAGGAAATCCGCCTGCGCGCGACCATCGGCATCACCCTGTTCCCGGAGGACGGCGACAGCACCGAGAAACTGTTGCAGAAAGCCGAGCAGACCATGACCCTGGCCAAGACCCGCTCGCGCAATCGCTATCAGTTCTACATCGCCAGTGTCGACAGCGAGATGCGCCGCCGTCGCGAGCTGGAAAAAGACCTGCGCGATGCACTGATACGCGACCAGTTCTACCTCGTCTACCAGCCGCAGATCAGTTATCGCGATCACCGCGTGGTCGGCGTCGAAGCGCTGATTCGCTGGCAGCACCCGGAACACGGCCTGGTGCCGCCGGACCTGTTCATTCCGCTGGCGGAACAGAACGGCACGATCATCGCCATCGGCGAGTGGGTGCTCGATCAAGCGTGCAAGCAATTGCGTGAGTGGCACGATCAGGGTTTTGTCGATCTGCGCATGGCGGTCAACCTGTCGACCGTGCAACTGCACCACGCCGAGCTGCCGCGGGTGGTCAACAACCTGCTGCAGATGTACCGCCTGCCGCCGCGCAGCCTGGAACTGGAAGTCACCGAAACCGGCCTGATGGAAGACATCACCACCGCCGCCCAGCATCTGCTCAGCCTGCGCCGTTCCGGCGCGCTGATCGCGATCGACGACTTCGGCACCGGCTATTCATCCCTCAGCTATCTGAAAAGCCTGCCGCTGGACAAGATCAAGATCGACAAGAGCTTCGTCCAGGATCTGCTCGATGACGACGATGACGCGACCATCGTTCGCGCGATCATTCAACTGGGCAAGAGCCTGGGCATGCAGGTGATTGCCGAGGGCGTGGAAACCGCCGAGCAGGAAACCTACATCATTTCCGAGGGTTGCCACGAAGGTCAGGGCTACCACTACAGCAAACCACTGCCGGCGCGGGAGCTGGGTATTTACCTCAAGCAGGCGCAACGCAGCAACGCGGCCATTTTATAAAGCGAAAAGATCGCAGCCTTCGGCAGCTCCTACATTTGAAATGCGTTCCCCCTGTAGGAGCTGACGAGTGCAACGAGGCTGCGATCTTTTGATCTTCTTGCGCGAATAAGAAATATTTCCAAGCACGCCTTTACACATAATGCGAAAGATTTGCATTATGTCGCAGTTTTGCGCGCCCCCGGCGCCAGTCCAATCAACTACCGAAGCAGGATGTTCGCCATGATTCGTATGCCTCTGGCTACCGCCAGTCTGCTGGCCATCGCTATTTCCCTCGCCGGTTGCGGCGAAGGCAAGGACAAAGAAAAAGCCTCCGAAATGACTCCGGCTTCCAGCAGCGCTGCTCCAGCCCCGGCGCCGGCCGCTGCCCCTGCTCCTGCTGCCGGTAAAGTTGACGATGCCGCCGCCAAGGCTGTGGTCGCGCACTACGCCGACATGGTCTTCGCCGTTTACAGCGATGCCGAATCCACCGCGAAAACCCTGCAAACCGCCGTCGACGCGTTCCTCGCCAAGCCGAACGCCGACACCCTGAAAGCCGCCAAGGCTGCCTGGGTCGCCGCGCGCGTGCCGTACCTGCAGAGCGAAGTGTTCCGCTTCGGCAACACCATCATTGACGACTGGGAAGGTCAGGTTAACGCCTGGCCGCTGGACGAAGGCCTGATCGACTACGTCGACAAATCCTACGAGCACGCACTGGGTAACCCGGGCGCTACAGCCAACATCATCGCCAACACTGAAGTGCAGGTCGGCGAAGACAAGGTCGACGTGAAAGAGATCACCCCGGAAAAACTCGCCAGCCTCAACGAGCTGGGCGGTTCCGAAGCCAACGTCGCCACCGGCTACCACGCCATCGAATTCCTGCTCTGGGGCCAGGATCTGAACGGTACCGGCCCAGGTGCTGGCAACCGTCCGGCCTCGGATTACCTGGAAGGCGCTGGCGCCACTGGTGGTCACAACGAGCGTCGTCGTGCCTATCTGAAAGCCGTGACCCAACTGCTGGTCAGCGATCTGGAAGAAATGGTCGGCAACTGGAAACCGAACGTGGCCGACAACTACCGCGCCACTTTGGAAGCCGAGCCAGGCGAAGCCGGCCTGCGCAAAATGCTCTTCGGCATGGGCAGCCTGTCCCTGGGTGAACTGGCGGGCGAGCGCATGAAGGTTTCCCTGGAAGCCAACTCGCCTGAAGACGAGCAGGATTGCTTCAGCGACAACACCCACTACTCGCACTTCTACGACGCCAAGGGCGTGCGTAACGTTTACCTGGGCGAGTACACCCGTGTTGACGGCAGCAAGCTGACCGGCGCCAGCCTGTCGTCGCTGGTAGCCAAGGCCGACCCGGCCGCCGACACCGCACTGAAAGCCGATCTGGCCGCGACCGAAGCGAAGATCCAGGTCATGGTCGATCACGCCAACAAAGGTGAGCACTACGACCAGCTGATCGCCGCCGGCAACACCGCTGGCAACCAGATCGTTCGCGACGCCATCGCCGCGCTGGTCAAGCAGACCGGCTCGATCGAAGCCGCTGCCGGCAAACTGGGCATCAGCGACCTGAACCCGGACAACGCCGATCACGAGTTCTAATCACCACGTCCGCGTCAAAAAAAGGCGACCTTCGGGTCGCCTTTTTCATACCCCATGTTCACAGTCTCCTGTAGGAGCTGCCGAAGGCTGCGATCTTTTGATTTTGATCTTCAAAAAAACAAGATCAAAAGATCGCAGCCTTCGGCAGCTCCTACAGGGGTTTTCATCGGTCTGCAGATTCGCGCTGTATCAAGCAAACGATAATTCCTCTTATTCAAACCCCCTCGCCCTGTTAGACTTTGCGCCTTTGTTTTCGCCCGTTTGCAGGATGTCTGATGCCGTCGTTGCTGCTTCGCTTGTCCGCACTGTTGCTGGCCCTGGGCCTGAGTGCCTGCGATGACGCCCCGCGTTTCACCGAGGCCGAGCCGGGTGAAGCGCGTTCGGGCGGTGCGGCGACTGTGCGCAAGAGCGATCAGAATGCCTTCTCTCTGCCATCGGCCAACCTGCCGCCCTCGCGGCGGGTGGATTTCAGTGTCGGTAACAGTTTTTTTCGCAGCCCTTGGGTGATCGCGCCATCGACCACCACCGCGCGCGACGGCCTCGGTCCGCTGTTCAATACCAACGCCTGCCAGAACTGCCACATCAAGGACGGGCGCGGTCATCCGCCGACAGCTGATGCAAGCAATGCGGTGTCGATGCTGGTGCGCCTGTCGATTCCCGATGCGCCGCCCTACGCCAAAATCATCGAACAGCTCGGCGTGGTGCCGGAGCCGGTATATGGCGGGCAATTCCAGGACATGGCCGTGCCCGGCGTCGCTCCGGAAGGCAAGGTGCGCGTCGACTACACGCCGGTGCCCGTACGGTTCAAGGACGGTACTGAGGTCGAGTTGCGTAAACCGACCCTGCAGATCACTCAGCTCGCTTACGGCCCGATGCACCCGGACACACGATTTTCGGCACGAGTGGCGCCGCCGATGATTGGTCTGGGCCTGCTCGAAGCGATCCCCGAAGAAGCGATCCTCGCCAACGCCGCCGCCCAGGCGAAAGAAAACAACGGCATCAATGGCCGTCCCAATCGGGTCTGGGATGACCAGTTGCAGAAAACCGTCATCGGCCGCTTCGGCTGGAAAGCCGGGCAACCGAATCTCAATCAACAGAATGTTCACGCGTTTTCCGGTGACATGGGCCTCACGACCAGCCTGCGCCCCTTCGATGACTGCACCGAGGCGCAAACCGCCTGCATACAGGCGCCGAACGGCAATGGCCCGGACGGCGAGCCGGAAGTCAGCGATAACATCCTGCGCCTGGTGCTGTTTTACAGTCGCAATCTGGCAGTGCCGGCGCGCCGTGGCGTCAACGACCCACAGGTGTTGGCCGGCAAGAACCTGTTTTTCCAGGCCGGTTGCCAGTCGTGCCACACGCCGAAATACACCACCGCCGCCAACGCCGGCGAACCTGAGCTGGCCAATCAGGTGATTCGTCCGTACAGCGATTTGCTGCTGCATGACATGGGCGAAGGCCTGGCGGACAACCGCACGGAATTCCAGGCTTCCGGCCGCGACTGGCGCACGCCGCCGTTGTGGGGGATCGGCCTGACACAAGCGGTCAGTGGCCACACGCAGTTTTTGCACGACGGCCGCGCACGCAATCTGCTCGAAGCGGTGCTCTGGCATGGCGGCGAAGCGAGCGCTGCGCAGCAACAGGTTTTGTCTTTCAATGCCGAGCAGCGCGCTGCGTTGCTGGCATTTCTGAACTCACTTTAAATACTGAAAACGCATCGGGAGCCCGACATGTTCCGTCCCAAGTTACTGTTCACCAGCCTTGCCGCGCTCGCCCTCGGCGCCTGCTCGCCGCAGGACCCGCAAGCGGTCACCTCGGCGGCGATCGCCAAATCGGTGATCCTGCCGACCTACACCCGCTGGGTCGAAGCCGACCGGCAACTGGCGGTCAGCGCCCTCGCCTACTGCCAGGGCAAGGAAAGCCTGGAAACCGCCCGCGCTGATTTCCTCCACGCGCAAAAAGCCTGGGCCGAGCTGCAGCCGCTGCTGATCGGCCCGCTGGCCGAGGGCAATCGTTCTTGGCAAGTGCAGTTCTGGCCGGACAAGAAAAATCTGGTTGGCCGTCAGGTCGAGCAACTGGTCGTCGCCCAGCCGCAGATCGATGCCGCCGCGCTGGCCAAATCCAGCGTCGTGGTGCAGGGCCTGTCGGCTTACGAATACATCCTCTTCGACGCCAAGCCTGATGTCGCCAACGATACGCAGAAAGCCAAGTACTGCCCGCTGCTGATCGCCATCGGCGAGCGCCAGAAGCAACTGGCCGAAGAAATCCTGCAGGGCTGGAACAACACCGACGGCATGCTCGCGCAGATGAGCAAGTTCCCCAACCAGCGCTACGCCGACTCCCACGAAGCGATCGCCGACCTGCTGCGCGTACAAGTGACTGCACTGGATACCCTGAAGAAAAAACTCGGTACGCCGATGGGCCGTCAGAGCAAGGGCGTACCGCAGCCGTTCCAGGCTGATGCATGGCGCAGCCAATCGTCGCTGACCGCACTGGAAGCCAGCCTTGCCGCCGCCAAAACCGTTTGGGAAGGCGTCGACAACAAAGGCCTGCGCGGGCTGTTGCCAGCCGAGCAGAAACCGCTGGCGGAGAAGATCGACGCCGCTTATGCCGCCTCGCTGAAACTGTTCGACAGCACCCAGCGTTCGCTCGGCGAAATGCTTGAGGACGACGCCGGTCGCCAGCAACTCAACGATATCTACGACAGCCTCAACGTCGTCCATCGCCTGCATGAAGGCGAACTGGCCAAGGCGCTGGGCATCCAACTGGGCTTCAATGCCAACGACGGTGACTGATGAGGGCGAGTGCCATGCTGCGACGTCAGGTTCTGACTTTAGGGAGTGCACTGCTGGGAGCAGTGACGCTGGGCGGCTGGACGCTGTTCAAACGCAAGGATCAGAGCCCGTTGCTGTTGTCGGCGCGTGATGACAGCGACGGCAAGCATTACGCCGTCGGTTATCGGCTCGACGGCACGCGGGTGTTCGCCACCCACGTCGGTCAGCGTTGCCACGACATCATCAATCATCCGACACAGCCGCTGGCGCTGTTCGTCGCGCGGCGTCCGGGTACCGAGAGTTATCTGATCGACCTGCGCGACGGCACGTTGCTGCAGACCGTGACTTCGCAGCCGAACCGGCACTTCTACGGCCACGCCGTGGTGCACAAGGACGGCGAATACCTGTACGCCACCGAGAACGACACGTCCGATCCCGGCCGTGGCCTGCTCGGCGTGTACAAGTTCGAAGGCGAGCGGCTGGTGCACTCGGGCGAAATTTCCACCCATGGCCTCGGCCCGCATCAGGTGTCGTGGATGCCCGATGGCGAGACGCTGGTGGTGGCCAACGGCGGGATTCGCACCGAGGCGGAAAGCCGCGTCGATATGAACCTCAACGCCATGGAGCCGAGCCTGGTGCTGATGCAGCGCGACGGCACGTTGCTGAGCAAGGAAACCCTCGCCCAGCAGATGAACAGCGTGCGCCACCTGGGCATCGCCAGCGACGGCACCATCGTCGCCGGCCAGCAATTCATGGGCCCGTCCCATGAGCGCTCGGAACTCCTGGCGATCAAGCGGCCGGGGCAACCGTTCGTGGCGTTCCCGGTGGCCGAGCAGCAGTTGCAGGCGATGGGGCACTACACCGCCAGCGTCGCGGTGCACAGCGATCTGCGGCTGGTCGCGTTGACGGCGCCGCGCGGCAACCGCTTCTTCATCTGGGATCTGGACAGCGGCGAACTGCGCCTCGACGCGCCTTTGCCTGATTGCGCCGGCGTTGGTGCGGTGAAGGATGGTTTTGTCGTGACCTCGGGCCAGGGTCGTTGCCGCTACTACGATTGCCGCCAGGAACAACTGCTGGCCAAGCCGCTGGAATTGCCGGCAGGGCTCTGGGACAACCATCTTCATCTGATGGCCTAGAGCCGTTGAAAAGATCGCAGCCTTCGGCAGCTCCTACCCTTGGAATGCGTTCCTCTGTAGGAGCTGCCGAAGGCTGCGATCTTTTGCTGTGTCGGCAGTTGGAATCCCCCCTGTACTCGGAGTAATGTGCCCGCCTGTCTCATGATTTAATCCAAGGAACTGGACATATGCTGCGTCGCCGCATGCTGATCATGTTGGGTGTTGTGTTGCTGCTCGTCCTGGTGCTGGGCGGTTACAAGGCCTTTTCGATCTACACGATGATCCAGGGCTTTTCCAAACCGAAACCACCCATCAGCGTCGCCGTGGCCACTGCCGGCGAACAGCCGTGGCAGATGCGTCTGCCCACTGTCGGTTCGCTCAAGGCGCTGCAAGGCGTTGACCTGAGCCTGGAAGTCGCCGGGACTGTCACTGAACTCAAATTCGAATCCGGGCAGAAGGTCAAGGCCGGGCAACCGTTGCTGCAACTCGACAGCGCCGTGGAAACCGCCCTGCTGGAAACCGCCCGCGCCGACCTCGGCCTGGCGCAACTGGATTTCGGCCGTGGCGCGCAACTGGTCGACAGCCGCGCGATCTCCAAAGGCGAATACGACCGTCTCTCCGCCGTGCTGCAAAAGAACAAGGCCACGGTCAATCAGCTCAACGCATCGCTGGCGAAAAAGCGCATCCTCGCGCCGTTCAGCGGCACCATCGGCATCCGCCAGGTCGACGTCGGCGACTACCTCGCCAGCGGCACCAAAATCGCCACGCTGCAAGACTTGAGCAGCCTCTACGCCGACTTCTATGTGCCCGAACAAGCGGTGCCGAAACTCGCCATCGGCCAGCCCGTGCAGTTCACCGTCGCGGCGTATCCCGGGCAGAACTTCACCGGAAAGATCAGCGCGATCAACCCGATCGTCGAAAGCACCACGCGCAACATCCTCGTCCGCGCCACCCTCGCCAACCCCGACGGCAAGCTGTTGCCGGGCATGTTCGCCAGCCTTGAAGTGCTGCTGCCCGATCCGCAGAGACACATCGTGGTGCCGGAAAGCGCGATCACCTACACCCTGTACGGCAACTCGGTTTACGTGGTCGGGCAGAAGAAGGCCGAGGACGGCAGCGTCGCCAAGGACGACAAGGGCCAACCGCTGCTGATCGCCGAACGACGTTTTGTCGAGACCGGTGAGCGCCGCGATGGCCTGGTGATGATCAACAAGGGCGTGCAGAGCGGCGAACAAGTGGTGACCGCTGGCCAGATCAAACTGGACAACGGTGCCCACATCGCCATCAGCGACGACAAGACCCTCGGCGAGCAGAACAGTCCGCCTCGCGCCGACTGATCAAGGAATCCCCATGGCTTTTACCGATCCGTTCATCCGCCGCCCGGTGCTCGCCACCGTGGTCAGCCTGCTGATTGTGCTGCTGGGCTTCCAGGCCTGGAGCAAGCTGCCGCTGCGCCAGTACCCGCAAATGGAAAACGCCCTGATCACGGTGACCACGGCCTATCCCGGAGCCAACGCCGAGACCATTCAGGGCTACATCACCCAGCCGATGCAACAGAGCCTGGCCAGCGCCGAGGGCATCGACTACATGACTTCGGTCAGTCGGCAGAACTTCTCGGTGATTTCGATTTACGCGCGCATTGGTGCCAACACCGACCGCTTGTTCACCGAACTGCTGGCAAAGGCCAACGAAGTCAAGAACAAGCTGCCACAGGACGCCGAAGACCCGGTGCTGAGCAAGGAATCCGCCGACGCCTCGGCGCTGATGTACATCAGTTTCTTCAGCAAGGACCTGAGCAACCCGCAGATCACCGATTACCTGTCGCGGGTCATCCAGCCAAAACTGGCGACGCTGCCGGGCATGGCCGAAGCGGAGATCCTCGGCAACCAAGTGTTCGCCATGCGCCTGTGGCTCGACCCGGTGAAACTCGCCGGCTTCGGCCTCAGCGCTGCCGACGTCACCGCGGCAGTGCGCCAGTACAACTTCCTCTCCGCCGCCGGTGAGGTAAAAGGCGAGTACACCGTCACCAGCATCAATGCCAACACCGAACTGAAATCCGCCGAAGCCTTCGCGGCGATTCCGCTCAAGGTCGATGGCGACAGCCGCGTGCTGCTGCGCGATGTCGCGCGGGTGGAAATGGGCGCGGAAAACTACGACTCGATCAGCTCGTTCGGTGGCACGCCGTCGGTGTACATCGGCATCAAGGCCACCCCCGGCGCCAACCCGCTGGACGTGATCAGGGAAGTGCGCAAGCTGATGCCCGAGCTGGAAGCGCAGCTGCCGCCGAATCTGAAAGGCGAAATAGCCTACGACGCTACGCTGTTCATCCAGGCTTCCATCGACGAAGTAGTCAAAACCCTGTTCGAAGCCGTGCTGATCGTCATCGTCGTGGTGTTCCTGTTTCTCGGTGCGTTACGCTCGGTGGTAATCCCGGTGGTGACCATTCCACTGTCGATGATCGGCGTGATGTTCTTCATGCAGATGATGGGTTACTCGATGAACCTGCTGACGCTGCTGGCGATGGTGCTGGCCATCGGTCTGGTGGTGGACGATGCGATCGTCGTGGTGGAGAACATTCACCGGCACATCGAGGAAGGCAAAACGCCGATGGAGGCAGCGCTTGAAGGCGCACGGGAAATCGCAATGCCGGTGGTATCGATGACCATCACCCTGGCGGCGGTGTACGCCCCGATCGGTTTTCTCACCGGGCTGACCGGCGCGCTGTTCAAGGAGTTCGCCCTGACCCTGGCCGGTGCGGTGGTGATTTCCGGCGTCGTCGCCCTGACCCTGTCGCCGATGATGTGCGCGTTTCTGCTGCGCCACGAGGAGAATCCCAGCGGACTGGCCCATCGTCTCGACCGGGTCTTCGAAGGCCTCAAGCGCCGCTATCAAAGCATGCTGCACGGCACGCTCAATACCCGGCCAGTGGTGCTGGTGTTTGCGGTGATCGTGCTGTGCCTGATTCCGGTGTTCCTCAAGTTCAGCAAGTCGGAACTGGCGCCGGACGAGGACCAGGGCATCATTTTCATGATGGCCAGCGCGCCGCAACCGACCAACCTTGACTACCTGAGCACCTACACCGACCAATTCATCACCATCTTCAAAGAGTTTCCCGAGTACTACTCTTCGTTCCAGATCAACGGCTACAACGGCGTGCAGGCCGGTATCGGCGGTTTCCTGCTCAAACCGTGGAACGAGCGCAGCCGTACGCAGATGGACATCCTCCCCGAGGTCCAAAGCAAACTGGAGAGCATTCCGGGCTTGCAGATCTTCGGTTTCAATCTGCCCTCCTTGCCTGGCACCGGTGAAGGGTTGCCGTTCGAATTCGTGGTCAACACGGCGAATGACTACGAGTTGCTGCTGCAAGTCGCCGAGCGGATCGAGAAGCGCGCCATGGAGTCGGGCAAGTTCGCCTTCGTCGACCTCGATCTGGCGTTCGACAAACCGGAAGTGGTGGTCGATATCGATCGCGACAAGGCTGCGCAGATGGGCGTATCGATGCTCGATCTGGGCGGCACGCTGGCGACCTTGCTTGGCGAGGCGGAGATCAACCGCTTCACCATCGACGGGCGCAGCTACAAGGTCATCGCCCAGGTCGAACGGGCCTACCGCGACAACCCGGACTGGCTGAACAATTACTACGTGAAAAACACTCAGGGTGAATTGCTGCCGCTGTCGACCTTGATCAAGGTCAGTGACCGCGCGCGACCGCGCCAACTCAATCAGTTCCAGCAGCTCAATGCGGCGAAGATTTCCGGTTTCCCGCTGGTAAGCATGGGCGAAGCGATCGACACGGTGCTGCAGATCGCCCGCGAGGAAGCACCGGCCGGATTTGCCTTCGACTACGGCGGCGCCTCGCGGCAGTTCGTACAGGAAGGCAGTGCGCTGTGGGTCACGTTCGCGCTGGCGCTGGCGATCATCTTTCTGGTGCTGGCGGCGCAGTTTGAAAGCTTCCGCGATCCGCTGGTGATTCTGGTGACGGTGCCGCTATCGATTTGCGGCGCGCTGATTCCGCTGTTCCTCGGCTGGTCGAGCATGAACATCTACACCCAGGTCGGGCTGGTGACGCTGATCGGTCTGATCAGCAAGCACGGCATCCTGATCGTCGAGTTCGCCAACCAGTTGCGCAAGGACAAGGGCCTGACCGCCCGTGAAGCTGTTGAAGAAGCGGCGGCGATTCGCTTGCGCCCGGTGCTGATGACCACTGCAGCGATGGTATTTGGCATGGTGCCGTTGATCCTGGCGACCGGCGCGGGGGCGGTCAGCCGCTTTGATATCGGCATGGTGATTGCCACGGGCATGTCGATTGGCACGTTGTTTACGCTGTTCGTGCTGCCGTGTGTCTACACCTTCCTCGCGAAACCGGATCCCAAACCGTGACCGCGTTGGAACGATCAATTTCCCTGTGGGAGCGAGCTTGCTCGCGAAAGCGGCCTCACATTGAACGAAGATGTTGACTGATGTGACGCCTTCGCGAGCAAGCTCGCTCCCACAGGGGATGGTATGTATCTTGAAATTTGCGCAATAAAAAAAGCCTCGCAACTGCGAGGCCTTTTATGTGGGCTTCAATCGATTCAACTGGCTGGCCTCATTCCCTGGGACAGTCCGAACATGAACAACAGCAAATCATGATCGGGCTGGGTCGCCACGGAGGCCTTGGCCACCCGTGGTACCGAACAATGAGCGTCGTTCCCGGACGCTCCTATGACCTGCATGCGCGGCTGCTCCCAGGCAGCCACCGCCAGTGAAGCAACTGCCAAGGCCCCAACCAGGAACAAACCTCGTGCAATTTCGAGTTTCATCGCTATAAACCTTTGATAGCGCTGCCAAACGCCGTCTCATAAAAGTAGACGAGTTTTTTCCAGTCGGCATCGCGGAACGACGAATGGCGCCGCAGCTGCTTCATGTCGTGCTGCGCGGCGCGATAGGCGGTCAGGCGCTGGCGGCATTTCTCCAGATCGATCAGCGCAACTTCAACCTGCGCCGCTTCGCCTTCACCAATGACCCGTACAAAAACGTGCTTGATGTAGATGCAGCTGTGCTGCCAGCGGCCTTTGTGCATGCGCGCCAGGTTCTCGGCCAGGTCTTTGAGCACGCGCTCGTAAACCACGTCGCCACATTGATCGCGACCACCCGCGGCGGCCAGCCAGTGTTCCAGTTCCTGGAAGCCATCGAGTGATTTGGTGACAAGCAGTGCGCGCCACTTGTGCTGCGGATCCGGTTGCGCGCCACAAAAGACGATCTGCGGAACGCGCACGCCGAGTTTGCTCACGCCGGTCAGCGCATCGAGTTCACGCAATACGGTCGGGCGACCGAACGGGTGCAACCAGCTGCGATAGATGTGCCCGGTCTGACGCTTGGCGTACAGCAACTGGCCGTCACGGCCGACTATGCGCTGCACACCACTTTCGCCACCGCGGCGCACGTTGGGCTCTTCAACCCACTCGCCACGCTGGGCCCAGTAATAATCGAAACGATCCTGTGGAGCGACATCCGCTTCAACCGCTGCTTGCACTGCCATCCTCTACCTCTTGCGTAATACGTAAACCCGCCACATCGCATAGAGCGGTATAAAGTCCAGTTGTTCCTGAATGCGGAAACCCGCCTGCTCAAATTCTTTCTCGATCGTTGCCGCCGGAATCAGAAACCGATTCTGGTAATCACGATTCGGTCGGTCCAGCTCGGCGCGCTTGCGCTTCCAGGCCTTGAAGTTACCGTCGACCCACAACGAAACAATCACACTGTCACGGGTTACCCGCTCGAATTCGCGCAGGATCACCTTCCGGTGCTCGGCTTCACCGATGTGGTGAAGAAGACGCATGCAGAAGATGCTGTCGACCGCGTTATCCGGCAGAGCAATATCGAATGCCGAGGTGTGCAGCGGTTGTACACGCTTGACCACATCGGCTGGCTGCCCTTGCAGCGCGGTCTTGATCATCGACTCGGAATTGTCCGCACCGATGATCACCCGATTGGGCTTTTCCGCGAGCATTGGCCAGAAGCGTCCGGCACCGCAGGGCAGATCCAGCACCAGACCGGGATCCCCCGCCAGCGCCAGCGCCTTGCGACCCAATTGCTCGTCGCGTAAGTGCGACAGGCGGCGGCCAAGGCTTTCCTTGTGCTTGCGCAGGTAGCGTTGTGCGTGTTGATCGTCGTACTTTTCGGAAAAATCGAGCTTGATCGGGTCGGCCATCATCTGGACTCCTGAGGTCTGATGACGCCACCTTAAGCAGCGGCGTGTCAGCGTCAGGTCATCCAATTGTGAAAATTCTGTCAGGTAAATCTGCAAAGTATTACAACGTTATACAGGATTTAGACAGGTGGGCGGGAGTAGCCTCGAGCCACTATTTGCCTGCATTCACGCCAAGATCTACCTCGAATCGGCAGCCATTGGGGTCCATTGTGCTCAGGCTGACCGTCCAGCCCTGGTTTTCGCAGATGCGCTGCACCAACGACAAGCCAAGGCCGAGGCCTTCACCGCGCTTCTCGCTGCCGCGCACGAAAGGCTCGAACATCGCCTCGCGTTTTTCCTCGGGAATGCCCACGCCCGAATCCTCGACAATAAAGCCGTTGGCGGTGAGCGTCAGGCGAATAAAGCCCTCTTCGGTGTAATGCAGTGCGTTACGCAACAGGTTGCCCATGACTGCATTCAGCAAGGTTGCGTTGTATCGGGTATCTGGTGGGTTACCCGGCTCGAACATCAGCGTCAGCCCCTTGCGCTCGATCGGCTCGCGCCACAGACACAGCAGACTTTCGGCCACTTGCGAGAGATTCTGCTGCGGCGCTGCCCCGGCCTCTTCGTTCTGCGCGCGCGCCAGCGTCAGGAAGGTCTGCACCAGCTCGCGCATCTCCTCGCTGGCGCGAGCGATGCGCTCGACCTGGGCGCGACCGCGCTGATCGATGCCGGGGTTTTCCAACAGCAGTTCGCAGGAACTGGCGAGGACCATCAGCGGCGTGCGCAATTCATGGCTGACGTCGCTGGTGAACAACCGCTCGCGGGTCAACGCCTGACGCAAACGGCCCAGCGTGGCATCGAACGCCACCGCCAGTTCACCGACTTCATCCGCGGCGTAATCCGGTGCCAGGGGTGGCGCCAGCCCGAGCAACTGATCGCGATGGCGAACCTGCCGGGCCAGCCGCACCACCGGCGCCATCACCTTGCGCGCGAGCACCCAGCCGAGGAACACCGCCAGCGCCAGACTGAGCACGAAGCCCACCAGCACCACGGCAAACAGCACGCGCTCGCGCTCTTCGAAATCGCTTTGATCCTGCAGGAGTACGTAGCGCCGGCCATCGACCACTTCGACCATGGCGTGATAGGACAGCTGCTCGCGAAACACTTCATGGAAACCTGCATCGAGGTGACGCAAATCCTTGGGCAGTTCGAAATCCCCGGGCCCGCCGCTGAAATAGAACAGCTGATCCGGCTCCGGGCGATGGCTCCAGTCGGAGACATTGTCCATCAGTAGCAAACGTTGCAGGTCGCCACCCAGCCCAGCGGAAATCAGTTTCTCTTCCACCAGGTGCACCGTCGCGACAATACCCATGGCGAAGGCGCCGGCCACCAGCGCGCTCATCAGTGCAAAGGCGATGATGATCCGCTGGGAAAGGCTCTGCTTAAACTCCATCTCGGCCCTCGGCCAAGCGATAACCGACACCGTGCACCGTGTGCAGCAGTGGCTTGGCGAATGGCTTGTCGATCACCTGGCGCAACTGGTGAACATGGCTGCGCAGGCTGTCGCTGTCCGGGCAGTCGTCGCCCCAGAGCGCTTCTTCGAGAATCTCCCGACGCAACACGTGGGGGCTCTTCTGCATCAACACCGCGAGCAACTTGAGGCCGACCGGGTTGAGCTTGAGCAGCTTGCCTTCACGGGTCACTTCCAGGGTGTCGAGGTCGTAGCTCAGATCACCGACCTGCAACGCCCGACGGCCGCCGCCTTGGGCACGGCGCATGACCGCTTCGACGCGCGCCGCCAGTTCGGACAGGGCGAAGGGTTTGATCAGGTAATCGTCGGCACCGGATTTGAAGCCCTGCAGCCGGTCGTCGAGTTGATCGCGCGCAGTGAGCATGATTACCGGGGTGTCGCGCCGGGCATCTTCACGCAGGCGCTTGCACAAGGTGTAGCCGTCGATGCCGGGCAGCATGATGTCGAGCACGATCAGGTCGTAATGCTCGGTCGCCGCCAAGTGCAGCCCTGACAGCCCGTCCTGGGCGCAATCGACGGTATAGCCTTTCATGCCCAGGTAATCGGCCAGATTGGCCAGGATGTCACGGTTGTCTTCGACCAGCAGAATTCGCATGGACATCTCCTCCGAACGGGGTAACGGCCGTCTTGGCCCGCGAAGCTTACGGCCAAGTGTGGCTCAGGGCTAGGGGCGTTTTTCGATAAATCTGCGCCGTGCGCGCTGCGACGATTTTTTCACTTTCGGTTAACAAATCGCCGACGCCAGCGCGCGCAGACTCCGCGCGATTGCACTCTCCCTTTCTTTTCATCGACCAAGGAACCTGCCCATGGTGTCGACCTCTGCCCTTCCCGCTTCGAGGCCACTGAACTGGTGGCTGTGTCTGGGCATTCCCGCAGCGGCGGCGATCATTCTGCTGTTGCTGGAACTGACCGATCTGGACATGGATCTGGCGCGAATGTTCTACGACCCGGTCGCCGGTGATTTCATCGGGCGGCACAGCTATTTTCTTGAAGACATCCTGCATGACCGGGCGAAACAGATGGTGATCGGCTTCTCGGTGTTTGCCATCCTCGGTTTCATCGGCGCGTTTTTCATCGAACGGCTGAAACCGTTCAAGCGTGAATTGGGCTGTCTGGTGCTGTCGCTGGGACTGGCCACTTCCTTTGTCACCCCGGTCAAAGCCGTTACCGCGGTGCAGTGCCCATGGAGTCTGGAGCAATTCGGCGGCCACGAGACCTACAGCAAACTGATGGAGCATCGCCCCGCCACCGACAAGCCGGGGCGTTGCTGGCCGGGTGGCCATGCGGCGACCGGGTTTACCTTGTTTGCGCTGTTCTTCGTGCTGCGTGACCGCCGCCCGCGACTGGCGCGGCAGGCGTTTGTGTTTGCCTTTGCGCTGGGCTCGGTGTTCTCGATCAGCCGCATGATGCAGGGCGCGCACTTCTTTTCGCACAACGTATGGACGGCGATTTTCTGCTGGCTGATTTGCTTGGGTGCCTATTACTGGGTGCTCTATCGCCCGGCGGTGAGGGCGGATGCCAGCATCCTGGCCCCACCACTCAACGCCTGAAATACAGATCCAATTGTGGGAGCGAGCTTGCTCGCGAATGCGGTATGTCATCCACCATTTATGTTGGCTGATCCGACGCTTTCGCGAGCAAGCTCGCTCCCACATTGGTTCGGGGTGGGTGCTGAACTTGGGCAAAAAAAACCCCGCTGACTTTCGCCAGCGGGGTTTTGCGTTACAGGGCCAGGGCTGGCTTACATCATGCCGCCCATGCCACCCATGCCGCCCATGTCTGGCATACCGCCGCCAGCTGCACCTTCTTTCTTCGGTGCGTCAGCAACAGCTGCTTCGGTGGTCAGGATCAGACCGCCGATCGAAGCTGCAGCTTGCAGAGCCGAACGGGTTACCTTGGTTGGGTCCAGGATACCCATTTCGATCATGTCGCCGTATTCGCCGGAAGCAGCGTTGTAACCGAAGTTACCTTTGCCGTTCTTCACTTCGTTGACGACTACGCTTGGCTCGTCACCGGAGTTGGCAGCGATCTGACGCAGCGGCGCTTCAACAGCGCGACGCAGCACAGCGATACCGACGTTCTGGTCAGCGTTGTCGCCGGTCAGCTCGGTCAGTGCTTCCAGAGCACGGATCAGCGCGACGCCACCGCCAGGTACCACGCCTTCTTCAACGGCTGCGCGGGTTGCGTGCAGGGCGTCTTCAACGCGGGCTTTCTTCTCTTTCATTTCAACTTCGGAACCAGCGCCAACCTTGATCACTGCAACGCCGCCGGACAGCTTGGCCAGACGCTCTTGCAGTTTTTCACGGTCGTAGTCCGAGGAAGTTTCGGCAACCTGGGCACGGATCTGGGCGATACGGCCTTCGATGTCTGCCTGCACGCCAGCACCGTCAACGATGATGGTGTTTTCCTTGGACAGGGTTACGCGCTTGGCGTTACCCAGGTGCTCCAGGGTGGTGCTTTCCAGGCTCAGACCGATCTCTTCGGAGATGACGGTACCGCCGGTCAGAACGGCGATGTCCTGCAGCATGGCCTTGCGACGATCGCCGAAGCCCGGTGCCTTGACAGCAGCGACTTTGACGATGCCACGCATGTTGTTCACAACCAGAGTCGCCAGGGCTTCGCCTTCAACGTCTTCGGCCACGATCAGCAGCGGACGGCCGGCTTTGGCAACGGCTTCCAGCACTGGCAGCATTTCGCGGATGTTCGAGATCTTCTTGTCGACCAGCAGGATCAGCGGGCCGTCGAGCTCGGCAACCATGGTGTCCGGCTTGTTGACGAAGTACGGCGACAGGTAGCCACGGTCGAACTGCATGCCTTCTACAACCGACAGTTCGTTTTCCAGGCCCGAGCCTTCTTCAACGGTGATCACGCCTTCTTTACCGACTTTTTCCATGGCTTCGGCAATGATGTCGCCGATGGAGTTGTCGGAGTTGGCCGAGATGGTGCCGACCTGAGCGATGGCTTTGAAGTCAGCGCATGGCTTGGACAGGGCTTTGAGCTCTTTGACGATGGCGATGGTCGCCTTGTCGATGCCGCGTTTCAGATCCATCGGGTTCATGCCGGCAGCGACGGCTTTCAGGCCTTCGTTGACGATCGACTGAGCCAGAACGGTAGCGGTGGTAGTACCGTCACCAGCGTCATCGTTGGCACGGGAGGCAACGTCTTTGACCAGCTGCGCGCCCATGTTTTCGAAGCGATCTTCGAGTTCGATCTCTTTGGCGACGGAAACGCCGTCCTTGGTGATGGTCGGAGCGCCGAAGCTCTTCTCGAGAATCACGTTACGGCCTTTCGGGCCCAGGGTCGCTTTTACCGCGTCAGCCAGAACGTTGACGCCTTTGAGCATCTTGGAGCGGGCGGCATCGCCGAACTTAACTTCTTTAGCAGCCATGATCGATATTCCTTAAATACTTTGTAGTAACGGGAAAATGAACGGGAGTATCAGCCTTCGATAACCGCGAGAATTTCGTTCTCGCTCATTACCAGCAGGTCTTCGCCATCGACTTTCACAGTGTTGCTGCCGGAGTAAGGACCGAACACAACCTTGTCGCCTTCCTTCACGGACAGTGCGCGCACTTCACCGTTTTCCAGAGCTTTGCCCGGGCCTACAGCGAGAATCACACCGTGGTTGGCTTTTTCAGCAGCCGAACCTGGCAGGACGATACCGCCAGCGGTTTTCTTTTCTTCTTCGCTGCGACGGATAACGACGCGGTCATGCAGAGGACGAAGCTTCATTGTCGATCTCTCCTAATTGTGGTTTTCATCGGCCGGTGTAGTCCCGGCGGGTTTAACGAATCCGGCCTGCGCCGGTTGCGATTCGTCGAGCGAACCGCGGAAGTCTGTCCGGTTCAAATACCGGAAACCTTTCGGTGACCGATACATAGGGGCGTACAAGCCGATTACAAGGGCTGGCGGAAAAAATTTTTCATCCAGACACGGTAAATAACAGCCATAAACGAACACGGCACCCGCAGGTGCCGTGTCGAAGCTGATGTCACTTGTTGTCGCGGTGTTCGAACTCGCCTTCGATCACATTCGGCTCTCGACCCAGCGGCTCGCGCGGTGCCGGGCCGCCCCGTGGTTGCAGGTCGTCGGCAAAGGCGCGCTGGCGCATGGCCTGGTCTTCGGCGCGCTGACGCATCTTGTTTGCCAGCAGACGGCGGGTGACCGGCAACAGCATCACCAGACCGACCACATCACTGATGAAGCCGGGGATGATCAGCAGGCCGCCGGCCAGCGCCAGCATCAGACCTTCGAGCATGGTCTGCGCGGGCAATTCGCCGCGGTTCAGGCTTTCCCGGGCACGCAATGCGGTGGCCAGACCGGCGACGCGCAGTACGAACACACCGAACATCGAGCCGAGAATGATCAGCAGCAGGGCCGGGAAAAACCCGATAGAGCCTGCCACTTTGACGAATACGAACAGCTCCAGCACTGGAAACAGCAGAAAGAGCAACAGAAAAGGGCGCATCAAAGTTTCCTCAACGCAAGAAATGCCTTGCAGTAAGCCTTAGATGACGTCGCCCTTGCGTGAATTCAACCTTAAGAATCCGGTTTTTTTGCCCAGACCTCGGCGTGAGCCAATGAAACCAAGGCTTCGCGCACTTGTGTCGGCGTATTACATGGCGCCGCGAAGGGTAACCAGTACAGCGCCTGACCGATGCGCAGGTGCATGCCTTCGCTGTCGATCCCGGCCAGTTGCGCCGGCTCGCTGTCCGGCAGTCCGGCAAGCTCGACGTAGTGGGCGATGGCCTTGGCGTGGTCGCTGTTCATGTGCTCGACCATGCTGATTTCCGCCTTGCCGGCGAACGGGTTGGCCAAGGTCAGATGGTCGACCCAGTGGATCGCGCCAAACCCGCCGATGTAGCGATGGCGCACCGGATCGAGCACCCAGAAATCGAAATCATGAGCCTGGTGATAATTCTGCGAGTCGGGGAAATAGCGGTAATAGCGTTCGGCGGCGGCCTCGATGGCGGCAGGGTCTTCAAGCTTCTGCGCTTGCGCCAGGTAGGTCAGACGCCCGACCGCCTGCACATCGTCGGCCTCGCGCTCGCCCACCAGCATCGAGCACTTCGGATCTTTCTGCAGGTTATGGGTGTGCTGGGCGATGCGGCTGATCAGGATCAGCGGCCGACCCTGCTCGTCCAGGCAATACGGCACAACCGAGCCAAAGGGAAAACCCGGCATGGATTTGGAGTGAGTCGACAGCACTCCTCGGTATTCCTTGAGAAGCAATTCTCGGGCATTCTTCGCCACTTCAGCGCTCAATTTGTGACTCCTTAATTAGGTTCCGTCTAGAAAACGGACAGGCGCGCAGCGAAAAGTAACCGGCGCGCATCGGGCAAATGTTCCTGTGCAACCTGGCCCGGACCGGTGCCGATCGAGCGTTGCCGACAACAAAAACAACTCAGACCTGCCAGCGGGACATGCGAATGCAACTCAACGACAAAGTAATCATTATCACCGGCGGTTGCCAGGGTTTGGGCCGTTCCATGGCCGAGTATTTCGCCGGCAAGGGCGCGAAACTGGCCCTGGTCGATCTGAATCAGGAAAAACTCGACGACGCCGTGGCCGCCTGCAAAGCCAAGGGTGTCGAAGCGCGCAGCTATCTGTGCAACGTTGCCAATGAAGAACAGGTCGAGCACATGGTCGCGCAAGTGGCCGAGGACTTCGGCGCCATCCACGGCCTGATCAACAACGCCGGGATCCTGCGCGATGGTCTGCTGCTGAAGGTCAAGGATGGCGAAATGACCAAGATGAGTCTGGCCCAGTGGCAGGCAGTGATCGACGTCAATTTGACCGGCGTATTCCTCTGCACCCGTGAAGTCGCGGCGAAGATGGTCGAGCTGAAGAACAGCGGCGCGATTATCAACATTTCCTCGATCTCCCGCGCGGGCAACGTCGGCCAGACCAACTATTCCGCAGCCAAGGCGGGCGTCGCAGCGGCGACCGTGACCTGGGCGAAGGAGCTGGCGCGTTACGGCATTCGCGTCGCGGGCATTGCGCCGGGCTTCATCGAAACCGAGATGACCCTGGGCATGAAGCCGGAAGCGCTGGAGAAGATGACGTCGGGGATTCCGCTCAAGCGCATGGGCAAGCCGGAGGAGATCGCCCATTCGGCGGCGTATATCTTCGAGAACGACTATTACACCGGGCGGATTCTGGAGATGGATGGCGGCTTGCGCATCTGAAGCAAAATCAAAAGATCGCAGCCTCGCTTCGCTCGTCAGCTCCTACGGCATGTGTAGGAGCTGACGAGCAAAGCGAGGCTGCGATCTTTTTGCAGGCGGCGCCGATCAATCGTCGCTGATGGTGATATTCGGCATCGCCGGCGAAACCGCTTCCTGCAACACAATGCGCGCGCCGACGTGGCGGGCCAGTTCCTGATAGACCATGGCGATCTGGCTGTCCGGCTCGGCGATCACGGTTGGCTTGCCGCCATCGGCCTGTTCGCGGATCAGCATCGACAGCGGCAGCGAGGCCAGCAGTTCGACGCCGTATTGGGTGGCCAGTTTCTCACCGCCACCTTCACCGAACAGATGCTCGGCATGCCCACAGTTCGAGCAGATGTGCACCGCCATGTTTTCCACCACGCCCAGCACCGGAATGTTGACCTTGCGGAACATTTCCACGCCTTTGCGCGCATCGAGCAGCGCCAGATCCTGCGGCGTGGTGACGATCACCGCGCCCGCCACCGGGACTTTCTGCGCCATGGTCAGCTGGATGTCGCCGGTGCCCGGCGGCATGTCGATGACCAGATAATCCAGATCGCCCCACGCAGTCTGCGTGACCAGTTGCAGCAGCGCCCCGGAAACCATCGGCCCGCGCCAGACCATCGGCGTGTTGTCGTCGGTCAGGAATGCCATCGACATTACTTCCACACCGTGCGCCTTGAGCGGCACGAACCACTTCTGATCCTTGATTTCCGGGCGGGTGCGCTCGGGGATGCCGAACATGATGCCCTGACTCGGGCCATAGATATCGGCGTCGAGGATGCCGACTTTGGCGCCTTCACGGGCCAGCGCCAGCGCAAGGTTGGCGGCGGTGGTGGATTTGCCCACGCCGCCCTTGCCGGAAGCGACGGCAACCACATTCTTGACGTTGGCCAGCCCCGGAATCTGCGCCTGGGCCTTGTGCGCGGCGATCACACTGGTGACTTCGACGCGGGCAATCACCACGCCGTCGAGGTTTTCGATCGCCAGTTGCAGCAGTTGCGCCCAGCCGCTCTTGAACAGGCCGGCGGCGTAGCCGATTTCCAGCTGCACATTGACGCGGTCACCGATGATCTCGATGTTTTTCACGCAACCGGCGCTGACCGGGTCCTGGTTCAGGTAAGGGTCGGTGTATTGGCTGAGGACGGCTTCCACCGCTGCGCGAGTGACGGCGCTCATGGGCAACTCCGATAACAAGACTGGAAAGGATGGCGGCTATCGTACCCCTTCTGTCCTGCGGACGGCATGCCCGGCAACCATTTGCAGGGGTGAAATATCTTTCCCGGCGCTTTATAGTGGCCGACCTCCGTTTCATCAAGTAGCGAAGCCCCATGTCCGAGCCACGCAAGATCCTCGTCACCAGCGCCCTGCCCTACGCCAATGGTTCGATCCACCTTGGCCACATGCTGGAATACATCCAGACCGATATGTGGGTGCGCTTCCAGAAGCATCGCGGCAACCAATGCATTTATGTCTGCGCCGACGACGCCCACGGTTCGGCGATCATGCTGCGCGCGGAAAAGGAAGGCATCACCCCGGAACAACTGATCGCCAACGTGCAGGCTGAACACAGCGCCGACTTTGCCGACTTCCTGGTTGATTTCGACAACTTCCACTCCACTCACGCCGAAGAAAACCGTGAGCTGTCGAGCCAGATCTACCTAAAGCTGCGTGACGCCGGGCATATCGCTCAACGTTCGATTACCCAGTATTTCGACCCGGAAAAGAAAATGTTCCTGGCCGACCGCTTCATCAAGGGCACCTGCCCGAAATGCGGCACCGAAGACCAGTACGGCGACAACTGCGAAAAATGCGGCGCGACCTACGCACCGACCGACCTGAAGGATCCGAAGTCGGCGATCTCCGGCGCCACCCCGGTGCTCAAGGATTCCCAGCACTTCTTCTTCAAGCTGCCCGACTTCCAGGACATGCTCCAGGCCTGGACCCGTAGCGGCACCCTGCAAGATGCGGTGGCCAACAAGCTTTCCGAATGGCTGGATGCCGGCCTGCAACAGTGGGACATTTCCCGCGATGCGCCGTACTTCGGCTTCGAAATCCCGGGCGAGCCGGGCAAGTATTTCTACGTGTGGCTGGATGCGCCGATCGGTTACATGGCCAGCTTCAAGAACCTCTGCAATCGTACGCCGGAGCTGGACTTCGACGCGTTCTGGGGCAAGGACTCGACTGCCGAGCTGTATCACTTCATCGGCAAGGACATCGTCAACTTCCACGCACTGTTCTGGCCAGCCATGCTTGAAGGCGCCGGCTACCGCAAGCCGACCGGCATCAACGTGCACGGCTACCTGACCGTCAACGGCCAGAAAATGTCGAAGTCGCGTGGCACCTTCATCAAGGCCCGCACTTATCTCGATCACCTGTCACCGGAATACCTGCGCTATTACTACGCGGCCAAACTGGGCCGTGGCGTCGACGACCTCGACCTGAACCTCGAAGACTTCGTGCAGAAGGTCAACTCCGATCTGGTCGGCAAAGTGGTCAACATCGCCAGCCGTTGCGCCGGGTTTATCCACAAGGGCAACGGCGGCCTGCTGGTCGACAACAATGCCGCGCCGGAACTGACCGAGGCCTTCCTCGCCGCCGCGCCGAGCATTGCCGACGCCTATGAAGCCCGCGACTTCGCCCGCGCCATGCGTGAAACCATGGCCCTGGCAGACCGCGCCAACGCCTGGATCGCCGACAAGGCGCCATGGTCGCTGAACAAGCAGGAAGGCAAGCAGGATGAAGTCCAGGCGATCTGCGCCACCGGCATCAACCTCTTCCGCCAACTGGTGATCTTCCTCAAGCCGGTATTGCCGCTGCTGGCCGCCGATGCCGAGGCGTTCCTCAACGTCGCGCCGCTGACCTGGAACGATCACACCACGCTGCTGGCCAACCATCAGCTGAACGAATTCAAACCGTTGATGACCCGCATCGACCCGGTAAAAGTGCAAGCCATGACCGACGCCTCGAAAGAAGACCTGACCGCCAGCCAGACCGATACCGGCGAAACCAAGCCTGCGGGCAATGGCGAACTGGCCAAGGATCCGCTGTCGCCGGAAATCGATTTCGATGCTTTTGCCGCCATCGACCTGCGCGTCGCGTTGATCGTCAAGGCCGAACACGTGGAAGGCGCCGACAAGCTGCTGCGCCTGACCCTCGACATCGGTGACGAGCAACGCAATGTGTTCTCCGGGATCAAGAGCGCTTACCCGGATCCGTCGAAACTTGACGGTCGCCTAACCATGATGATCGCCAACCTCAAGCCACGGAAAATGAAGTTCGGTATTTCCGAAGGCATGGTGATGGCGGCGGGCCCTGGTGGTGAAGAGATCTACCTGCTGAGTCCGGACAGCGGCGCCAAGCCGGGTCAGCGCATCAAGTAAGGCATTGCCGTAAAACGATCCCACCGACGTGCGTTGCGCATGCCGGTGGGATTTTTCATATCTGGCCCGATAGTGCCTACCCTTGAGAGACACCCGCCCGTTTCGCTGGCAGAACCATGACCGAACTCGTGCTTACGCTGATCAGTGCCGCCCTGCTCAACAACTTCGTGTTGCACTGGCCGCTGGGCGTCGCTCCGCTGCTGGCGGGTAGCCGACGGCAAGTGCATGCGCTGGGGTTGGCGACGTTGTGCCTGATGATGGTCGTCGGCGTCATCGGTCAAGCGATCTGGCAATGGATACTGGTGCCGTTGCAGCTTGAAGCGCTGCGGCTGTTCGTGTTTTTGCCGTTGAGTGTGTTGTTGATCGCACCGCTGCTGAAACTGCTGGCACGCGGACTGCCGGATTGGCCGTTCGAGGGATTATGGCCGCTGTTGCTCGGCAATGCCGGGGTACTCGGGCTGGCGTTGATCAACGCGCAACACGACCAAGGCCTGCTGAACGCGACAGCCTTGAGTCTCGGCGCCGGGCTGGGCTTCTGGCTGGTGCTGAGTGTGTTCTGCGATCTGCGCGAGCGCACGGCCGACAACGATATTCCCCTGCCCTTTCGCGGCCTGCCGATCGACTTGATCAGCGCCGGACTGATCGCAGTGATTTTTCTCGGATTCAGTGGATTGATCAAAACATGAGTCTGATTCAACGCATCGATGCCCTGCTGCCGCAGACCCAATGCGGCAAGTGCGGCCATCCCGGATGCAAACCCTATGCGCAAGGCATCGTTGATGGCGAGCCGATCAACAAGTGCCCGCCGGGCGGCGAGGAAACCATCGCCGCCCTGGCCGAGCTGTTGAAAATACCGGTCCTGGAACTGGACATCAGCCGTGGCCCGGCACCGCCGCAAATCGCCTTCATCCGCGAGGCCGAATGCATCGGCTGCACCAAGTGCATTCAGGCCTGCCCGGTCGACGCCATCGTCGGCGCGGCAAAACTCATGCACACGGTGCTGATCGACGAGTGCACCGGTTGTGATCTGTGCGTTGCGCCGTGCCCGGTCGACTGCATCGAAATGCATCCTTTGCCTGCGAACACGATCCCGGTGGTTGGCGGTCTCGCATTCGATCTCGAAGAACAGCGCGCCCGCGCTGAAAAGCGTGACCATGCGCGCCAGCGCTTCGAGCGCCGCAACCAGCGCCTGCTGCGTGAAGAACAGCAAAAACAGGCCGAACGTGAAGCGCGAGCCCAGCGTGCGGCACAGCCACAAGTTTCGAACGCTGATCCGGTTCAGGCAGCGCTCGAGCGGGTACGTGCGCAAAAAGCCGCGAACGCCGACGCGGCGCTGAAGAAGGCCAAGGTCGATGTGGCGATGAGTCGTGCGCAACTGCACAAATCGCTGAAAGCCTTCGGTCATCCGCCGACGTTCGAGCAGCAGTCGCAACTGATCGTCCTGCAGCAACAATTCGAAGCCGCCGAACAAGCGTTGGCCACCCTGGAAAACAGCCAACCGGCAACTCCCGTCGCCCCCGCTCCGAGCAACGACGCGGAACTGAAGCGGGCCAAAATCCAGTTGGCCATGCGCCGCGCCGAGTTGAAAAAAGCTCAGGCGGCAGAGGCTGCACCCGAGCAGATCGCAGCACTGGAACAGGCCGTGACTGACGCCGAGCGTCGGGTGCAAGACCATGCCGCCCCTTGAGGCTGCGGATGATCGCCTGCAACAGGCGATGAATAGCGTGCTGCTCGCAGCTCTGCCGGGGCTGCTTGCTTTGTTCTGGCTGTATGGCTGGGGCGTGTTGATCAACCTGCTGCTGGCGGTTGTCAGCGCTGTGCTCGTCGAGGCTGGCGTTGCCCGTCTGCGTCGGCAAGCGATGCAACCTGCGTTGCGCGATGGCAGTGCGCTGGTCAGTGCAATGTTGCTGGCCGTTGCGCTGCCGGCTTATTGCCCTTGGTGGCTGACGGTCACCGCGACCGTTTCTGGCTTGGTGTTCGGCAAACACCTGTATGGCGGCGTCGGCAAAAACCCGTTTAATCCGGCGATGCTCGGCTTTGCCTTGAGCATCGCGCTGTTCCCGCAAGCGATGACGCAGTGGCCAGGTCATGGCCTCGATTTCCTTCCGGCGCTGCAACAGGTTTTCAATCCAGCTCAAGCGCCGGACGCCTGGGTGCAGGCCACCGCACTGGACAGTCTGCGCATCAATAAAAGCCTGACCATGGATGAGCTGTTCGCCGGCAATCCGGCCTTCGGCCGTTTTGGCGGGCGCGGTGTGGAGTGGGTGAATCTGGCGTTCCTGCTCGGCGGCCTGTTCCTGTTGCAGCGGCGGATCTTTTCCTGGCACGCGCCGGTGGGCATGCTCGCCAGCCTGTTCGTCATCAGCCTGTTGTGCTGGAACGGCTCGGGCTCGGATTCCCATGGTTCGCCGCTGTTTCACCTGCTCAGCGGCGCCACGATGCTCGGCGCATTTTTCATCGTCACCGAACCGGTGTCCGGGGCGAAAAGCGCCCTCGCCCGACTGCTGTTCGGCGTGGGCGTCGGCTTGCTGACTTATCTGATTCGTACGTGGGGTGGTTACCCGGACGGCGTCGCGTTTGCGGTATTGCTGATGAATCTTCTGGTGCCCGCGCTGGAGCGCTTCGCCGCCAGCCGCCGGCCGCCGGTGAGCGCATGAAGCGCTCGGCCAGTGTCATGATGATTGTGCTGCTGGCGTGCGTTGGCGTGAGCGCGACCTACATGCTGCAGCGCAGCAGTGCGCCGGGGATTGCCGCCGAGCAGCGTTTGCTCGACAGCCGCAAACTGCTTGATGTGCTCCCTGCAGAACGCTACGACAATCAGCCGCTGGAGCACCCGCTGACGCTCGTCGACTCAGCGCTGCGCCATAGCACGCTGTCAGGCGGCTATCGGGCGATGCAATCCGGGCAAACCGTGGCCGTGCTGTTGCGCAGCAGGACCGAAGGTTACGCAGGTATTCTCGAACTGCTGATCGCCATCGATGCCAACGGCAAACTTCTTGGTGTTAAAACCCTTGAGCAGCGCGAAACGCCGGGATTGGGCGGTCACATCGGTGAATGGCCGAATGCCTGGCTGCAGAGTTTCACCGGTAAATCCCGCAGTGACCCGACAGACGCCGGCTGGGCGCTGAAAAAGGATCAAGGGCAATTCGATCAGATGGCCGGTGCGACCATTACCTCCCGTGCCGCGATCAATGCGATTCATGACGCGCTGCGTTACTTCGATGAGCATCGGGCGCTGCTGCTGGGAGCTGGAAAATGAAGCGCACACTAACGTTATTGATGCTGGTGCCGTTACTGGGCGCCACAGAAACATTGAGCGCTGCATTGGGGATGACTCTGATGCTCGGCACGACGCTCGGAGCCTTCGCCCTATGCATGTCGGTGCTACGTGATCGTCTGACGGGCGCAAAAGTATTGCTGGCGAACCTGATACTTGCCGCAACGTTGACCAGTTGCGCAGACATTGTGGCGCGACGCTGGTTTTTACCCTGGCAGCAGCCGCTTGATCTCTATATAGGGCTGATCGCCCTGCAATGCATCGCGCTTGAACACAGCGGCGCCCTCCGCGGCCCCGCCATCGCGGGTTTCAAACGCTGTGTCATGTTCAGCGCGCTCATGCTGTCGATCGGCGGGCTGCGCGAAATCATCGGCCATGGCACCCTTGGCCGAGGGTTTCCGACGCATTGGCAAGGTGTGGTTTTATTCCCCGAGGGGCTGCATCTGATTACGCTGGTTCCCGGCGCTTTTGTTTTACTGGGTTTGCTTCTCGCCGTTGGTCAGGCGTGGACACGCCGCAACTCTGTCATCAAGGAAACGCATCGCCCATGAATGCTGCAAAACGTCTTGAGATATTTCGCCGACTGCACGAAGACAATCCCGAGCCGAAGACAGAACTGGCCTACTCGTCGCCCTTCGAGCTGCTGATTGCGGTAATTCTTTCGGCGCAGTCCACCGATGTGGGCGTCAACAAGGCCACGGCAAAACTGTTTCCGGTTGCCAATACACCCGCAGCGATTTTCGCGCTGGGTATCGAAGGGTTATCCGAGTACATCAAGACCATCGGTCTATACAACAGCAAGGCGAAGAACGTCATCGAAACCTGCCGCTTGCTGGTTGAACGCCATGGCGGCGAAGTCCCGCAAACCCGAGAAGAACTGGAAGCCTTGCCCGGCGTCGGACGCAAGACAGCCAACGTGGTCCTCAATACAGCGTTTCGCCAGTTGACCATGGCAGTCGACACGCACATTTTCCGCGTCAGCAACCGCACCGGCATCGCGCCGGGGAAAAATGTGGTGGAAGTTGAAATGAAACTGATGAAGTTTGTGCCGAAAGAATTCCTGCTCGATTCACATCACTGGCTGATTTTGCACGGCCGTTATGTGTGCCTGGCGCGCAAACCGCGCTGCGGTAGCTGCCGCATCGAAGACCTGTGCGAATACAAACATAAAACTTCCGACGATTGAGCCGTCATCGGTTTTTTGCATCCATCGATTGAAAAAATCTTTTTTACCCGCCGCGGTAATGTCGATATAAGAAGCGCCAAAGGCAGTCTTAGCCGGGAGTTGACTTCATGAGTACCGACACAGAGCAACTGGATGTAGAAGAAGATCTTATTGCCGCCGACCCCGATGACGCAGAACCGGTGGTGGAAGTGGCCAAGACCAACCTCAGCAAGCGTCGCACAATCGACAACCTGCTTGAGGAGCGCCGACTGCAACGGCAATTGGCCGATTACGATTTTGATCTGTGATAGCTGAAGGCCTCCCGAACCGGAGGCTTTTCATTTTCTGCGGCAACTGAACTTGATCGGCCCATGACCTTGTCAGCTGTCGAATCGTTCACACAAGACCATTGCGCTGCGCCAGTTCGATCAGATCAACCAGCGACCGCGCATTGAGCTTGAGCAACAAGCGTGTCTTGTAAGTGCTTACGGTCTTGTTGCTCAAAAACATTCCGTCAGCAATTTCCTTGTTGGTCTTGCCGCGCGCCAGTTGCTGCAACACCATCATTTCCCGCCCGGACAGGCGATCGACCATGTCCGCCTCACTCGCATTGCCCAGACTGGTGCGCACGGTGTGCAACGCCTGATTGGGGAAATAGCTGTATCCGGACAACACTGCCTTGATTGCACTCAGCAGTTCGGTCAAATCCTGTTGCTTGCATACATAACCCGCTGCGCCCGACTGCATGCAACGCATTGAAAAATGCCCGGGAGCTTGGGAAGTCAATACAAGAACTTTAACTGGCATGGCGGTAGAGGTCAGGCGTGCAATGACTTCCAGCCCATCAAGTTTCGGTATACCAATATCCAGAATGACAAGATCCGGCAATTGTTCGCGAGCAATCTGCAATGCATCCACACCATTGTCCGTCTCTGCAATGACTTCGTAGCCATGCCGTTCCATCAGCATTCGTACCGCAAGTCGAATGACGGGGTGGTCATCCACGATCAGCACTTTATTCATGGGCAAGTCCAGTTTTCGCTGTTCGAATTTTTAGAACACGCACGATATCCCAGTCACTTGTCCCAAGGCACAGCGAGTTTTACACACACTTGCATCAAGAGACATTCCCTACAGGCATTGAGGATAATTCCCACAAATACAGCGCTAACCCCTGTTTGCCCGACTTCAGCTTTCCCCTCATTGTCGGGATTTTCAGTCGTTCCGTGACCCGCCCTACGCCAAGGAATTACAGATCCTTTGGTCCTGGTCTATAGCAGCCAGCACGCGTTGAGCAATGAAGATGTGGCTATGTCGCGGATTCGGTTAATGGAAACATGATGCAATAAGCCAGAATCGGTGTAGAGCGACATGCGTTTCAACACATTTTTAAAACTTGAAACAACAGCCGCATACTTAAAGTCGCACTTTTGCTATAAATAGAAATACAACCTTCCAGACAACTACCCAGAACTCTAAACTATGCTGAAGATAAAAAAAAAGATTACCAACCCAATGACAGTCATCGCTATATTCGCGATTCTTTCTGAAACATCGGCTGCCGTATCACTGCCGTTTCTAGACAATAAGGATCGGGAAATTTACGTCTGGTTTCTGATCAGCTTCCCCTTTTACTTGTTATTTCTTTTCTTCATGACCCTCAACTTCAATCACCGCTCACTCTACTCGCCCTCTGACTTCGGAAAAGACAAAAGCTTTTTAAAGGCAGCAGAAGATCAGGAGCGCGACAACAAACGAAACCTACCGCTGCGCGAGACAGGTGAATCCAGCACCTTTGAAATAACCAGTTGCGTCGTGTCAGGCAAATCTGGCAGAGGCAGATTTCAACGCCCATGCAGCATTCACAACGCACCCGATCCACCAGCCGATATGAGCAGCCAGCCCGGCCCGCTTGTTCAGACTATCAAGTTGTCACCCTTGATCAGCGAACTGAACATAATTGACGCGAGGGATATTGATGCGACGAGGGAATTCGATGCCATTCTCGATGCTCTGCGCAGAGCCGACAAAAAGAACGCGCGCGTGTTGGTCTTTCTGTCCAATCATGTCTCGGATTCGCTGGCGCACACCGCACTGCAACAGATCAGGCAAGCGAAGAAAGGCTCAGGCGCGACGCTGTGTATCGTTTACAACCTGTGCTCACAAACAGTGACACTATTGGGAAGAGCAAGCTGACAGACAAGTCCTGTGCCGCACGCGGGCAGACGAGAGACCAGCCTGATGAACCAGACAAAAAAAATAAAAAAAGGCGGCCATGAACAGGCCGCCTTTTTTATTGCGCGCTGGGCGCAACCACTCAGAACAACTTGCGGCCCTTGTTGGCAGCAATACGCATGCGCAGCGCGTTGAGCTTGATGAAGCCCGCCGCGTCGGCCTGGTTGTAAGCACCGCCATCCTCTTCGAAGGTCGCGATGTTGGCGTCGAACAGCGAATCGTCGGACTTGCGGCCGGTCACGATCACGTTGCCTTTATACAGCTTCAGACGCACCACACCGTTCACGTTGACCTGCGAGGCGTCGATCATCTGTTGCAGCATCAGACGCTCAGGGCTCCACCAGTAACCGGTGTAAATCAGACTCGCGTACTTCGGCATCAGCTCGTCTTTGAGGTGAGCGACTTCGCGGTCCAAAGTGATCGATTCGATGGCGCGGTGAGCGCGCAGCATGATGGTGCCGCCCGGGGTTTCGTAGCAGCCACGGGACTTCATGCCGACGTAACGGTTTTCGACGATGTCGAGACGACCGATGCCGTGCTCGCCGCCGATCCTGTTCAGCGTCGCCAGTACCGTGGCCGGAGTCATTTCGACGCCGTCCAGCGCGACGATGTCGCCGTTGCGGTATGTCAGCTCAAGATATTGCGGGGTGTCGGGAGCCTTCTCCGGGGAGACGGTCCAGCGCCACATGTCTTCTTCGTGCTCGGTCCAGGTGTCTTCCAGCACGCCGCCTTCATAGGAGATGTGCAGCAGGTTGGCGTCCATCGAGTACGGGGATTTTTTCTTGCCGTGGCGTTCGATCGGGATCGCGTGCTTCTCGGCGTAGTCCATCAGCTTCTCGCGGGACAACAGGTCCCACTCGCGCCATGGCGCGATCACTTTCACGCCAGGCTTGAGCGCGTAGGCGCCCAGCTCGAAACGTACCTGGTCGTTGCCCTTGCCGGTGGCACCGTGGGAAATGGCGTCGGCGCCGGTTTCGTTGGCGATTTCGATCAGACGCTTGGCGATCAGCGGACGGGCGATGGAAGTACCCAGCAGGTACTCGCCTTCGTAAACGGTGTTGGCGCGGAACATCGGGAACACGAAATCGCGCACGAATTCTTCGCGCAGGTCATCGATGTAGATTTCTTTGACGCCCATGGCCTGAGCCTTGGCGCGGGCCGGCTCGACCTCTTCGCCTTGACCGAGATCGGCGGTGAAGGTCACCACTTCACAGTTATAAGTATCCTGCAGCCACTTGAGGATCACCGAAGTGTCCAGGCCGCCGGAATACGCCAGAACGACCTTGTTTACGTCCGCCATGCCATCACTCCACGGGGTTCTACGGAAAGCCGGGGAGTCTACCGCTCAAACGCGATAATTTACAGAGGCGCGACAGCTTAAGACGACAAAGCGACAGAATCTGTCGAGAGCGCGACGATGACCGGCGAGTCAGGAAGTCGTTGCGGCGGTGGCTGGCGTACTCGCTTGCGGTGCTGGCGCAGGGGCTGTGGTCGGTGCCACACGCGACAATTTCACGTTGACCCGACGATTCTTCGCACGATTGGCCTTGCTGGTATTGGGCACGATCGGATATTGCTCGCCGTGGAAGCGCACGGTGATCTGCGATTCCTGGATGCCGTTGGCCTTGAAGAAATCGACCACCGCCAGCGCCCGGCGACGCGACAGCTCGCGGTTGGTCAGGCGATTGCCACTGTTGTCGGAATACCCATCAAGCTCGATGTGGTTCACCGTCGGATCGGCCTTCATGTAGTCGAGCATCACCTGCAGTTTGGCCTTGGCGGCCGGGTCCAGATCAACGCCCTCCCCCGGGAAGCCTACCTGCGACTGCTTGATCTGGTCGAAATTCTGCGGCAGCAGCTTCGCCACGCAAGTCTGGTAGTCGTTGAACGCCTTGCTGAATTTGACCGGCAATAGGCGAACTTCGGAAACCCGGCCGTCGCCAGACGCACGGCGCACAACCGGACTGCGGCCATCCAGCAGACCGCTGATGAGACCGCCGGCCTGCGATTGCGAACTGTTGAACAACACATTGCCACTGCCCAGACGCACCGAGCCCAGATTGATGTCGCCACGCCCTGGCTGCCACGGCGCAGCGGCCGCGAGCAAGGTCGCCGAACCGCCGCCGAGCATGGCGTTGTAGGCATTCAGACGGAAGATCGCCTGCTCACCGGCCTTGCGCACGAACTCGCCCGAGCCGAAATCGGTGATCGGTTGCGTCAGGCGGCATTCGAACTTGTCGCCGGCGACCGTCCACTCAATGTTCTCCAGACGGGTCTGGTAAGTCAGCGCCATCGCAGGAAGGCTGGCAAACACACTGAGCAGGGCTAAATAACGCTGGCGCACGGGAGGCTCCATTGGCTTGTGAAACACAAACACCGATTCACACAATGTTTACGGCATACCTTCGGGATATCGGACGCTTGTGGCAAAACTTGATAGCGGGTGCCTGCAAGAGTCTTTTCCGGTAGCATTCGCCTCAGTTTGACCCGCCTGGAATCCCCTCATGTCCGACCGCCTGACCCTGCTGCGTCCCGACGACTGGCACATTCATCTTCGCGATGGTGCCGTGTTGACCAATACCGTTGCCGATGTGGCCCGCACCTTCGGGCGCGCGATCATCATGCCGAACCTGGTACCGCCGGTGCGCAACGCCGCCGAAGCCGACGGCTATCGGCAGCGCATTCTCGCTGCCCGCCCGGCCGGCAGTCAGTTCGAGCCGTTGATGGTGCTGTACCTCACCGACCGCACCCAACCGGAAGAAATTCGTCAGGCCAAGGCCAGCGGTTTCGTCTACGCCGCCAAGCTGTACCCGGCCGGCGCGACCACCAACTCCGATTCCGGCGTGACCAGCATCGACAAGATCTTCCCGGCGCTGGAAGCCATGGCCGAGGTCGGCATGCCGCTGTTGATCCACGGTGAAGTCACCCGTGGTGACGTCGATGTGTTCGATCGCGAAAAGATCTTCATCGATGAGCACATGCGCCGCGTGGTCGAGCGCTTCCCGACATTGAAAGTCGTGTTCGAACACATCACCACCGGCGACGCCGTGCAGTTCGTCAACGAGGCTTCGGCCAACGTCGGCGCGACCATCACCGCGCATCACCTGCTGTACAACCGCAATCACATGCTGGTGGGCGGAATTCGGCCGCACTTCTATTGCCTGCCGATCCTCAAGCGCAACACCCATCAGGAAGCCTTGCTCGATGCCGCCACCAGCGGCAGCGCCAAGTTCTTCCTCGGCACCGACTCGGCGCCCCACGCCCAGCACGCCAAGGAAGCCGCCTGCGGTTGCGCCGGTTGCTACACCGCCTACGCCGCCATCGAGATGTACGCCGAAGCGTTCGAACAGCGTAACGCGCTGGACAAGCTCGAAGCCTTCGCCAGCCTCAACGGCCCGCGCTTCTACGGCTTGCCGGCCAACACCGATCGCATCACCCTGGTTCGCGAAGAATGGACCGCCCCGACCAGCCTGCCATTCGGCGAGCTGACCGTTATCCCGCTGCGCGCCGGTGAAAAACTGCGCTGGCGCCTGCTGGAGGAACACGCGTGAGTGAAGACAATTTCGACGATGAGCTGGACGGTCAAGGTGGCGGCGGCGGTTCCCGTCATCCGATGGCAGCACGTTTTCGCGGCTATCTGCCGGTTGTTGTCGACGTAGAAACCGGTGGCTTCAACGCAGCCACTGATGCCCTGCTGGAGATTGCCGCGACCACCATCGCCATGGATGAAAAGGGTTTCGTCTACCCGGATCACACCTACTTCTTCCGTGTCGAGCCGTTCGAAGGTGCCAACGTCGAAGCGGCAGCGCTGGAGTTCACCGGGATCAAGCTTGATCATCCGCTGCGCATGGCCGTCAGTGAAGAAACCGCGCTGACCGATATTTTCCGTGGCATCCGCAAGGCGCTGAAAGCCAACGGCTGCAAGCGGGCGATTCTGGTCGGGCACAACAGCAGCTTCGACCTGGGCTTTCTCAACGCAGCAGTTGCGCGCCTGGACATGAAGCGCAACCCGTTCCACCCGTTCTCCAGCTTCGACACCGCGACCCTGGCGGGTCTGGCGTACGGTCAGACTGTACTGGCGAAAGCCTGTCAGGCCGCTGGCATCGATTTCGACGGTCGTGAAGCGCACTCGGCGCGTTACGACACCGAAAAGACCGCTGAGCTGTTCTGCGGCATCGTCAATCGCTGGAAGCAGATGGGCGGCTGGGAAGACTTCGACGACTGATCCTCGGCGAACAAACCCCGCGCATGAAAAAACCGGCCGCATGGGCCGGTTTTTTTGTACCTCGACGTTGCGCCTTAAAGGGCAGCAGCGTTCTCGGTCAGGTAAGCCGCAACGCCTTCTGGCGAAGCGTTCATGCCTTTGTCGCCTTTCTTCCAGTTGGCCGGGCAGACTTCGCCGTGCTCTTCGTGGAATTGCAGTGCGTCGACCAGACGAATCAGCTCTTCCATGTTACGGCCCAGCGGCAGGTCGTTGATGATCTGCGAACGAACCACGCCTTTGTCGTCGATCAGGAACGCGCCACGGAAAGCCACGCCGCCTTCGGATTCAACGTCGTAAGCCTTGGCGATGTCGTGCTTCATGTCGGCAGCCATGGTGTATTTCACCTGGCCGATGCCGCCATTGTTCACTGGAGTGTTGCGCCAGGCGTTGTGGGTGAAGTGCGAGTCGATCGACACGGCGATCACTTCAACGTTGCGTGCCTTGAAGTCAGCCATGCGGTTGTCCAGAGCGATCAGCTCGGACGGGCAGACGAAGGTGAAGTCCAGCGGGTAGAAGAACACCAGGCCGTATTTGCCTTTGATGGCCGAGGACAGGGTGAAGCTGTCAACGATCTCGCCATTGCCGAGTACGGCCGGGACGGTGAAGTCTGGGGCTTGTTTGCCTACGAGTACGCTCATTGATATCTCCTGGTGTAAAAACTTGAAGTTCAGGGTCCGGGCCAGCCTGTCACCCTCAGGCGACAGCCCTGTGACACGAACCCTCTTCGCAAGGGACGACCATCATACACTGCGTGTTTGGCCTGTCCGTAACGGATTTTCCCTGATCGGTTTATCCACCGCGTATTCATTGGCTCAAGCGAACAGCAGAAAATACCGTTCGTCAGGCGCAGGCAAATTGGCTGGGAAGCGTTCCGAAAGCACTTTGACAATCATTCTCGTTAACATTAAGATCCATCGCAATTGAGTCACAACCAGCGACGGTTCTTACTTATGTATGTTTGCCTCTGCACTGGCGTCACCGACGGACAGATCCGCGAAGCGATCTATGAAGGTTGCTGCAGCTACAAAGAAGTTCGCCAGGCCACCGGCGTCGCCAGCCAGTGTGGCAAATGCGCCTGCCTTGCCAAGGAAGTGGTGCGCGAAACCCTGACCAAGCTGCAAACTGCCCAGGCAGCGATCCCCTACCCGGTAGAATTTACTGCCGCGTAAATGCCCCGTTTCAAAGAACCGGACTTGATGTCCGGTTTTTTTATGCCTGAAAATCAATTGCTTAGGGTCCAGACGCGGAACAC